>NZ_JBYUPU010000051.1:0-44794 GCF_058135425.1 Paenibacillus sp. MAH-35
AGTCTTCTTGAGCTTTACAATGAACATCACCCCCAAAGGGGATAATCTTGGAGGAGCCGGATGCGATGACCCGCACGTCCGGATCTGTGAGAGGCCCATGCAATTGTGCATGGGCCTACTCGATTTTTGGAGCATGGAGGAATGCGGTGTTTTCGCGGACGTAATGTTTTCATCCAACCGGTTAGGGGAGGCATAATCGTCTGTCCGGTGGGAGACCGGGCGGATCTGCGCCGAGATCCGGCGACGGAGAGACGGACAATGTCAAAATCGTTCAACGCCGGCAGGCAAGCTTAGACGGCGCAAGGAACGGGCGAACGGGCCGCTTTCGCATATCGGACACTATTCTGCAACGACCGGACGCGGATATTTTTATAAGATAGAGTCGTAAGTTGCGTGCTAACGACAAGGGGGATAACCAAATGAAAACGTATCGTCGAGTGGGTAGTGTTGCGGCGCTTCTGGCCGTTATTTTGGCGGGCTGTGCCGCCAAGGAATCAACGTCGGGCGGAGAGGCGGGGAAGGAACAGCCGAAACCTCCGGAACCGGTTACGTTGACGTTGTATATGCAATCGGCGTTTCCGATTCAGGATCTGATCGTGGATGCGGTCCAGAAAAAGTACCCGCATATTACACTCAAGCCGCTGCTGCGGCAAAAGGGCCAGCTTCCGGCCGACCTCGTGGCTGCGGGGGATTTTCCGGACCTGATCTACAACAGTACGCCCTGGTACGCTGAGTATATCAATCTGAACGTGCTGCAAGATCTGAATTCGCTGGTCAGCTCGAACGGATTTGATCTGAACAAGCTGGACCCGCTGGCGATCGAGGCGATCAAGCTGTGGGGGACGAAAGGCGAGCTGTACGCGATCCCGATCTACCGCAATTTTGCCGTCATGTATTACAACAAAGATTTGTTCGACAAATTCGGGGTAGCGTATCCGCAGGACGGCATGACCTGGAGTCAGGCGACGGAGCTGGCGCGAAAGCTGACCCGGACCGATGGCGGGGTGGAGTACAAAGGGCTGGATGCCAGCGACATCACGTCCGCCGTATCGCAACTGACCACGCCTTTCGTCCAGTCGTCGGGAAAAGCGAATCTGGAGGCGCGCGGGTTTGAGACAGCGCTTAACAATCTGCAGACGATCTATAGCATCCCGGGCAATAAGCGCGGCAACAACATGCAGGATTTCTACAAAGGAACGGTTGCAATGTCGACGTTCTGGAACGTGCTTGCGAATTTTGAGGAGCAGCACTTGAAAGGCGCGGCCCTGAATTGGGATATGGTCTCGATGCCGACCTACGACGAGGCGCCGGGCAAATCGTATCAGGTCGATTCGCACAATATGAGCATTTCGTCGCTGAGCAAGCATAAGGAAGCGGCGTTCCAGGTAATCGCTTACCTCACGTCCACCGAGATTCAGCAGGATATTGTCCGGGGCGGCTATGTGTCCGCTTTGGTCGATCCGGCCATGGAGAAAAACTTCGGTGCCAACCTGCAGTCGTTGAAGGGCAAAAACGTGCAGGCGATCTTTAAGCTGAAGTCGGCCCCGCTGTATCATGTATCGGTGTACGACTCACTCGTCCGCGCCGAGCTGACCAAAGCGATGAACGAGGTGCTCGGCGGCTCGAAGGACGTCAACACGGCACTGCGGGATGCGAACGACAGGGCAAACAAAGTGCTGGACGCCGAGCGGAAAAAGTAAGACGGGATAGTTGGTTTGCGGCTGGGGCTGGGAGGAAGGCGTGCTGTTCGCGGTGAAAATCCGTGAACCCGATGCGGTAGCTCCGCTTCGGCGGCGCGCCTCCGTCCCCGGCTTGTGATGACTGGTACTGAAAACGGGATCGCTCGGATGCGTTCCTGTTTTCAGTACCGGTTTTAGTTTCAGGTCCAGTGCCGAGGCCCAGTGGTGGCAAAGCCGGAGCCAGAGAGCCGGAGCCAGAGCTAATTGTCTTCGGTAAGCATTCGATCGCCGGTAGTTGTTTCAGCGCGTCACCTTTCCGTAACCTGTATAGTTTGATAGAATGATAGAATCTGGTTTGTGGTACGGAAGGGGGACGTGCGATTGGCGTTTATTATTCTATATCTGGTAATCATTAATGTCGTCGGTTTTTTTATGTTTGGTTACGACAAGTCGATGGCGGTCCGGAAGCGCCGGCGTGTGCCGGAGAAGCGTTTATTTCTCGTTGCGGCAATTGGCGGGGCGGCTGGAGCGCTGATCGGGATGCGGGCGTTCCGGCACAAGACGAAGCATTTGTCGTTTACGATCGGAGTCCCCGCCCTAATCGCGGTGAATGTGGTCTGTGTAAGTTTAATTATTAAAATGTTCGGCTAACCCCAACGCAAAGCAGCGAAGACCAAGCAGACAACCGGCGCATGCTGTGTATGGATGTAGCAGCTAGCCGTTTTGCGCCGATTAATTGAATACCTGAAGGGGATAAGAGCTACCAGGACCTCTTATTTCCTCCTAATCTAACCACTTTATCGAAATAAGGGCTTTTGGAAGCTCTTATTTTTTCGTTTTGAGTCCAAAACCAAGATTCCCGCTTCAATAAGAGCTGCGGATCGCTCTTATTTCACTGAAAATGTACCTATCCGCCGAAATAAGAGTCTCAAACCGCTCCTAATTCTCCGCCACCTCGCCCAAAGCGCCAACCTGACCCGGTCCCCGTACGCAAACGCGGTCCAACCCGCCACCATACCGTGCCCACCCCATCGCCCAACGCGCCAACCTGCCCGTCCCCGGACGCAAATGCTTCCACCCCGCCACTATACCACGCCCGCCACCGTACGGCCGGCTTGGCTGGCCGCTGAAGACCGATTCGATGAACCGTACGAGCGTGACCGCTGAGGTTACTTCGGTTTTTTCAAGAGAGCCCGGGCGGTTGGTCCGGGCGTCCATCTAACATTTGCCAAATGTGTCATTCGGATTGCATTGAGAATGGTTTTCAGATAAGATCGATTTGTTGTATGGGCCGCCGAAGGGCGGCTGCTTATTCGGGCATTTATACCATCCATTCATTGGGTAACAGAAGAACCGGGTAACCTGAAACTATAGTAAGGAAGTGAGCGGATGAGTGCTGCGGGCGAGTATCGGGACGTATTCCTCCGTTACGTCAAGACGGAAGAACTGACCCTGGAGGGCGGACTATGGATCGAGCTGCCGGAGAGAAGGTATCCGAAGTTCGCTATGATTATGAAAGAAACCGTTACAGTTACGCTCGATCTGGAAGACGGACGGCGTACGGGACCTATACATGCGGGTGAGCTCGTCTACATTCCGCCTTATTGCCGGTGCACGATTCATAATGACGAGAGCCGTGCGGCCCGCGTGGCGATGATCCGGTTTCAGGTGGAGCGCCGGGGGCGAGCGGTGCCGGAAGGCTTGCAGCCTTATCCGCTGGCGGGGAAAGGCGACAGTTTGTCCGGGTTTCGCGTCCCGCAATCGGTAACCTGGATTCCGGACTTTACGAGCGGCGATCCGAACGCCGAGGTGGAGCCGGCCGTCTATTACCGGCTGCAATCGCATCTGTACGCCATCGCATCCGCCTTCGCCGCCTATGCGGGGGATGCCGAGAAACCGGGCGGCGCCGATGACGAACTGATCGATTACGTGGAGCGGACCAAGCAGCATATGCTGGATCGTTACTCCGAGCCTGCGGATATGGAGCAGCTTGCCCGGTTGTCCGGGGCCAGCTCCAGCCGGTTTTACGAGCTGTTCCGCAGGCAGACCGGGTTAAGTCCGCATAAATTTATTACGACCGTTCGCTTGAACGAATCGCTGCGGCTGCTGGCCAATTCCCGAATTCCGGTTATGGATGTGGCGCATTCCGTCGGATATGCGGACGAGCTTTATTTCAGCAGACTGTTCAAGAAGCATATGGGCATGTCCCCGACCGAATACGCGGCTTGCGCCCAGAAGCGGATCGTCATCCCGCCGGTTTTCGCCGGCGATATATCGGTGCTCGGCATTATGCCCGAGCTCGTGCTCGACCGCGGATGGTCCGAAGCGCCGGACACCGGTCCTTACATCGAGCAGATCCGAGCCAGCCACCCGGAGCTGATTCTGACTTCGCCGATCACGGAGGAGCTTCGCACCACGCTGTCTTCGATCGCACCCGTCATATCCCTCGCCTGGAAAGAAAATTCATGGAGAGACCGCCTGCTGCAAATAAGCGAAGTGCTCGACATTTCGACCGTGGCGAAGAGATGGCTTGCTTTTTATGACATCAAAGTGGAGAATGCGAGATTTCACGTCCGCCGCACGTTCGGGGAGACGCCTTATTTGCTGGCCAGCACGTTCGGGGTCCGGTTTCGCGTATACGGCAAACGAACGAGCAAAATCAAAGATTTGTTCTACGATGATTTGCAAGTGGCCGCTCCCGGCGCTGCCGGCGACATCGGGATGCTGGAGCCGGCGACCTTTGATGAAATCGCGAATATCGATGCCGACAACTTGCTGTTTCTCGCCCCGGAGTCGTGGCCGGCCGACCGGTGCGCCCAGTTGGAGGAGCGCTGGAGGAAGCTGAAGGGCAACCGTACGGATACCCGCTGCCTGATCGTCCGATGCAAGTCGCCCCTTATGTATAACGCCGCCACCTATGAAAGCATTATCGACCGGCTCGTGGGACAGTTCCTCCAATAATCGGACACAAATAGAAAAGTCCATGCGCAAATATAGAAAACTCCATTAAACTAACCGGGTTTTCGTGTAAAATAGGTGAAGTTGATAATGATTATCAATGTTAACTGCAGCGTTCCGAATCTCACGTTGCCTGATCCACACCCGGAAGTTTATCCGCGGTCCGGTCTATGGCGTGCAAGGCGTTCGGATCGGTGCACTTGTTGAATGGCGGCATCGCCGCTTCTATTTTTGAGAGCTATTGAGAATGATTATCTTTTCTAATGAAGGAAGTTAACGGGGCGTTATGAAAAAAAGATACTTGATTGCTGCTTTGGTGGTGCTCTCGATCGTCTCCCTGTTTATCGGGGTCAAAAACATTTCACCGCTCGATCTGTTCGATCTGAGCGACGATCAGGTTCATGTCCTGTGGATCAGCCGGTTTCCCCGCTTGATCAGCATCCTGATCGCCGGCGTGAGCATGAGCGTCGTCGGACTGATCATGCAGCAGCTGACGAGGAACAAGTTCGTATCTCCGACGACTGCAGGGACGATGGACTCGGCCAGGCTCGGGGTGCTGGTGTCGATGATTTTGTTCGGCGCCGCCGCGCCGCTCGTCAAGATGCTGGTCGCGTTCGTATTCGCGCTGGCGGGCACGCTGATGTTTATGAAAATTTTGGACAAAGTGAAATTCAAGGACGCGATCTTCATTCCGCTCGTCGGCTTGATGTTCGGGAACATTATCGGTTCCATTACAACGTTTTTCGCTTACAAGCACGACCTGATCCAGAACATCTCGTCATGGCTGCAAGGCAATTTCTCGCTCATTATGAAAGGCCGGTACGAAATGCTGTACGTCAGCCTGCCGCTGCTCGTCATCTCGTACTTGTACGCCAACCGGTTTACGATCGCCGGCATGGGCGAAGATTTCTCCCGCAACCTTGGGCTGAAGTACAAACAGGTTGTCAACATCGGACTGATCATCGTCGCGCTCGTATCGTCGGCGAACATTCTGACGGTAGGGATTATCCCGTTTCTCGGGCTGGTCGTGCCGAATATCGTAACGATGTACAATGGGGATCATTTGAAAAAAAATCTTCCTCACACCGCTTTGCTCGGAGCCGTCTTCGTTCTGGCATGCGACATCTTGGGCCGCGTTATTATATTTCCGTATGAAATCCCGATCGGGCTGACCGTCGGCGTCATCGGAAGCGGTATTTTTCTTTACTTGCTGTTGAGGAGAAAGGCATATGAGTCCTAAAGGTAAGCTCGGTATACTGGCGCTGGTCTCCGTCGCGCTGATCGTCGTCTTTCTCGTGATCCAGTCCGGAGGCAACTGGAGCTACATACTGCCGCGAAGAGGGATCAAGATCGCCGCTATCGTGCTGACGGCTGCGGCCATCGCTTTCTCGACGATCGTGTTCCAGACGATAACGAACAACCGGATCTTAACGCCGAGCATTATCGGCCAAGATTCGCTGTATTTGCTCATTCAGGTGTTCATCATTTTCGTATACGGCTCGACGAGCTTGTCGATCACGAACAAAAACATCAATTTCGTCATCTCGGTCGCTTTCATGGTCGGATTCGCCTTCCTGCTGTACTGGTTTTTGTTCAAGAAGGAAGGGCGGAACATTTACTACCTGCTGCTGGTGGGCATCATTATGGGTTCGTTTTTCGGCAGCATCACGACGTTCATGGAAGTGCTGATCGACCCGAATGAATTCATGATCGTTCAAGACAAAATGTTCGCCAGCTTCAACCGGATCAATACCGACTTGTTAACGATCTCGATTATCGCGATCGGATTGGTCGGCCTGTACTGCTGTAGAATGGCCAAATATTTGGACGTCCTGTCGCTCGGACGGGAGCATGCGGTCAATCTCGGAGTTCCGTATAACGCCATTGTGAAAAAGCTGCTGATCGTCGTAGCGGTCCTGATCTCGATCTCCACGGCGCTGGTCGGCCCGATCACATTCCTTGGCCTGCTCGTGGCGAACGTAGCTTACCAGATGCTGAAGACGTATGAGCACAAATATTTGATACCCGGATCGATCCTGATCAGCATCATCGCGCTGGTCGGCGGACAGCTCGTGGTGGAACGGGTGTTCACCTTCTCTACTACGATCAGCGTTATCATCAATTTCATCGGCGGAGTGTACTTCCTGTATTTGCTCCTAAAGGAGAGTAAATCGTGATAGAGGTCAGAAACGTTACCAAAACATATGGGGGCAAAGCGGTAGTCGAACGCGTCTCCGTGAACATCGAGAAAGGCAAAATCACTTCATTTATCGGTCCGAACGGAGCAGGCAAAAGCACTCTGCTCTCGATGGTCAGCCGATTGGCCGACAAGGACGAAGGGGAGGTGCTGATCGAAGGAGTCGAGCTCGGCAAGTGGAAGAGCAACGATTTGGCCAAAAAAATCTCGATCCTCAAACAGGCGAACCATATCAACGTCCTCTTGACCGTCAAGGATCTCGTCGGCTTCGGCAGATTTCCGTACTCGCAAGGCAGGCTGACGAAGGAAGACCGCGCTTACGTGGACGAAGCGATCGATTATATGGAGCTCGGGCCGATGCAGAACAAATTCCTCGATCAGCTGAGCGGAGGGCAAAAGCAGCGGGCGTTCATCGCGATGGTTATCGCCCAAAACACCGAATACGTGCTGCTCGACGAGCCGCTCAACAATCTGGATATGAAGCATTCCGTGCAAATTATGCAGGTGCTGAAGCGGATGGTCAGCGATCTGGACAAAACGATCGTGCTCGTCCTGCACGACATCAATTTCGCCTCGTGTTATTCGGATTACATTGTCGCACTCAAAAACGGCAAGGTGGTCAAGGAAGGGCCGACCGACGATATTATCAGCACGCCGGTTCTGCAGGATATATACGATCTGCATATCCCGATTCATCAGGTCGACGGCAACAAAATATGCGTCTACTTTAAATGAAGACATATGCGTACCATCCTAACGGTTATGTAGTAGAAACATGTTCCACATATAATAAACGATGAAAAGGTGGTTCCAAATGAAAAAGAATTTTATGATTTTGGCAACATTGTTGATTTTGGCCCTCGTAACGGCCGCATGCGGCGGTTCGGGCGACAAGACGAACGGCGCCGCGCCGTCCGCACCGTCGTCCACACCGGCTCCGGAGCAGACGGAGCTGACGATCAAGCACAAGCTGGGCGAATCGAAAGTGAAGAAAAACCCGCAAAAAATCGTTGTATTCGATTTCGGCATTCTCGATACGCTCGACAAGCTCGGCGTTGAAGTGACCGGTGTACCGCAAGCGAACATTCCGCCGTACCTGGCCAAATACAAAGATGCCAAGTACAAAAACGTGGGCAGCCTGGTAGAGCCTGACTTCGAGAAAATCAGCGCGATCAAACCGGATCTGATCATCATTTCCGGCAGACAGCAAACCGCCTACGAAGAGCTCAGCAAAATCGGCACGACGATTTTCCTTGGCGTAGACACAGCGAAATATATGGAGTCCTACACGGAAAACTCCAAAATCGTCGGACAAATTTTCGGCAAAGAACAGCAAGTGGAAGCCGAACTGAAAGCAGTCAGCGATTCGATCCAGAAGCTGAACCAAAAAGTGAAAGCGAACGGCAAAAACGCCTTGATCGTACTCGCCAACGAAGGCTCGATCAGCGCTTACGGCGCGGGTTCCCGCTTCGGTATCCTGCATGACGTCATCGGTTTCGAACCTGTGGACAAAAACATTGAAGTATCGACGCACGGCAAGCCTGTCTCGTTCGAATATATCGCAGAGAAAAACCCGGACTATCTGTTCGTCATCGACCGCGGAGCGGCTGTCGGCGGAGAACCGGCGGCGAAGAAAACGATCGAAAACGAGCTCGTCAAAAAGACCAAAGCGTTCCAAAACGGCAATATCGTGTACCTCGACCCGAATTACTGGTATTTGTCGGGCGGCGGGTTGATCTCGGTCGCCGAGATGGTGAAGGAAGTCGAAAAAGGCGTGAAGTAACCGGCATAATGGCGCAAGGAAGCGTATGAACGAACAGAGCTGTCCCGTTAGGTCTCATTTAAATGACCTGGGGTGACGGCTCTGTTTTTTGGCTGAACCGATAGGTAGTTAGGTAATGATTTGATACCTCTTTGCCGGATATGGATGTATAATAACGGTAGCGCTAATAGGTGAGGAGAGATCGGGTTGCAGTTTTTGAACGTATATGTCAAAAAGTATTGGAAGCTGTTTTGCGTAGCGGTCTTCTTTCTCACGATTGAAGCGCTGTGCGATCTCATGCTGCCTACGCTGATGGCGAGCATTATCGATGTCGGGGTAGCCGAGAGCCGGATGGATTACATCATGCGGATCGGAGGTCTGATGCTGCTTATTACGGCTGTCGGAGCGTTGTCCGCCAGTGCGCGCAATATCATCGCCAGCCGCGTCTCGCAGAAGTTCGGCACCGAGCTGAGGGCCGACTTGTTCCGCAAGATCCAGAGCTTGTCGTTTACAAGCATCGATCAATTTGAAAGGGCTTCCTTGGTTACCCGGCTGACGAACGACGTGACGCAAGTGCAAAACTTCGTGAACGGACTTATGCGTATTTTCGTAAAAGCCCCCTTGCTCTGCATCGGCAGTTTGATTATGGCCGTCCGGCTGAATCCGCACTTGTCGACCGTACTTGCCGTCGTCGTCCCTGTCGTCGCCCTGCTCGTCGTGTTGAACATGAAGATCGGCTTTCCGCGGTTTATGAAGGTGCAGAAGGCGCTGGACCGGGTAAACGGCGTCATTCGCGAATATTTGTCCGGCGTGCGGGTCGTGAAGGCGTTCAACCGGTTCGACTACGAAACGGACAAATTCGACAAGGCAAACGACGAATACAAAGACCGCTCGGTCCAAGTGATGCGAGCGATGTCCGTGTTTAACCCGGCCATAATGCTGACCGTCAACTTCGGGATCGTCGCCGTCATCTGGATCGGCGGTATCCGGGTCGACAGCGGGCAGATGCAGGTCGGGCACGTGCTGGCCTTTATTAACTATATGACCCAAATTTTAATGTCGCTGCTGATGATCTCGATGGTATTTAACATGTTCGTCCGCGCGCGGGCTTCGGCGGTGCGGATCGGGGAAGTGTTCGCCGAGATGAATACGATGACGTGGAAGGAACAGGCGATCCGGGACGTTCCGGCCGCGAGAGGAAGAGTCGATTTCGAAAACGTGACGTTTTCGTACGACGGCCCGTCGGGCGAGCCGGCGCTCCATCGCATCAGCTTCACCTGCTTGCCGGGGCAAACGGTAGGCATTATCGGATCGACCGGTTCGGGCAAGAGCAGTCTGATCGGACTGATCCCGCGTTTTTATGATGCCGATTCAGGTACGGTCAAAGTGAACGGAACAAACGTGCTGGAGGTCGATCCGAGCGCCCTTCGGGAGAGGATCGCGATCGTCCCGCAGAAATCGGTGCTGTTCTCCGGTACGGTGGCGGACAATATTAGGTGGGGCAAGGACGATGCAACCCGCGAAGAGATCGAGCGTGCGGCCAGGCTCGCCGAAGCGCACGAGTTTATCGCCGCGTTCCCCGAAGGCTACGACACCGTGCTCGGCCAGCGCGGAGTTAATTTGTCGGGCGGGCAGAAGCAGCGCGTCTCGATTGCGCGGGCGCTTATCCGAAGGCCGGATATATTGATTCTGGACGACTGCACCAGCGCGGTAGACGTTGCTACTGAAGCGAAGATCAAGCAATCGTTAAAACAGTACGCAAGCAACGTAACGTGCCTGCTCATCGCACAGCGGATTACGTCGGTCATGGATGCCGACCAGATTATCGTGCTCGACGAGGGTGAGATCGTCGGAATCGGCCGGCACGAGCAGCTGTTGCGGGAATGCAGCGTATACAAGGAAATCTACGAGTCGCAAATCGGGAAGGAGGTGCAGCCGAATGTCCAAGCCGAATGAACGGACGGAAGAACAGCGAAGCCAGGCCGATCTGGCGATGCCGCCGGTGCCCGGCCGGCATCCGGGGGCCGGGGGATTCGGGGCGCGGGGTCGAGGACCGGTCGTAAAGCCAAAAAACTTCAAAGCGACGATGGCGAAACTGTGGAAGTATCTCGGCGGGGAACGGAAGCTGCTGACGGTCATTTTCGTCTTTTTGCTGATCAATGCCGGGATCGGGCTGGCCGGACCTTACTTGATCGGGCTATCGATCGACACGATGACGGTTTCTGGCGGCGCTGTGGATTTCTCCGTGCTGCAAGTCATTCTGCTTGCGATGATCGCCGCATACGTCATGGACGGACTGCTCACCTTGTTCCAAGGCTGGATGATGGCAGGCGTCTCTCAGCGAATCGTGATGAAGCTCCGGGGCGCGATGTTCCGCAAGCTGCAGAAGCTTCCGCTGGCCTTTTTCGATTCGCGGCCGAGCGGCGAAGTGATGAGCCGGATGTCCAACGACATCGACAACGTCAGTAATACGATCTCGCAGTCGACGGTGCAGCTGATGTCCGGTTCGATCGCGATAGTCGGCTCGCTGACGATGATGCTCGTGCTGAGCCCGATCCTCACGCTCGCGAGTCTAATCACGGTGCCGCTTGTGTACATGCTCGCCCGAACGATTACGAAAAAAACGAGCGTATTGTTCAAGGAACAGCAGGCCCAGCTCGGTAAGCTGAACGGACATATCGAAGAAACGGTATCCGGCCTGCAGGTCGTAAAGGCGTTTAATCGCGAACAGCGTTCGGTTGAAGAGTTCGATGAGGTGAACGCCAAGCTGTACGAAGCGGGGTTAAAGGCGCAAATCTGGTCCGGCTTTATGATGCCCCTGCTCAGCGTCATCAGCAATATCGGGTTCGCGGCGGTGGCGATCGTCGGCGGAATTCTGGCCGTACAGGGAGATATTACGGTAGGGATTATCGCCAGCTTCCTCAGCTATTCCCGCCAGTTTGTACGTCCGCTGAACGAGCTGGCGAACTTGTACAACGTGCTGCAGTCCGGGGTAGCGGGGGCGGAACGCGCATTTGAGGTGCTCGAGGAGACGGAGGAGACCGAGGACCGGCCCGATGCGGTCGTCTTGACGAATCCGAAGGGACATGTCGTCTTTGAAAATGTCAGCTTCGGCTACCGGCCCGACGTTCCGATCCTGAAGGAGGTCAGCTTCGACGTTCCCGAGGGCAGCAGCACGGCGCTCGTAGGGCCGACGGGAGCGGGGAAAACGACGGTCGTCAACCTGCTGACGCGGTTTTACGATGTGACGGGCGGCACGATCTACATCGACGGCCGGGATATCCGGACGTATACGAGGGACAGCCTGCGACGCTGCTTCGGCATCGTGCTGCAGGATACGTACTTGTTCTCGGGTACGATCCGGGAGAACATCAAATACGGCAAGCCGGACGCGACCGAGGAGGAGATGACACGGGCGGCGGCCATGGCGAACGCCGACGTGTTCATTCGCAAGCTGCCGAACAAATACGATACGATGCTGACCGAGAACGGCGGCAATTTAAGCCAAGGCCAGCGGCAGCTGCTCGCGATCGCGAGAGTGATGCTGGCGGAGCCGTCGATCCTCATTCTCGACGAGGCGACGAGCAGCATCGACACCCGGACGGAGCTGCATATCCAGGAAGCGCTGCTTCACATGCTGCAAGGACGGACCAGCTTCATCATCGCGCACAGGCTGAACACGATCCGCGACGCGGATACGATCATGGTCGTGGACCACGGCGAGATCGCGGAGAAGGGCAGCCACGACGTGCTGATCCGGGAGCAGGGCGCTTATTCGCGGATGTTCCACAATCAGTTTAAAAATATCGAGGGCGCTGGCTAGGGTGTTGACAGGCGTGACGCGGCGAGAGGGCTGGATTGCCCCCCGGGTGCGGTTGACGTGACTGGGCTATGTAGGAGTAACACCAGATGTAGCTGGGCGTTGCATGACGTGACGTGATGAGAGGTAAGCGGACGTTGTTGCTGGACGTGATGGGGTGGTTGGGCGTAACTTTAGCGCGAAATAGCAGTCTTTCGGGGCTCTTATTTTCCACCAATCGCCCGTCCTGGAGTAAATAAGTGATGTTTGGGGCCGTTATTTCGGGCGATATAAGCGAAAAGGGCTGACTGGCCTCGATATAAGAGTCCCAAACGTCCTTTAATTTGCTCGGATTGCCGATTTTTCAAGAAATAGCGGTCCCCAAAAGCTCTTATTCGCTCAGCAACCTCCTATCCGCCAGCGAGCTCTTATTCCACTCAGCAACCTCCTGTCTGCCGAGCAAGCGCTTATCCGCTTAGCACCGCCTGACTATCCGCCCAGTTCCGCCCTCTTTCCGATTGACTACGGACAAGCCTCGCCTTTCGTGCGGGCGCGCAACACCTATTAACTTCCAGCAGGTGAAGAAACGATGAGAATATCGAAGCGCGGCTGGGTATCCCGGCTGCTGAAGCAGTCGGCCCGGGAGAGAGACAGCGCGGCGCAGGAACTGCGGCTCTACAAAGTGGCGCTGGAAAACGCATACGAAGGGCTCGTCATCTGTGATCGTGAGGGCCGGATTTTATCGCTTAACGACACGTATGCGACGCTGCTCGGAGTGCGGGCGGCCGACGTGATCGGCAAGCCGGTGGCGGACGTCATTGAGAATACCCGGATGCATATCGTGGCCAAGACCGGCAAGGCGGAAATCGCCGACCTGCAGCTCGTGAAGGGGCGGTGGATGATCGCGACGCGGATTCCGATTCGCGACCAGGCCGGGAACGTGATCGCAGTAGCGGGCAAAGTCGTGTTCCAGGATCTTGATAATTTGTTTCAGATGAACACCCGGTTCAAGGAAATCCGCAAACAGCTCCATCATCCGGCGGATAAAGAGAAAAGCGCCGCTTCGGCGAAATACGGCATGTCGCACATTATCGGAGACGGCGAACCGATGCGTTCCGTGAAAGCGATGGCGGTCAAGGCGGCGAAGACGAATGGGGCGGTGCTGATTACCGGCGAGAGCGGAACCGGGAAAGAACTGTTCGCTCATGCGATTCACCGGGAAAGCTCCCGTTACTTCGGCCCGTTCATTACGGTCAATTGCGCTGCCGTACCGGAGCCGCTATTCGAGTCGGAGCTGTTCGGCTATAAGGAAGGCGCGTTTACCGGCGCTGTCAAGTCGGGCAAAAAGGGGAAGTTTGCACTGGCCCATAAAGGCACCCTGTTTCTGGACGAGATCGGGGATATGCCGCTCCAGCTGCAGGCCAAGCTGCTTCGCGTCTTGCAGGAGAAGGAGATTGAGCCGGTAGGAGCGGCTTACCCCGAACCGGTGGACGTCCGAATCGTAGCCGCGACGAATCAAAATCTGGCTCGTCTGGTCGAACAAGGCAAATTCAGGCGGGACTTGTATTACCGGCTCCACGTGATCGAGCTGCGTCTTCCCCCGCTGCGCGAGCGAAAGGAAGACATCCCGGTTTTGGCCGAATTCATCCTGAAGAAGCTGGCGCGGGACAACGGACTCCATACGGTGCAGGCCGACTCCGCAGCGATAAGAAGACTGCAGAGCTGCGATTGGCCGGGCAACGTCCGGGAGCTGAGCAACGTGCTGGAACGGGCGCTGCTGTTCATGGAAGGCTCGGTCATCCGGGAAGAGGATCTCGGCCTGCCTCCGCTCGCGCACGGTGCTGAGGGTGCTGCGGCAAGCGGGACTTCCGAATCGGACGAAGGCGGGATACGGGCGGCGGCGCTACAGGAGAAGGACGGCGATCCGGGGAGGAGCGTATCTGCGCAAGAAGTGATGTCGGGCACGGTGCCGGACAACACGGAAGCTTCCCCGGCTTACACGGAACAAGAACCGATGAAGGCACAAGTGCGCAGGCTGGAGAAGGAGCTGATCGCCGGGGCGCTCCGGCTCGAGAACGGCGACAGCCAGGCGGCGGCCCGAAGGCTCGGTATGGGCAAGTCGAGCTTTTATAAGAAGCGCGGCGAGTACGGACTGTAACAGATGGGCGGCCATCCGGCGAATTCGGCTGGAAACGCGTCTCACGCGCCAAAAGGCGGAGGCGCCGTCCGGACTGACGGAGGTCGCGCTCGGAGCGGGCCGGCTGCTGTGGACCGGCTTGCCGGTAGAGCTGAACGACCGGAGCGAAGCGGTGAACGCTCTGTACGGGCACGTGCTTGCAGATTGCGGCATCGCCCCGGAATTGGAGTGGGAGGTTGGCGGCGGGCTGCCCGGCGTATACGGCCGCAAGCTGGAGTTCCGCGACGGCTCGCTGTACGTATTCGTATCGGAGTGCGGCCGCAGCGCCGCAATCCGGGTGAAGGACCCGGTGTCGGGCCGCACCTATTCTTTCCGGCTCGAGAGCGAACGTTCCGTACTGTTCGCGGCGAACCGCGCGGGCGACCTGCTGGCCGTGTACCGGCCGGAGGAAGTTGATGTAAAGGTCGGCTGAACCCGGTTAGCACGCAAGTAAGTTGATTTTGTGTGGAGGCCATTCGCATGAAAAAGCGACAATCAATCTAATCTTGGATTGGTTGTCGTTTTTTGCTGACGCGCCTCGGCGCGGCAACTATAAATAGGCAATCCGGGCTATAGCGGAACATTTATTTCCGTTATTTTGTTCCAATAGCCGTTTATGCGTAATAATCGGAAGAAATCCTTCCGTTATTTACGTGAATATGGTGCAACAACTTCTCAATTGCAGAAATAACGGAAGTAATGTTTCCGCTAGCGCTCCAGATTGAGTCCGTTCCTTGATATAACGGAAGCTGATCTTCCGCTGCGTTTCCAGTGTCCCGGACTACCCTGCAAAGGAGCAGAACAGTTGCCTAAACGGCACCTGCCTGCTCTTTTTCTTCCGTCTTATTTCGCGAGCTGATGTACGTTTTTTTTCGATAATCAGCTTGTGACCGACCCGGAGTCTTAACGGATCAGCCCCGTTGTGCGTCCGGGAGAAACAATGTCTGTGCCCGTCTTCGAAGGAAGTTAAGCCCTCCCTAATGTACCCGAATTGAACAAATCCCCGTTCCCGAGCCCTGACGTATTTTCGCCACGGTCATTAACCTTTCTTACAAGATCAGAAAGATACCATTACCAGCATGAAATCCGTTTCCGACTTGGCTTGGATACACGGCTACGTTGAAGGTAAAACGGGTTTGCTGTGATGTCCGATGATTTGTCTCGTTTGGACGGCTACCGTAGATTCTACAATAAATAATCGGCAAGTCTTGAAAAATGCGCTCCAGCTTCACAATCTCATTTCCGACAATCCGGAAAACCGTTCCGATAATCTGGAAGCACTTTTGTTACTTGCGGTCACTCCCCCTTTAACTTGTAAGTTGCTCCGGGTGCGGAGAACGATTTTTATATTGGCACGATATTTGCATACCTATATTAACTGAACACGTGAGAAGGAAGGTGGAGTTTTTGAAACGAGTATGCGAATCGTTCCGCGAAGCAATCGCGGACATCCCGGACGGCGCCACGATTATGGTCGGCGGGTTCGGTCTCGTCGGCATTCCGGAAAATTTGATAACGGCTTTGTCCGAATCGGGCATTTCCGGTCTGACTGTCATTTCCAACAATTGCGGCGTGGACGACTGGGGGCTTGGGCTGCTGCTGCGCAACCGGCAAATCCGCAAAATGATCGGTTCTTACGTCGGAGAGAACAAGGAGTTTGAACGCCAGCTGTTATCGGGCGAATTGGAGGTCGAGCTGCTGCCGCAAGGAACGCTGGCCGAGCGGATTCGCGCCGGAGGAGCGGGCATTCCGGCTTTTTACACCCCGGCGGGGGTTGGGACACCGATTGCCGAAGGCCGGGAAGTGAGACGGTTCGGGGATAAGGACTACGTGCTGGAAACCGCGCTGACCGCCGATTTTAGTCTGATTCGTGCGATGCGGGGCGACCGGATGGGGAATTTGATCTACAACAAGACGGCACGCAATTTCAATCCGGTGATGGCGGCAGCCGGAGCGGTCACGATTGCTGAAGTCGAGGAGCTGCACGAAGCGGGAGCCTTCGATCCGGACCGCATCCATACGCCCGGCGTTTATGTGCAGCGGCTTGTGACGGGCGCCCAGCAGAAGCGAATCGAAAGACGGACGACAAGGAGCGGATGATCGATGAAGGCACAAGCTTTTGGCAAAGAAAACGTTCGGGAGCGGATCGCCCGCCGGGCGGCGCGAGAAATCCGCGACGGGTATTACGTCAATCTGGGAATCGGGATGCCGACGCTGGTCGCGAATTATTTGGAAGCGAACCGTGAGGTGCTGCTGCAGTCGGAGAACGGACTGCTCGGCATCGGCCCGTATCCGCAGGAGACGGAGCTTGACCCGGACCTGATCAATGCGGGCAAAGAAACGGTTACCGCCGTGACGGGAGCCGCTTTCTTCGACAGCTCGGAGTCGTTCGCGATGATTCGCGGCGGTCATATCGATCTCGCCATACTCGGCGGCATGCAGGTATCGGGCCAAGGAGACCTTGCCAACTGGACCATTCCCGGACAGATGGTAAAAGGAATGGGCGGCGCAATGGATCTGGTGCACGGAGCCAAACGGGTCGTCGTCATCATGGAGCAGGTAGCCAAGGACGGCAAGCCGAAAATTGTCCGGGCATGCAGTCTGCCGCTGACCGGGCAAAACGTGGTGCACCGGATCATCACCGAACGCGCGGTGCTGGACGTGACGCCGGAAGGCTTGCGTCTGATCGAGCTTGCGGCGGGTTATACGGAAGACGACGTCCGTTCCGCGATGGAGCCGGAGTTGGTGGTAGACGGCGACGTTGTGACGGATTCTTATTGACCGCCGGACGAATATGCGGAGAAAATGGTCTACAGAGAAGGAGCGGTATACACGATGGAACAAACGATAGCCGTCCTCGGCGCGGGTACGATGGGACACGGAATCGCCCAGCTGTTGGCGCAATCCGGCAGTCGTGTCTATTTGTACGATCCGTCGGAGGAGGCGCTGGAACGCGCCATGCAGAAAATACGATCCAATGTGGCTGTCATTCGTTCGGAACGATGGGGCGTATGTCCGTCTGAAGACCGGGTACTGGACCGGATCGTATGCACGCCGGACCCGGTGGCGGCGGTGGCCGGCGCTTCGATCGTAATCGAGGCGGCGCCGGAGAAGCTGGAGCTGAAGCGGGAGCTGTACCGGTTGATAGAACGCGGAATCCGGGCCGATGCGATAGTCGCTTCGAACACGTCGTCTTATGTGCCGGAGCAGTTGGTGGAAGGAATGACGTTTGCGCATCGTTTTGTCGTGGCGCACTTTTTCAATCCGGCGCATCTCGTGCCGCTGGTTGAGATCGTGCTTCACCCGCAGACGAGCCGGCAAACGGCGGAGCCGCTGATCCGGCTGCTGGAAGCGTGCGGCAAGTCGCCGGTTGTGCTGAGTACGAACGTCGCAGGTTTTATCGCCAATCGTCTGCAGGCGGCATTGCTGCGGGAAGCGGTTCACCTGCTGGAGAGCGGCGTGGCCAGCGCCCGCGAGATCGATCTGGCGGTGACGGAAGGCCCGGGCTTGCGCTGGGCATTAAGCGGTCCGTTGGCAACGGCCGATTATGGCGGTCTGGACGTATGGGAGCGCGTATCGGACCGGTTATTTCCGGAGCTGGATACGCGCACGGAAGCTCCCGAGTCGATCCGGCGTCTCGTACGCGGGCAGCGGCTTGGGGTGAAATCGGGCGGCGGATTTTTTGAATATCCGGACGATGATGCGAGCGGCGCGGCTGATGGGCCTCCGAATGGAGAAAACGATGCTGTGGAGCAGCGCGACCGCAAGCTGATTCGGCTGATGATGGTTAAGAACGATACCCGGACAGGAGGCGGCGCCCAATGAAAGAAGCGTATATTCTAGATGGAGCCAGAACCTCTTTTGGCGGCTTCGGCAAAAGTTTCAAGGAGACGTCCGCGACACAGCTCGGAATCGCGTCCGCGACTGAGGCGCTGAGGAGGGCCGGTGTCGAGCCGGCTGAAGTCGAGCAGGCGATATATGGCAATGTGATCCATTCCAGCGTATCGGCCGCTTATGTAGCCAGGCATGTAGCGCTGCATGCGGGCGTTCCCGAGACGGCGCCGGCGATGCTCGTCAACCGGCTATGCGCATCCGGCATGCAGGCGGTCGTCAGCGCCGCGCAGAGCATCCGGCTTGGCGAGGCGAATCTCGTGCTCGCAGGCGGCATCGAGAACATGTCGCAGTCGCCTCACGCCGACTTTGCGAGCCGGTTCGGCTCCAAGCTGGGACCGGTCGTGCTGGAGGATATGCTGCAGCAGACGCTTCACGATGCGTACATCGGCTGCGGCATGGGCGTCACGGCTGAAAATTTGGCGGAGCGGTACGGGATTAGCCGGGAGCAGCAGGACGAGTACGCGGTCGTCAGTCATCAGCGTGCGGCGTCAGCGGAGCAGAGCGGCATATTGGCCGAGGAAATCGTCGGCATCGAGGTGCGCGACGGCAAGTCGGTCCGGATCGCGGACAGCGACGAACTGATTCGCGCCGATACGAACGCGGCATCGCTCGGCAAGCTGAAGCCGGCGTTCCGGCAAGGCGGTACGGTTACGCCGGGCAACGCGAGCGGCATTAACGACGGCGCCGTATCGCTGGTTATTGCGGGCGAGGACGGCTTGCGCGGCCGTCAGCCGCTTGCGCGCATCGTCTCGTGGGGGATCGCCGGAGTCGATCCGTCGATTATGGGCATCGGCCCGGTTCCGGCTTCGCGGATTGCGCTCGGGCGGGCCGGACTTGCCATGGCCGACATGGGGCTCATCGAGATCAACGAGGCGTTCGCGGTCCAGTATTTGGCGGTAGAACGGGAGCTGCAGCTCGACCGTGCGGTCACGAACGTGAATGGCGGCGCCATCGCGCTCGGCCATCCGGTCGGCGCGAGCGGAGCGCGGGTGCTGCTGACGCTGGCATACGGGCTTCGCCGGACCGGGCGCCGGTACGGGCTGGCCTCGCTGTGCATCGGCGGCGGGCAAGGAATGGCGGTCGTGCTGGAAAATGCGGGTATATAACCGGGAGAAATCTCCGGGGGCGGCAAATCTGTTGGTGCTATAGCAAGAAGTGGCCTAGGGGAGGAGCCCCCATCAGGGTGTTGCTTATACGAAGGGCTGTCGCCAAAAGTGTCGCTATGACAGGGTGACTTCCCAATTTTCAAACGAAAGGACCTCAAATTCCGCTGTAGCGCGGAGACTGAGGTCCTTTTTCTCGAGGAAACCAGTCAAAGTAGGGCGGCAAAAAATCGCAAACCGGACTGGTTTCTTCACTGGAACTTTATTGCATTCGACATGATGAATTCCAAAAATTGTTCAAAACTATTTGCTACTTTATCCACTTCTTCGAATTCAGGCTCAGATCCGCGTACGACAGCGCCTTGGTCCTCCGTTACATCAATCGCATAGAAGGAATATCCATCCTCGACCGACATCACTATGGGCAAGTAACGATCCCACCACGCCGTTATTTCTGATTTCCAAATCTCATCATCCATGGCCGCTTCCAGGCTGAGCATTTCACATTCGTTCCATTGGAATGCAGCATCCGAGCTGCTATTGAATTCATCCTCACAAATAAACCAAGTCTGCTCATTGGGGGAGACGCATTGTTGGATCGCGCTTAAAAAATCCAAATATTCATTCGGAATTTCTTTATATCTAGCTGTAACGCTACCGTCCAAATTTAATCGGAAATTAGATTTTCGGGTGAGATCCCAACCCTTTTCATCGGCCCAAATCATAAATTCGTCAATTTTATTATTCATAGCTCACCTACTGAACCATTTGTCAGTTCTATTCGTATAACTACTATAAAGTTCGTTATATTCAACCTGAATTTCGAAAGTACTACTCTCTGAAAATATGAAAAGTGCCCCGAACCTTTGGTAGAATGGTGTTTGACTAGAACACATCACCCAAAGAGAGGAGCACCTTGTAGGTGAAGTCTACCACATCCATTAACAAAATCAAGAGCGAATTTTCATTGCAAAACGCAACCATTTTCGGAGGCGTTAAAATCTTTCTGGCTTATTTTGAAAAAATCAAACTCACACAAGCCATGAGCGGTCTCTCTGGCGGAAAAGCGCACAACGCGATTTTTCCGGTACATCGGATTCTGATCTATCTCTTGATCGGTTGGATGCTCGGCTGCCAGCGTATTTTTCATTTTCGTACCTTGCAGCACGACGCCTTGCTGCTCCAGTTTCTGGGTGGACGCTGCCCGCATCACAGTCTGCTGTACAAAGAATTGATTCGGCTTGGACGATCGTGCCCCCAGCTTCCGGCCGAACTGCGGACGTTGAATCAAGCGATCATCCAACCTTGTTTACCACGTGATCTCATTTTGGATCTGGACTCTACCGTGGAAACGGTATACGGCGATCAGGGCGGCGCCGAAAAAGGAACGAACTCGCACAAGCCGGGGCGGAAGAGTTATCACCCGTTGTTAGCTTTTGAAGGGCAAACCCGCTTGAACTTGAATGCGGTTCTCCGATCTGGCAATACGCATTCCTCCACCAAGTCAGTCGACTTTCTGGAACAGACTTTCGGCCTGCTTGGCGACCGTAAGGTCAAGTACGCCCGATTTGACAAAGGCTTCGGCGGTGAAGCCTTCTACACCCTACTCGAAAGCAAGGGCATCGGCTATGTCGGCAAGTTGAAGTGGACCCGACGATTGGCCCGGGAAGTGCAAGCCTGTCGGTACTGGAAGCGGTACGTCGACGAGGATTGGATCATCGAGGGCATCACCTTGATCTACAAAGCGACCTCCTGGGAAAAGGCACGCCGTGTCGTCGTGATCCGCAAGGCGCAAGTGTTCGAGTGGGACGGTCAAGGCCGCATCGTGTTCGATTCAGACTGGCAGCACGAAGCGATGGTGACCCCCTTAGACTGGGAGCCCCTTGATGTGTGGCGCTTCTACAACCAGCGCTGCTGTATGGAGAACTACATCAAAGAAGCCAAGAACGGCTTTTCCATCGACCGCATTGCCACAGGCGATTTTCAAGCGAATGAATTGGATTTGCTCGTTAAACTACTGGCCTACAACCTGTTTGAACGATTCAAGCGCGATTGCTGTGAACCGGTGCATCAAACCTATACGATTGCCCGATTCCGTAAAGAGTTTTTTCATTGTGCGGCTGTCCTGATCTGGCACAGTCGTTCCACGATGCTCAAACTGGTCCGAAACTTCGCCGGACGCTACGCATGGAAGCGAATCGAGGGTCGGATCGCCCAGTTGGAATGAAAATTTCCAAAACTTAACATGGAAAGACAGATCGCATCTTTATTGGGAGGGGGAAGAACTGTCTGTTTTTCCACTCGAAGGACTCTAATCTACTGGAAAATCCCCTTCTTTTTACAGTTCAGAATCTTCCTCTCTCGTTCTCCAACATTGATTCCACGGGCTTTCGAAATTCAGGTTCAATTATCAATATCATCATGGAACAAGAGGACGCAAGTCAAGAAGCCGCATCCATGGCGTAAGCCAGCCCGTTCGCAGCTTCCTGAGAAGCAATTCTCAATGGCCGCTTCGCCTCTTCTGTTACTTGGAAAACGTTGTGCTATAATAGCAGGGAAAGGGGCGGGACGAATGATCGAATTGACAAATGTGACGAAAAGCTACAATGGAAAAGTTAAAGCGGTGGACAATCTGGATCTGATTGTCCGGGGCGGAGAAATATTCGGATTTCTCGGGCCGAACGGCGCAGGCAAAACAACGACGATTAAGATGATTACGGGGATCGCCAAACCGGACAAAGGCAGCATTACGATCAACGGCCACGAGATTTCCCAGTCGCCGATCGAAGCGAAAAAGCAGTTCGGCTATGTGCCGGACAGTCCGGACTTGTTTCTGCGGCTGAAAGGGCTCGAGTATTTGAACTTCATGGCCGATATGTACGATGTGCCGAAGGAAGCCCGCAAGGAACGGATCGATGCGCTCGCCCGCCGATTCGACATGTCGCAGGCTATATCCGACCCGATTCAGAGTTACTCTCACGGGATGAGGCAAAAAATCGTCATCATGGGCGTGCTTATCCACGATCCGGCGGTGTGGATTTTGGACGAGCCGCTAACCGGTCTCGACCCGAAGTCGTCCTACACGCTGAAGGAAATGATGCGTGAGCATGCGGATGCGGGCAAAACCGTTTTTTTCTCCACGCACGTGCTCGAAGTGGCCGAGAAGCTGTGCGACCGGGTGGCGATTATCAATAAGGGCGAAGTGTTGTTTTGCGGGACGTTCAAGGACATGCAGGAGCGGTTCCAATCGGATCTGTCCCTGGAGAGATTGTTCCTGGAGTTGACGGAAAATGAATAAGACGCTGGCGTTAACCCGCATTCTGATCAAAAACGGCTCCGGACAGTTTTCCAAATCCGGTAAGCGCGGCAAGCTGCCGACGCATATTCTTTTGCCGATTTTGCTCGCTGTCGCCTTGCTTCCGTTTGCCTCCATATTGGGCGGCTTCGTCGCCTTTTTGTATGACGGATTGAAGCCGATCGGACAAGAGGGCGCCGTGTTGGGGCTCGGATTGTCCATCACGAGTTTCGTCGTGTTTATGTTCGGTATTTTCTACATCATCACCGTCTTTTACTTCGCGCAGGATGTCGAGCATTTGCTGCCGCTGCCTTTGAAGCCGTCGCAGATCGTCTCGGCCAAATTTTTGACGGTGCTGCTATACGAATATTTAACCCAGCTCGTCCTGCTGGCGCCTCTGCTGATCGTCTTCGGGGTCAAGGCTGGCGCCGGTGTTTTGTATTACGTGTATGCCGTCGTTACGTTCCTGGCGCTGCCGGTCCTGCCGCTCGTGGTCGCTTCGGTAGTGTCGATGGCGATCATGAGTTTTTCGGGCGTGGCCCGCAACAAGGACCGCTTTCGGCTGATCGGCGGTACGGTCGCCGTTTTGTTCTCGCTCGGCTTGAATTTGTTTATTCAGCGGTCCGTGCGGAGCACGATGACGCCGGAGGAAGTCCAGAACATGCTGCTTGGCGGAGGCAATACGTTCCTCGATCTGGTGACCCAGTCGGTCCCGACCGTCAAGCTCGCGGCGAACGCGCTGCTGAAAGAATCAGAGCTCGCAGGGCTGGCGTATATCGTTTTGTTTGCAGGGGTGTCGGCGCTTCTGTATGCGGCTTTTGCAGCGCTCGCCCAAAAATTTTATTTCAAGGGCGTCATGGGCATGTCCGAATCTTCCGCACGGCGTATTCAGCTAAGCGGCCAGCAGCTGGACAAGATGACCGTGCAGCAATCGGCCGTCCGGTCGATGCTGATGAAGGAGATACGCATTTTGCTGCGCACGCCGCCTTATTTCCTCAATTGCGTATTTATGACGCTGATGTGGCCGATCATTATGCTGATTCCGCTGCTCTCCCAGCCTGAACTGGCAGGGATGCTCGGTCAAGCGTCGCAGTATCTCGACCAGGGCGGGATCGGTTCGATGGTGCTGGCCGGAGGCGTCGGCGTGTTCCTGTTCATCTCCGGAGCGAATGCGACGGCATCGACTTCGATATCGAGAGAAGGGGCCGGGTTTTTCGTATTGAAATACCTTCCGGTGCCCGTACATCATATTCTGACCGCCAAAGTGATGAGCGGATGGCTCGTTACGATGATCGGTACGATATTGATTCTTGGCGCTGCGTATTTCCTGATCCATCTGCCGATTGCGCTCATTTTACTGTTACTGATGCTGGCGGTGCCGGCCACACTGTTCACCTGCCTGACTGGCGTATGGGTCGACCTGTTCCGCCCGGTGCTGAACTGGGATAACGAGCAGAAGGCAGTCAAGCAAAACATGAACAGCGTGTTCAACCTGCTCATTTGCGTAGCGTTTGCCGGCCTGTTGTTTTTCCTCGTGTCCCGTCTCGGTTTAAGCTTGACGACGACGGCGATCGTGCTGATGCTGATTTTGGTTGCGGCCGATTTGCTGTTGTACAGATTGCTTCAGACAAAAGGGCAAATCTGGTTTACGAAAATTGAAAACTGACGGACTCGAAATCAAAGTGAACAAATCCTTCGGAAACCTGCGCGGGTGCGGCAGGTCCGGAGGATTTTTATATTTATCAGACGGCGTTTATCCTTGGCTCGTTCGCTGCATTCGGATCTTTCCGAAAGGAGAAGAGAGATGAAAATCTGCCATTGCGCTTATTGGTTGCATCGAATATAATTGCATAGACAACTAATTGATTTCGATTTCGGATAAGAAGGTGAACGAATCCAAGATGGAACAGGAACATGCTACAACAACAACGGTCAACCTGCTGGAGCGGTCGGTCGGTTTTATGATGGGCGTCACATACCGCAAGCTGTCCAACTTGCTGCAGCACCGGTTGAAGGAATACGACATTACTCCGGAGCAGTGGTCGGTATTGTATCAGGTGGATCGGGCGGAAGGGCTGATTCAGAAAGAAATTGCGGAGCGCACCTGCAAAGATAAACCGACGACGACGCGGATTCTCGATCATCTGGAGAGCAAAGGGCTCATCTATAAGCAAACGGGCAAAAACGACCGGCGTTCGTTTCTCGTCTACGCCACCGACAAAGGATCGTCGCTGATCGGGCGGACGGCTCCGGTCGAGCAGCAGCTGATCGAGGAAATCAAGATGTGCGTAACAGAGGAAGAGTACGCGCTGCTGATGGAGCTTATAATACGCATCAATCACCGCGCTGCCGAACTGACAGACCAAGAGTAGGAGAAGATTCGAATGCAACCAGAACAATCAGCGAGACTATGGACGAAGCCGTTCGTCGCTTTGACGATCTGCTCGTTTTTATTGTTTTTGAATTTGCAGATGCTGCTGTCTTCGTTCCCCGCCTATGTCAAAAATGAATACGAGGCCGGAGACCTGACCGTCAGCTTGACGACAAGCGTGTTCGCTTTATCGGCGATTGTAACCCGATTTGCGACGGCGGCTCTGATGCGTTACGTGCACCGCAACGTCATTTTGTATGCCGGGCTGGCTATAGCCGCCGTGACGACCGGTATTTATATATATGCCGGTTCGGTAGGGGGGCTGCTGCTTATGCGCGCCGGTTACGGCGTAGGCTTCGGAATGGCGAGCACGATCATTCCGACGCTCGTCTCCCAGATCATCCCGTCCCGGAGAATGGGCGAGGGGATCGGTTATTTCGGATTGTCAACCAGTCTGGCGATGTCCGTCGGGCCGATGATCGGGTTAAATGTGATGAACTTGTCCGGCTTCGGCACGCTTTCCATAATGGGGTCGGCTGCCATTATTTTGATTTTTCCGCTTTTGCTGCTGACTCGTGCGGCGCCGGCCGATTCCAGGCGCAATACGGACTCTGCACCAGCGTCCGTGGCCCGCTTTCAGGGCAATCAGACGAACCAGCCGGGCGAGAAACCGAGATGGAATACGAAGTTATTATTTCCCGCTTTGCTTAATGTTATTTTGGCCGTCACTTACAGCGGTTTGCTCAGCTTTATCGCTTTGTACGGAGAATCGGTGAAGCTGGAGCAGATCGGACTGTTTTTCTTATTTAACGCGATTACGATCATTTTGATCCGCCCGATCTCCGGCAGAATCTTCGACCGGAAAGGTCATGGAGCGGTTCTCGTCCCGGCCGCGGTTAGTGTCATTGCCAGCTTGCTTCTGCTGTCGTACGCGCACACCATTCCGATGCTGTTTGTGTCCGCCTTGCTGTACGGGCTCGGCTTCGGAGCGATTCAGCCGACCATTCAGGCGTGGATGCTGCGGGTAACGCCGCGGGAGCGGCACGGGGCGGCCAACAGCATGTATTACAACTCGACCGATCTGGGCGTCGCGGCAGGGGCGATGATACTCGGGGCGATCTCGTCCGTATCGAATTATGCGGTCATGTACCGGTACTCCGCCGGCTTTATGGTATTATTCCTGGTCGTATACGCTCTTGCCGGTATGGCGGCCGCCCGGTTCGGGGCACCTCGGGCGAAAAGGGGCGCGGATATTATTTACGAGCATAAATCTTGACGGCTGCAGCGTCTGCTATGAGAATACCGCATCGAATAAGAATATGTTTGGTCCAATCGTGCCTATTTACTGGAACCGCACGAACACCAAGCTTCGGCTTTCTGCTTATTCTTGTTAAGCCAAACGAGTTGCTTCTACCCCTTTCCCATTGAAGGGGCTTCTTTAATTTCCGCGTAAAATTATGGAATTACTCATCTAGTAAGGCGATTTTCGCTTCGATCCACTTCCTGACATGCGGGTTCGCAAAATCGTTCGCCAGCTTAAGTAGGAGCTGCTGCAACACGAACTCGATTCGGGGAAGACGCTCGTTCAGATTTCGGAAGGACGTGGCTTCACCCTCGGCTCGATGTCCTGGCTGTTGAAAAAATATGAGCGGAGCGGCAATAAACGGACGAAACGATTGTGTACAAACCGGCTACCAGAACGCCTATTACCCGAGTCGGGTATTTTCCAATGCGATGAAGAGGAGTTCCTCCCAATACCGCAACCTCCACAGCGTATAATACGGGCTTTTCTAATACAATTATTTGACTCTTATAATATTTATAATTTATCATTCTGACTTACATAAATATGGATTGACATCCGTTTTTCGGTCATTTATGATGAAATTGTTCTTTGTTATTGTTTTGTTTTTAATCTTGACTCACATATTAACTACACTTTTTAGAGTCAAAAGGCGGTTTCAGGGGTTACTCATGCAGACAGGGAGGCGGGACGTATAAGTTCATGATAAACTAAGCGGTAGTTGAAATGACCGACATTGGAGCGTTGAATTATGGGGATACGACCGACCAAGGAACAATTTAACCGGCAACTGGAGCAAATTGCCGGTACGCTGCGCAACGAAATGATCGAAGGCCGCTATGCCCTAGGCGAATATTTGCCGACGGAGCGTACGCTGATGGAACGATTCCGCATGAGCAACAACGCGGTGCGCACGGCATTGGAAACGCTCGTCCGCGAAGGCTGGATCGAGAAGGTGCCGAGAATCGGGAACCGGGTGGCGGCCGGACGTCCTCCGGTGAAGCTGGTGCTGGCCCGCAACAACGTTGCGCAGCGCAATCTCGAGCTTTCCGGGCTGCTGGACAACTTCCACCGGCAATTTCCGTGGATTTCGGTGGAGACCCATAAGATTGATGGGCAAGGGAATACGGGGGACGCGGATTTGGTGATGGTGGATAATTATCAGTTTCAGAGCATGGTCGAGGACGGAGCCATTAAGAAGCTGGAGCCGCTTACCGGGCGCGAGGACACGTATCCGGGACTTGCCAGGCAGTTTGTGGTTGAGGGAAGCTTGTACATGAGGCCGGTCGTGTTCTCGCCGATCGTGCTTTGCTACAACAAAGCGCATTTCCGCGAATGCGGGCTGATGGAGCCGGACGGAAGCTGGACATGGGACAACTTGCTCGACTGTGCAGAGAAATTGTCGGATGGCAAAGGCAGATACGGATTCAGCTTTCACGCGCAGGATATGAATCGATGGCCTCTTTTTATGCTGCAAAGCGGTGAACGGTTCGAATGGAACGCAGGACAGTTGAACGATTTGCGCGGCACCCGGCTGCTGGAGAGCATGAAGGTGTACAAACGGATCATTCATAACCGGAAGGCGTTCCCGCTGTTTCTGTCCGAGAGCAATGGCGATATTATGCAAATGTTCGAGGAAGGCAAGCTGTCGATGATTTTGAACACCTACATGGGGCTGAACTTGTGGAAACATGCGAATCTGGAGTACGATGTGGCGCCGGTTCCGTTCATTTACGAGCCGCGGACGCTTATTATCGTTCTCGGCATCGGCATAAGCGCCAAGTCCGCACACAAGGAAGAAGCGCGGCTTCTGGCCGATTATTTCGTTTCGGCCGGTGCGCAGAATTACATTTACGAGCATACGCTCAGCATTCCGAGCACGCAATTGCCCACTTATTCGCCGGCCGCCTCGACGTCTGTCGGCATCAACCGCCCGGAGCGTTACGCGTTATTTCGCGAGATGATGTTTTCCTACCGCACCCATAGCGATTTGGGCATCCCGGTTATGTCTTTGCCCAAAATATTTCAACCATTGAAAGCGTATTTGGCCGATATGATTGACGAAAACGAATTGTGCGACCGGATTCGCAGCGCGTTGTCCGACGAAACGCGGGCGGGCGCGAGCGAAGCGGGCGACTGAACTTGTGGAGGGATCGATGATGGCTGCTTGCCTCCGTACTGGCGGCAGCCTCGCTGACGGCTTATGCCGGCGGCAAAATGAAAGCGGTAACAAAGCGGATGAAGCAACGGATCGGACGCCCGGCTGATCGAGCGGCTGTCGGGTCCGAAGCAGGAGCAGTAGGCAGGGCGGAAGTTTACAATGAGAATTTCAAATTTTCAAATTAGGGGGTTGACCCATGAAAAACATGAATAGGTGGTTGAAGCTGGGTATGATCGGTATGGGAACGGCGGCCATGCTGAGCGCTTGCGGTGGAGGAGCCGGAAGTAAATCGGAAGCGGGAGAAGCGACGGCCGGAGGAACGGAGCCGGTTGCGCCGGCGAAGCCGAGCGGTCCGGTCGAGATCAATCTCGTGACACCCGATGCGACGATTACGCCGGAATTTCTCGAACGGCTGGCCAAGAAGTTTCCGGACTACAAGATTAACCGCTATAACCAGGCTACGAAAGGATCGACGATTACCGATCTGCTAACCAACGGGACGCCGATCGATATTATCGGTCGCGCCGCGACCGTCTTCGAGAACGATGTAGTCGTTCACAAGCTGCAGTACAATATGGAGCCGCTGCTCAAGCAGGCCGGCGTTCAGACGACGGATTTCGAACCGCAATTGGTTAACTACGTCCGCAGCATTTCCGACGGCGGCATGTATGGCATCCCGGGCGGAAGCGCTATCAACCATGTGCTCTTTTACAACAAAACGTTGTTCGACCAATTCGGCGTAGCCTATCCGAAGGACGGGATGAGCTGGGAGGAGACGATGCAGCTCGCGGCCAAAATGACCCGCAACGAGGGCGGGAAACAATACTACGGATTCGCCGGAAATACCGGCATTATGACGGCAACGAATCAGTTATCGATCCCGTTGGTTAACACGAAAACGCAAAAGCCGACGATCAATACCGATGAGCGCTGGCGCTCGTACTTCCAGATTATTTACGGCAACTCTGTTCTGAATGATGCGCTCAAGTCGAACAACAAGGCGTTCAGCGGCGGGGCGAAAAATCTGACCGAAGGCGACACGGCGATGCTTTTGTTCAATGCCAATATCGGCATTATCGACAAGGCGCTGCAGGAGGAAAAAGTCAATTGGGATATGGTAGCGTTGCCGAGCTTTAAGGAAGCGCCGAAAACCGGCAGTCCGATGAACTCGACGCTTTGGGGATTGACGAACCAGACCCGGAATCGGGAAGCGGCGATAGATGTGATCAAGTATATGGTCTCGGATGAAGTTCTCGGCGACCTCGCCAAGCTTGGTTATCTCGTGCCGAAGCAGACGGATGCGATCAAGCGCGTATTCGCAACCGAAGCGAAACCGGCAGGGAAAAACTGGAATGCGGTCAATTATAATAAATTTGCGGCTTTCCCGGAAATGACGGTCAGCGATGCGGCCATTGCAGCGCTGTATTCCAAGCAGATCGAAGTCATCGTCAAGGGCCAGACGGACATGAACACCGCGTTCCGCACCATTGAAGAGGAAGCAACCAAAATCATCGAGGAAAACGCGAGGAAATAAAGAGGAAGTTTTATTTTGCAGAAGTAGCAAATACAGAAGTCCGGGGAACACGTCGAAACTTGTTCCCCGACATATAGAGGAGATGGAGAGATGCATATTTTACGTGCAGTTGTCGTCGGAGCGGGGACGATCGCGGGCCTTCATTTGCGGACGCTTGCGGCAAGCGAACGAACCGAGCTTGTCGGCGTCGCGGATATTTCCGGGGAGCGGGCCCGCTTGGCGGCCGAAGCTTACGCGATCAAGCCTTACACGGACTACAGGGCGATGGTGCGGGCGGAGAAACCCGACATTGTCGTTATTACGCTGCCGCATGTTTTGCACAAAGAAGCGGCAATTTGGTGCGCGGAGCAAGGGTGCCACGTGCTGCTGGAGAAGCCGATGGCGATGAATGCGCGCGAATGCGCGGATATCAACGCTGCGGCTGCCCGCTGCGGCATTGTGCTGGCCGTGGGACATATGCAGCATTATTTTGCGGAAAATGTGAAAGCGAAGCAACTGATTCAGTCTGGCAAGCTGGGGAGGCTCGTGACGATCATCGATCGGCGCTACGGGTATTATTTCGACGAGAAGCGTCCGGCCTGGTTTCTGGATAAGGAAACTTCCGGCGGAGGGATCGTCATCAATATCGGCAGTCATTCGATCGATAAAATCCAGTGGTTGACGGACTGCCAAATAACGAGCGTAAAAGCGGAGCTGACGTTTTACGGCGAACGGGGCAATGTCGAAGGAAGCGCAAGCTTGCTTATGCGCACTTCGCATGGAGCGACGGCTTCCGTCTCGCTCTTCGGCTATCGCGGCGTGCCGCCGGCCAATGAGACGGAGCTGTTGTTTACGGACGGAGCGCTGAAAATCGCGGCGAGAAAAGGGCTTTGGATCAGCGGTGCAAACGGCTACGAACTTGTCGACACAGGCGCAAAGGGCGAACCGTTCGCCCCGCAGTGGGACGATTTGCTGAACGCCATCGGGCAAGGCTCGGAGCTGTCGATAACGGGAACGTATGCCCAAACCGTCTCCGCCGTCGTCGATGCCGCATATCGCTCCCACGAAACCGGCAGAGCGGAGGAAGTTGCCGTCATCTGATGTTGGCTAGCCGCAGACGCTCGAAGATAAACGTGTTCGAGGAGGAATGGCAATTGCGCAGATGGATGGTCTGGACCGTGGTGTTGATGATGATCGTGCCGTACGGTTTGCTGGGCCCGGGAAATCGGACATCGGCCGCCGGGCAAACGATTGTTGAGGAAGGTGAAGCTCCGATCGAGGCGTATACGAACAAGTGGAACGTAATTCCCGCATGGACCGCCGCTCCCGTCATCGACGGGGAATTGGATGAGGCGGCATGGAGCGGCGCCGCGCCGCTGGACGATTTCCGCACGGCCTATTACAACGAGCCGGCGACCGGCGGCATCGCCTATAAAGTGGCTTACGACGAGACGAATTTGTACATCGGAGGAACGTTTGACGAGGAAGAAAGGGACGTACTGGAACGGATCGAAATCGTGATCAGTCCGCAGACGGCAGGCGGGCTGCATTATGTGGCGTCCATCCCGGTCACTCCTTCGGGAAGGACGTTCACGACGGGCTGGAACCAGACGCTCGACGGTGTAGACCCGCAAAGGGTGAAAATCAGCGCCTTCTCCCATGAAACGTCGTTGGCGGGCGGTGTCTTTACGGTCGAAGCGGCCATTCCGTTGTCCGCCTTCGGGTCCGCCGTCGTCTCGCCGGGCGCAGAATGGCGGATGAATATCATCCACTTGCATCATCTGAATACGAAGCCGCTCTCCTCGTGGGTACCGATCCGCACGTCGAGCTTCTGGGATACGTCGGGGGCTGTAAAGGTGCCGGCCAATGTCGTGGACGAAGGGCGGCTCGGCTCCGTCTTTTTCGAACGAACGACGCAGGGCGTTGCTTGGACGCTGCTCGAACCGGAGCTCCACTATACCGGTTTTGCGACGAAGCGGTTGTCCTTTGACGGGACCAGTCTGGAACCGGATGATACTGTCTTTGAGCTGAAATGGATAGATCCGCTCGGCAACGTGACGACGCTTGACGACGTGCAGGCCGCTTGGGAAGGAAGCCTCAGCGTACTGACGTTCTCGCATCCCGGGCCGCTTCGTGACGGCATGTACCAGCTGCAAATACTGGCCTGCGAAGACGATCCGGCCGATTGTCGGTTCGCCTTACTGACCTTCGACAGGGACAGCCTGATCGACGCGGGCATCCAAGACGCGGAGCAGGCGTCTCCCGCCGGCGATGTCGTTCCGGTGACGCCGGCCCCCGCCTCGGCGGCCGTCGAGAACATACTCGAATTGATCCCGGACCGGGTCGGCTTCCGCTTCGCCGGCTTGCCGGAAATGCCGGAGCTGAATCCGGACGGGTTATATACGCTGTCCGCCGACGGCAAAAGCATGGTTGCGCCTAAAACCGGCACGGCGTATCCGAACGCGCAGTATCCGGAAACCGGCACGGTGACCGCCGTCAACCGGAAAGGGGAAACGCTGGAATATCCGTATTACGAAGACGCCGAAGGCAAGCGATACTTTTTATCCGCGCATTTGTGGTATTTGCAAAAAGCGTATACGCTCAATCAGACGAATGCGATCGCCAAGACCGACCCGCTCGGTGCGGCACGCCTGCTGTACCGGTTTGCGCAAGTGTACGAAGGCTACGTGCCGACGACCGATTATAATTGGTATAACTATCCGATCAACATCACCTCCGGCCCGCCATTCAACTATTGGGGCGGCATGTGGAACCGCTGGTCGGTATCCGACCTGAACAGTCTGCGCCCGCTCCTGCAAGCTTACATGGAAGTGAAGAAGACGGACGCCCTGCAAGTGCTGAGCCAGGAAGTCGGGGAAGACGTCGAGAAGAAGCTGGTCGAGCAAGTAGTGATGCCGTCCGTCGATTATGCGCTCAGCTATCCGACGACGCTCGGCAATATGGACTATACCCAATGGCTCGGCCTGATCGACGCCGGCAAGGCGATTGGGCAGCCTGACTACATTCATAACGTGGTGGAATGGATGAGGGAATACGTCGACAGGCGGTATAGGTCCGACGGCTTCTGGTACGAAGTGGCGCCCTCCTACCACGTGCAGTCGACCGACGGTCTGAATTTGGCGATCGGGCAGCTGCAGGGGTACAGCGACCCGACCGGGTACGTTTCACCGCGTTCGGGACTGCATTTCGACAATTTGGATATGTATAACGATTTTCCGATCATCGGCAAGGCGAAGGAAATCCCGAACCTGCTTTCCTTCCCGAACGGCCAACTGCTGCCCGTCCAGGATTCGTGGGCGTCGGACAAAGCAAAGGCGCCGCGGTCGGACGTCGGCTCTATGCTGCTGCCCGATGCCGGCATCGGCCGCCTGTCCGGCGGAACGGGCGCGGACCGGACACAGCTTTACCTGGAGTTTACGCCGAAGACCGGGCATACGCACTACGATCCGTTGAACTTGAATTTGTACGCGCAGGGCCAGGAATTGCTGCCCGATCTCGGGTACACGTATACGAAATACCGCTATTTCACCCTGTCCACGCTCGGCCATAACACCGTCGTCGTCAACGGCAAAAACATGACCACGGCCGGCGCGGGCAAAGACGGCGGGGCGATTGAGGCCTTCGCCTCCGTCGGCGCGTTCCAGGCAATGCGGGCAAGCGAAGAAAACGCTTACGCGGAGACGGAAATGTACAGCCGGGAGCCGTGGTTCGTTCCGTTCGCCGGCGGGAATGGCGGCGAAGGCTACGTGCTCGATCTGTTCCGCGTAAAGGGCGGCAGCCGCCATGAATATACGTTGCAGGGCGACGCGAACCTTGACGCCGAATTCGAGACGGACTTGCCGCTTGAATCGTACGGCCCGTACCTGCTGCCGCCAGGAACGGAAGTGCACGAAGCGGAATCTTTCAACGAGAGCGGCACGGCGGCAGGGAATTATCCCGCCTACATTTATGTGAACGATGTGCAGAAGGCCGAACTGTCGGGCGACAAGTACGAAGTGACGCTGGAGACGTCCGACAACGGGGCGGACAAAGCGAAGCTGAAAATTACCGGTTTGCTGGAGGAAGGGAACAACGAGCTGTATTTGGGTCGTTCTCCTTCCATTCGCTCCACACGGTTGTTCGGGAAAAGCAAGGACACGAACGACGAAGCGGTCCAATACGACATGCCGAAGCTGGTGTTGAGACGGGAAGCAGCCAACTTGAACAGCACGTTCGTGACGGCGTTGGAGCCGTATACGGGCGCTGCCGGGTCGAAGATCGATTCGATCAAACGGCTGGAGCCAAGCCAGTCGCCGGAAGGCGCAGTGGCAGTGAAGGTGACGTACGGCGATGTCACGGACTATTTGCTCAGCTCGCCGGAGCATCCGGACCAGCCGCTCGTCGTCGGAGACATCACGATGCGCGGAGAGATGGGCTTTATCCGGGTGGAGGACGGCGTCGTACAGAACATGTACCTTGTCGGCGGAACCGAACTGAAGAAGGGAAGTAAGGAGATCAGCGCGCAAGGCTCCGTCACCGGGACGATTACCGGCACGAAACGCAAGGCGAACGGCGATCCGTACGACGCGATCGTGACGAGCACGCCTATCGATCCGGAGATTGCCGCCTTCCTGAAAGGGAATTACGTCATCGTAACGCATCCGGACGGATCGACGAACGGTTACAAAATCGGGGACATCCGCAGCGTGGCGGGACAAACGGCGATCGTCCTGGCCGAATACGATCCCGGATTCGAGCTGAAAGCGGACGGGACGTCGCAGATGATGTTTTATCCGGCGAAAAGCTGGACCGGCGCGCATACGTTCAAAATCGCCAACGTGGAAGCGCTGGACCGCAATCCGCTGCAAGCCGTCACTCTGGAAGCGCCGCAGCGGGATTTACCGAAAGGCGAGACGGTTCCGCTGGCCGTGTACGGGGTGAACCGGGACGGCAGTCCCGCGGTATTGTCCGCGGGAGAAACGGTTTTTACGAGCAGCGATCCCGCCGTCCTGGTGGTCGACGCAAGCGGAAACGTCACGGCGGTCGGTGACGGGACCGCCACGGTGAGCGTCGAGGTGACGTTGAACGGAGTGACGAAGACGGCAAGCGTCGTCATGTCGTCGCAATCCCGGTCGCTGCAAACGTACAATATCGTCGATCTGAACATCGCGGAGCAGACGGTGCCGACGCTGTACGTTACCGATACGAATACGGTGCAGCTTGAGGCGAATGCGGCCGGACAAGGCATTTCGTTCGACTTCGAGGTGGCGGAGGACGCCGCGTACGCCATCGGGATCAAACCGTTCAAGGCGGGCAGCTACGGGAAGTACAAGATCAGCGTCGACGGCACGGAACTCATGATCTACGACTTCTACAGCAGCATCGGCGGAGCGAGCACCGCGTTCGAGACGATCGGAACGATGCCGTTAACGGCGGGCACCCACCGGATCGCGCTGGTGGGTGACGGGAAAAACGCAAGCTCCAGCAACTACAAATTCGGGCTGATCCAGTTGGAAATGAAGGAGTCGCTGCCCGACGCTCCGGCTTTACAGGCGGCGGCGGGGCCGATCTATCCCGGGCAGGCGTTCGCCATGACGTTCGCCGATTCCGCCGCATGGCGGAGTGAGATATCCGGCGTGACGGTTGACGGCGTCCCGCTGGCGAGCGGCCAATATACCGTCTCGCCGGGCAGCATTGCCTTCGCTGCGGATGCGCTGCCGGCCGGAGAAGGCGCGGCCTGGATCGTCGTGCAGGCGACGGGGTACCGGCACGCGGCCGCGGAGCAGCGGATCGCATCCGCCGCCGCGCTGAGCGGGCTTGCGGTCGGCCCGGGCACGCTGAGCCCGCCGTTTGCGCCGGAGATGCGCGACTACGCCGTGCTGGTCGACGAAGACGTGTCCGCGCTGACGGTCACGGCACAGACGTACCGGCCCGACGCCCTCATCACGGTTGGCGGGCAGACGTACGGCAGCGCGGCAACGATCCCGCTCGCCCTCCAGCCCGGCGCCAACCCGCTGTCGCTCGCCGTTGCTGCTTCGGACGGCAGTTCCGCCATCTATACGGTGACGGCTTACCGGGATGTCCGCGAATTCGAGCCGATCGGCACTGTAGCGGGGGCCGTGTACGGTGCGGGCGGCGCTCCTGTGGCCGGAGCGGTCTTGCGGTTCGTCGGGCAAGCGGAAGTCGCTGCGACGACGGACGAAGACGGCCGCTTCGCGATTGCAGAAGTGCCGAACGGGAGCTGGCAGCTTGCGGTGACGAAGCTGGATTATCTTGATGGGCTGTCTAACGTATTCGAAGTGACGACGAGGCAGACAACGTCTGTCGACGTGACGCTGCAACGGTCGCCGGTGCCGGTTTTGTCCGGCGTGACATACGGGGCGGCGGCGATCGGTGACCCGGTGTCGGCGACGATGTCGCGTGACGGGGTACTGTATCTTGTCCCGACCGGTACGGCGGCGACGCAGACGGCGATTGAAGCGGCGTCCGTCGTCACGGTCGGCGGAGCGGTGTACGGCACGCGGGCGACGGCTGTGGCGGGAGTCGCGGCCGCGCTGGACACGACCGATTTCGCCTCCGGCCTGTACGTGGCATACGCGATCGACGGCGCCGGCAACGTGTCCGCGGGGTCGGAGCGGATTGCAATCATCCCGCGCAGCCTGGCGGCGATCGACAATACGAGTCCGTTCGTGATGTATTCCGGCTCCGGGACGACGACGACGAGCGCCAGCCTCCTGTATGGCGGAAGCGAATGGATCGGCACGGAGAAAGGCGCGACCGCGCGGGCGCCGTTTTACGGGACGCGGGGGCAAGTGCTCGCCACGAGGGCTTCGAACGGCGGCTTGGCGGACATTTACGTGGACGGCGTTTACCGGACGACTTACGACTTCGTCAAGCGCGGCACCGCGCAATACCAGTCGGTCGTGTTCGACACGGGGCTTTTGCCGCTTGGCGCGCATACGGTGGACATCGTGTCCAAAGGAGAAATCGGGGCAAACTCGCAGAACAACTGGATTCGGTTCGACGCGCTTCTGGTCAACGGATACGAGTCGATCGGCACCGTAACGGGGACTGTGTACGGTGAGGAGGGCGCTCCGTTGACCGGAGCGGTCGTGCGGCTTGTCGGGCAAGCGGAAGTCGCAGCGGCGACAACGGATGGAGACGGCCGCTACACGATCGCGAACGCGCCGGGCGGAAGCTGGCAGCTTGCCGCGACGAAGCTGGATTACGTGGACGGTTTGTCTGACGTATTCGCCGTGGAGAACGGACAGACAACGTCCGTCGACGTGACGCTGCAACGGTCGCCGGTGCCGGTTTTGTCCGGCGTGACGTACGGGGCGGCGGCGATCGGCGACCCGGTGTCGGCGACGATGTCGCGCGACGGGGTGCTGCATCTCGTCCCGGCCGGTACGGCGGCGACGCGGACCGCGATTGAAGCGGCGTCCGTCGTCACGGTCGGCGGGGCGGTGTACGGCGCTCGGGCGACGGCTGCGTCGGGAGTCGCGGCCGTGCTGGACACGACCGATTTCGCCTCCGGCCTGTACGTGGTTTACGCGACCGACGGCGCCGGCAACGTGTCCGCGGCTTCGGAGCGAATTGCAATCATCCCGCGCAGCCTGGCGGCGATCGACAATACGAGTCCGTTCGTGATGTATTCCGGCTCTGGAACGACGACGACTAGTGCCAGCCTGTACGGCGGAAGCGAATGGATCGGCACGGCGAAAGGCGCGACCGCGCGGGTGCCGTTTTATGGGACGAAGGCAAAGGTGCTCGGAACGTTGGCACCGAACGGCGGCTTGGGCGACATTTATGTGGATGGCATTTACCGGACGACGTATGATTTTATGAGGCGAGGCACTGCACAAATCCAGTACGTCGTGTTCGATACGGGCGTTTTGCCGCTTGGTGCGCATACGATCGAAATACGGGCGACAGGGGAGAAAAATCCGAACTCGCAGAACATTTGGGTCCGGTTTGACGCGCTGCTGGCCAGCGGATTTTAACCTTCCTCGCATCGCCGAGGGAGGCGACGAACAAAAAATAGAAGAAACGTTGGCGGCGCGCAAATAAAGCCGCAAAACGAAACCACAACCTCCGGCCGTCTGTTTATAACGGCATGGGGGTTGTGGTTTTTCGTAGAAATAGTTTACGGCTATACCGTAAATTTCGATGCCAACCAGGGAATTTCGTCGGACAACATTTGTTTATTGAGGTTCCTGGCACAGTAGTCGTTCAATTAGAAGCTGCAAAAGCGTTGCATTTGAAATTAGACAATCCAAAAGTGGTTCAATCTGTGGCGGGGCAAGTTTACATCCAAGCCGATCTGTATCCGCAAATCAGAAGTCGGACCGGGATGGCTTATGACCATGAAAGCGAGGATTTTATCCGAAATTCAACTCAAACGGTGATATACACACCTTCTGCCTGCTATTTGATGGGGGATCCAAACGAGCAAATATACAAGCACTTTTCAGAAAGTGGCCAGTTGCCGGCCGGTACGTATACGGTGGGAGCAAAGGCGTTGTTTGATTTGCTTGATGATGCAAAAAAGATACTCGGAAAGTACAATATACCGCTAAAGGAAATCGAAATAACGGTGAAATAATCGGATAGAAGAGACGTTAACGGGGAGGCTTATTGTTGTTCGATAAATATATGTTCCGCAGCAACATAGCCCATCTATAAACAGTCAAGCCGCGTCCCTACTTGGGGATAGCGGCTTGTTGCGGTTCCGGTCGCGCCGGATAACGGGATGTGATCGCATCGATTTCAGCGCGCAGCGTGTCCTCGCCGATCAGCCCGGTCCAGTAGGTTTTAAGTATCTCGTGCAGCTCGCGGAACGCTGGAGCCGACAGCTCCAAATCCCGGTACGTCCGAAAAGCGGGGATAATGTCCCGGAACAGGTGAAACCGGGATGGCCGGTTGAGCGTTCGCTCTCCTTCGTCCGGAGCTTCGGCGACCGCTTTCAAGGCAGGGATGCTGAGCGTATGTTCCCGGATAAGCTGCTGTGCCCGGGGTGATGTCAAATAATCGGCGAGAAGCTGGGCTTCCTCCGGATACTTGGTAAGCGTATTAACCGCAATCCCCGTGCTTGACAGCAGCGTCCGGGGGTCGTGCATATACGGCAGGGAAGAAATATCGTATTCGAGCGGCGAGGAGGAGAAACGGTTCAACGCCTCGTAGCCGGTAATAATCATGGACGTTTTGCCTTGCAGAAACAAAGTGCCTACATCGTTCTCCGAGCTGAACAGAAGGTTCGGGAAAAAAGTGTGGTTCCCCATCATTTCTTTACTGAGCCGAATCCCGTCGAGCCAAGCCCCGGAGCGGGTACCCGCGGCCGAAGAGCCGGTCCCCTGCAGCAAAAATAGCGGCCAGCGTTCATGATGAAGCGGCTGAAAATGAAAACCGTAACGCTGGCCCGGTATGGACAGTCGTCCGGCCTCAACCATGGCGTGCTCCCAGGTCCACCCCGAATCCGGCTCCTGTACGCCGGTCTCGCGAAAATGCCGCAAGTTATAGGCGAGAACGAGCGGAGAAAACTGGATCGGCAGTGCATACAACACGGAGCGTTCGGTAAACACTTTGTTCAGAAAAGGATAAACGTCCCCGCTCGGCTGCTGCGGCTTCAAAATGTCCTCATATCCTTCGCCGGCGACTTCCTCGAAATGGCGGTCCTTGATCGTGATCAGGTCGACCAGGCCGTTATCCATCATAGGACGCATCGTCTTGACGAATGTCGGATACGAGTTGACGGCTACGGCTTCGACGTGAATCTCCGGATGCAGCTGTTCGAAATCGGCGAGAAGCCTGGATAATCCGAGCTCCAACTCGTCCTTCAAATAACAGCCGAGCATAAGCGTAATCTCCGGTTTCCCGGCCGGTTCCCGGCCGGAGGCGATGACCAGGCTGCCCACTCGCGGAATTTTCTCGATCAGCCCTTCCTCCGCCAGCTCCTCCAGCCCTTTGCGCACCGTTTTGTTGCTGAGCCCGAATTGTTTGGCCAAGTTTTTTTCGGGAGGCAGGTAGGTTCCCGTCTTATAGATGCCGGTATGAATACCGTCGCGCAGCTGATCGACCATATCGTTCAGCCGGGACTGAAACGTTCTTCTGCCGGACTCTGATGAACTCATGCACCATTCCAACTTTCGCTTGATGTCGTAAAAGATTGACGTAATCCGCCTAAAGCAAGCCGGCCATGGCCGCATACCGCACACGGCAGGAGGCTGCGGCCGGTTGCTTCCCTATGTCGTCAGCGGTTATTCTTACTTGTATCATACCGAAAAAGAAAACGGTTGTATAGGGAGTGGGGCTGCTTTAACGCGGATTAAATTCCGAATGATTCCCTCGAGAAAAAATGAATTGACAGCATATCCGGTTCGGTTTTATGATAAAAGTACATCAAGGGGAATCACAGTATTCATCTATCATGAAAGTTGACGGTGAGGAGGTTGCGCAGCCGGTATTTATTATTTTAAGTGTGATTTGGAACCAAGGGGAATCAAATGGCATCGCTTTAACAAAATCAAATCAAGCGATCGGTCCATGCAAGCAAGCAGCCTGACTATCAGAGAAACGAAGGAGAGATTGCGATGAAGCGGGGAACTGGGAAAACGGTGGCGGTAAGTTTGTTGACGGCGCTACTTGTAAGCGCTTGTGGCGGCAATGCGGATAAGGGAGCCGGGAATCCGGAGCCGGTGAATGACAAAGGGGCTGCGGAAGTAAAGGAAACCAGCTATCCGCCGGCAAAACTGGTCATTTATTCGACGAGCGGCTGGACGGAGGAAGTTTTTAACGAGCGGTTTGGTAACGCTATCAAAGCGAAATTCCCACAGCATACATTTGAGTATATCCAATGGAAAAACGGGACCCGTTATCCCGATCTGGTAGCCTCCAAGCAGGAAATCGACATCGTCTGGGAATCGATCGCCAAATTTGCAAGCGGTCCGCTGGCGTTTAATATGCAGATGGATATGACGGAGCTGATGAAGACGCATAAAGTCGATACGAGCCGAATCGAGCCTACGCTGATGGACCTGATGAGAGAAATGTCCGGCGGCAAAATGTACGCGCTGCCCGTGCAAAACAATACGACCGTGCTTTACTACAACAAAGACATCTTCGACAAATTCGGCGTTTCTTATCCGAAAAACGGCATGACCTGGGACGAAATCTTCGAGCTGAATAAACGTCTGACGCGGACCGACGGCAATGTGCAATATGTAGGGCTTGCGATGCAGCATTACTTCCCGACCAATTCGTTGTCGCTCGGCTATGTCGATCTGAAGACGGAGAAGCCGACGATCTCAAGCGAGAAGTGGAGGTCCTTGTACGAAGTGTACGGGAAGCTGGCGGAGCCGCAAGGCTACAAGGATAAAATCAGAGCCGGCAAGAAGATACCGGAAGTGATCTCCTTCGTCAAGGATAAAGACGTCGCCATGCTGGCGGCGCTGGCCAACACCCATATGACCCAGGACATGTCCTCGATGAACTGGGACGTCGTCAGCATGCCGGTGTTCAAGGAAGCTCCGCAAACCGGCCCGCAAGGGTACCCGACCTACTTCGGCGTATCCGCGATCAGCAAAAACAAAGATCAGTCGATGGAAGTGATCAAATATTTGATCTCCGATGAGTTCCAGTTAAGCGTGTCCAAAACAGGAACGCTGCCGGTAGTAAACACGAAGGAAATCAAGGACGCGTTCGCCAAGGATACGAATTTCAGCAGCAAAAATGTGAAGGTCGCTTTTTACGAGAAGTTTGCTCCGATCGCGCCGAAGACGATTTACGATCCCGGTGTCGAATCTGCCTATAACAAAAACATTATCAGCTATGCGCTGGGCGAGATGGACCTGAATACGCTGCTGCGCCAAGCCGAGGAAGCCGCAACGAAATCGATCGCAGACCAGAAAAAATAAAGAAACGGTGCGTGCGGTCTGAACAAAACGAACGATTGACCCGGAAGGAGGAGCGGGAGTGACCTTGACTGATGCAACAAAAAAGTCCGAGCGGATGGCCGGTATCGAGGATTATACGAGGTTGCTGGAAAGATGGGTTCGGGGGGCAAAGCCGTATCTGTACGTCTGCCCGGATCGCCCGGAACTGGCCTGTTACGGTACGGGAGAAAACGGCTGGGGCGTCCAGACGAATCAAAAGGCTTTTGCCGCGTTCGCCGTGCTGGCGGAAGCCCCGCAGTTTGATGAGCGGCGGGCCGGCATCAGTCGGCTTGAGGTCAGAGAGACCGCTCTGAGCCTGCTGCGTTACAGTCTTCATACGCATCTGGCCGGAACATACACTTGTACGGACGGTACCGCGTGGGGCAATACGTGGATCAGCGTTCTGGGAATGGAGCGGATGATGCACGGGGTCGAAGCGGTCGAGGGGGATATGACCGACGAGGAGCGTCTGCTGCTGAGACGGGTCATGCTGTCGGAGTGCGACTGGCTGCTCGACCATTACGAGATCGTCGCCGGCTTGACGGCGAAGGAAGGACGCAACAAGCCGGAGAGCAACTTGTGGAACGGCGCGTTCCTGCACCGGACGGCGATCCGTTATCCGGACGCTCCGAGAGCCGGGGAGTACCGCGAGAAGGGTACCGACTTCCTGATTAATTCCGTGTCCGTTCCGGCAGATGAAAGCAGCGAAGAAATCGTCGACGGCCGGAAAGTGTCGGAGCGATATGTCGGGGCGAATTTCTTTCCTTCGATGGCGCTGAATCATCACGGCTATTTGAACGTCGGTTATATGGTCATCTGCTTGTCGAATATGGCGATGCTTCATTTCGACTGCCTCGGCAAAGGGATACGGGCGCCGGAGTCGCTGTACCGGCACGCTCGGGAGCTGTGGGATGCGGTGAAGACGTGCACGTTCCCCGACGGTCGGCTGCTGCGGATCGGCGGCGATACGCGAATTCGCTACACGTATTGCCAGGACTACGTGATTCCGGTCTGGCATATGATCGCGAACTTGTTCGGGGATGCGGAGTGTGCGAAGCTGGAGGACGGCTGGCTGCGCCAAATCGTCAAGGAGATGGACGCCTCGGGGGACGGCACGTTCCTGTCGTTCCGCTGCGGCGCTCTGCTCCGCGAATCGCCGCTTTACTTTACCCGGCTCGAATCGGACCGGGCGGCGGCGTTGTCGATGGGGCTTGCCTGGCGGGAGCTTGCTTACCGCAGTGCCTCGCAGGGCGCGTCGGCCGCGGAAGCCGTGCCAGCTGTGCAACCCATGCAACCCATGCCAGCCGGCGTCAACACGCCGTTCCGCGAACCGGAAGAAGTTCCGGGGACGGCCGGGTCCGCGAGTCCGGACTCATGGCATGACGCCTACCACGGCGCGTATTTGCATAGGGGCAAGCAGCGGATCGCTTCATGGGTATGGGAATCGGCGGAGAAGCCGCAAGGGCTGATCGTGCCTGCCGGCTCCAGCGACATGGCCGAATGGTGCGAGAACTTGTCCGGACAGCTGCAGGGGTACGGCCTGTTTACGGAGCAAAAGCTGGATGGGCATACGGGGCACCTGTTTCCGGGCGGATTCGTTACGTCAGGCAGTACGATCCTATTCACCCGGGGGCTCCTCGCGGAAGGACAGCAGGATCAGGAGCTTGCCCGCAGCCGGCTCGTATGCGCGGCGCTGCCCGACGATACGCATATGCTCGTGCTGCAATATGCCGCCGCATCGGGGCAGCGGACGATGCTAAGGTCGGTCAAAGGGTTGAACCTGCTTATTCCGAACGATCTGTTTAACGGCGGACGCCGCGACTATTACCATGAGCATGGGGGGCGTTCCGTAACCGGCCTTGTTAACGGTGAGGAGATCGTCTCGACCGGGTCCCGCTGGCTTAATGTCGACGACAAGCTGGGAGTCGTAGCGGCCTACGGGACGGACGGGATCTCGATCCACAGCCCGGGCCGAAGAAATGTCGGGCTGAAGACCAATCTACGGACGGCGGGGCTAGAGAAGACGTTATATGCCGACACCGTCTGCGGTCCTTGCCGGACAGAAGCTATATCCGTACCGGCGGGCGAACCGCTGCTCGATACGGGGTATCTTCTGCAAGCCGGCCTTCCTAGGCAGAAGACTGCCGCCTATGCCGGGGACGACCGTCTCTTATCCGTGATCCGGCATGAAGCCGGAGTGATCCGGGCGGTAAGCGTCCGGGGAGCGGACGGTCATCTTTACGTACTCGCGGCGAATTTCGGAACGGAAGACGGCAAGCTTCCTATTCCGCTGCCGGGAGCGGCGGCCGATCTTGTTACCGGGGAGGAGCTGAGCGCAGATCTTGACGGCACGCTCGTGGTGGAGCTGGCAGGGGGAACCGCACGGCTGCTGAGGATGTTCCAGTCGGAGGGTCCGGCCGGTTCGTTTCTCGATGGCATGGAGGAGCCGATAAGAGCGGTTTGCAGCTCCTAATATCCGCGAGAAGGGGGAAGACCCGGCCAACGGGCAGAAATAAGAGGCACAAACGGGACTTTCCTAGTTAGTGTTCCAAAACGCCGAAATCCCTTGTGGCAGTAAGAGAGTTTTGTATTACCAACATTTATCCTCGTTTATTTCTTTCTGAACCCAAATATTTTGTTAAAAAAACCTTGT
>NZ_JBYUPU010000052.1:0-43301 GCF_058135425.1 Paenibacillus sp. MAH-35
CCACAAGTATCTTGTGTCGGTACTTTACGCACCATACGATGTGGTACTGAATGGCATAGACGTAACCACGACCACGCTTTATTTCTGACACATAATCACCTCTGATTACAGGATAACATATGTCAGTATTGTTCACCTATAGAAACCTTGACATTAAAGGGATTGTTGTAAAAGTCACCCAAACATATATCGGATAGTTTACGTGGCATAAGCCACGCCCTATCCGATGTTTTCTAACTCATGACTGAAGTCATGAGTTTGCGAAAACTATGCTTCAAAAGTTACGGGACTCTTCGAACCAAATGTCCGCACGTCTGACGAGGGTAATGATTTTTCTCCCTGCCGTCGAATCCCCTGTTACATTGACGCCTCCCTTTAAGCGGATTTTGCTGTCGTTGTTCACCAAGCTAGCCCCAACATACAAGCGAACCGAGATTCGCTGCCCGCTGCCGCCGTCCAGAAAATCCGTAATCGCAACCGCTTCCCCAATCGCCAAATTCGGACCGCGCAACACCGAAGGAGTCGGACCCATAATGACGACTTCGCCGGTTCCGTCCTCCAAACCTGCCGCATCCGCCACTCGCCCGAAGGCCGAGCGACCTATATTGGAATAATAGCCGCTGCCGAACGGTACAGAGCCTCCGATTCCGCTTATATCGATCGAGCGAGGAATAAGCGCTGCCGAATCGGCATACACGTACAGCACGTGTGACCTTGCCGTGCCCCTTACGGTTTCCCCGGATATCGTTACTTCTTTTAGTGTTTTGTCGCCAAAAGCTGCTATGGAGATTGCGGCTGCAGTCCCTCCATGAACATTACCGGTAATGGACCCGGCGTACGTTCCGCTGGCCGCGGCCACTGCGCTGCGGCTTTTGGAATAGATCGCCAAAGGCGGAGGTGCTGCCGCAAAATCTGTTTCGATGCCGATATTGGCCAGCGAGCTTCCGTCAATAAAAGTGTTGCCCGTAATTGTGAAATGTTTAACCTGGGACAGGAAAACGCCGTATTTCCAGTCGCCGGAGATATTATTATTCGCAATCGTAATGCCTGTTCCGTCTTTGTAGGCTTGAATCGCGGCATCATCGGTATTTTCCGCTGAAGAAACGTAAGAGGAGATGACGTTCCCTTCTACAACGATGCGCTCGCATCCCCATGCGATATTGACGCCGCTGGATCGTGCGTCATGCAGTTGATTGCCGTAAATATTAATTTGCCTGCATGCCGGACTCAGGTTGATGTTGCGATGAGAGGAACCGATCACCGTATTGCCGCTGATTTCACCTCGCAGCAAGCCTCTGACGTGAATGCCGTGCGTTCCGTCATAAATCCGGTTGCCGCAGCAACGAATATCCGTCGTCGTAACAGTTGCGTAGACGGGCAAACCTCCGGCATCGATCCCGCCGTAATCTGATGCGATCTCCGCCGTTATTAGGATGCCGTTTAAGGTGACATAGGTGCCGACCGGAATATCCCGGCTCATCCGAATCGTATTGTCTTGGATGTCGATTCGGCTGCAGTCTGTCGCAACGCGTATTCCGTTTCCACCCGATACGGCAAGACCATAAATCGTGCACGCGGATATGGACGAATCCGATGCGCCGTTGAGCAGTAGGCCCTGTCGGGCTTTACCGGCGCAATTTATGTTCAAATCGAAAAAGACGCATCGAAAACCGGCCGTACCGCCAAATACCGGGCCTTTCGTATACAACAGTTGGTCGACGACCGATTCCGCCCGGATTTCCCCGGAACCGTACACTTTCCGGACACCGAGAGGGACGTACAGACTGGTCACTCGGTACACGAATCCGTCAGAAAACCGCAACGAGCGGCTGGCGGAGACCGAGGCTGCCATCAGCGCCGCTTGACAAGCGGACTGACACAGTTCTCCATTACGGGCTCCGAACATTTCGGGCGTAAGGGGCTCCGTATTGTTCCGCTTCCAGCGCGTGCCATCCGAAGACACGATGACGGTACCGCCGTTATCGAGCGATACGGTATCGGACGGGTCCGACCGAAAAGCTCCGCCCCCGGTTCCGGGCGTATCTTCATAATAACCGGCTACCCACACGGTTTCGCCGCTGACAGTAGAGGTAACGGCGCGAAGCTGATCGATGGAGCTGATCATGCGCAGTCCACAGCACGCGGACGGTCCGTCTTGACCGTACACGGCGGACGTGACGGAACTTCGCTCTCCATTCGCGATCGTTCCCAGTAAGCTAAGCGAAGCTCCAGCCATTCCCATTGCGGCAAGCATTTTACGCCGACTCATTCGATTCCGGTTGTCCTTCATGCACGTCTCTTCCCTTCTATCCTGGATTGGTGCGCCGGTGCGGTCACTTCATTTTGCTTTTGTAATCGGCGATCGTCTTTTTGGCTTCCTCTTCGGCCGACCGCAATGCCGTATTCAAGTCCATTTTACCGATCTGCGCCTGCTGGGCGTATTTCAGATAGACGGAAACCAATTGCGCATCATATAAAGCTTTGGGCGGAATTGGCGCGAACTTGTTAAAAAACATAGCTGAAAAGTTTTTGGCTTTAAAAGGGGATTCTTGGCCCAACTGCTTTTGCAGATCCGCATTTTGCAGAACGGGCATGATTCCTTTTTTGGCGAGCTGGCTCTGAAACTCTTCGGATACCATATACTTCAGCACTTCCATCGCCGCATCTTTGTTTTTGGCCATATTGGTTATTCCGAAATAGCTCGGGTACGATTGCGAGCCGATTCCCGGCTGCAAACTCGGAAGCGAAACCATATCCCAATCCAGCCCTTTGAGCTGCTCCTGCCCTACATACACGTAGCTGGCCAGGTAAGGGAATAAGGCGACGTTCTGGTTGACGGCGAAGTCCTCCAGTCCGAGTATTTTGCCGGTTTTGTTCATATAATCCATGGTCAGAGCGTCCTGAGAAGGAGCGACCAGACTGTTCATAAACGTCTTCCAGCGCTCATCGGTATTGATCGTGGGCGTATCGGTGTTCAGATCGGCCATCGGGATCGACAGCGCATTCATCCGGATCAGATGGTCCGGGGAACGGGCATACCCGTAGAACGTTTTGCCTCCGTCGTCCCGGCTCATTTTTTTGGACAACTCGGTCAATTGATCCCAGGTCATGCCGTCCTTCGGATATTCCACTCCGAATTTGTCAAACAACGTTTTGTTATAATAAAGCACCAAGTTGTTCGTGAACACGGGAAGCCCGTACAGTTTTCCGCCGGAAGCTTGTCGGACGGATTCGATGATGGACGGCTCGAACTTGCCGAGATCGACCTTATGCCGGTTCAATAATTCGGTCATGTCGTACTGGATTCCGTTTGGAAACGCATTTCCTTCAAAATTGCCGATCGACTGGAAGAAGATATCAAACCGGGTTCCTGAAGCGATCATTTCCGGCAAGGTGAATCCTTTCTGGCTTTGAATGTACCGGATCGTATAATTCGGAAATTTTTTACGAAGCGCGTCCCCGAAACGATTGTCGAAGCTTTCCACCGTATCGTTGTTGTTGGAATAAAAGATAACCTCGGCCGGTTCTTTGCCGGCCTCAGAGACAGCCGGATTAACGGATTCCGGATTCGCGGCCGTTCCCGGATTCGACTCCGTGCCGCCGTTCGAGCAAGCACCGAGCATAATGGCGAGGCTGCACGCGGCAGCCGTTCGTTTGAACGTAAGGTTCATCGGTTTTACATCCCCTTTGGTCTCTCGTCTTTTGCTAGCAGGCAGTATCGCTTTCCCTATCGAGGGCGCCTCCCGATAGATTGAAAGCCTTTGCATGGAAAAGTATAAGGGATGGGAACAACCCGGGACAATTGGCGATGCAGACATCTAAATTGTCATTAGGGACGGAGACTTTGGCCCTTTCTATTTCCGGGCCGTTATTCTGTACTTGCCGGGAGGGCAGTTCACTTCGCGGGCAAACAGTCTGCTGAAAGAAGCCGGATCTTCGTAGCCGATCATTCTTGCCACAACGGCGACAATCTCGTCTGTTTCGACGAGCAGTTTTTTGGCATGTTCCATCCGAATCAAGTGCAAATATTCGATTACGGTTTTCCCGATATATTTTTTGAACTGTCTGTTTAACTGGCGCGTTCCGATATGAAAAAGCTCTGACAAAAGCGGGAGAGAGATTTTATGGTTGAAGTGTCTTTCGATATATCCTCGAACACGCTGCACCAAAAGCTCGCCGGAAGAACAAGCGTCGTTGATTTTATCGTTTTTTTTCTGGTAGTGCCGGGATAGCAGCAAGAAAAGCTCGGCCAGCTTCAACTGGATGACCGTTCGGAAACCGTAGTCCCGACGCCGCATTTCCCGTTCCATTCCGTCTAACAGCTCCAGCGCCTCGCGCGACGCTTCCCCTTGCAAAACTAATTTCGAATGGAATGAGGATTCCTTGTTCAAAAACGGATGTACATAATAAAAATCGAAAGAATCGGACGCATCGATCTCTCGCAAGAGAGCAGGCGAAATAAGCCCCGGGTCGAACATGCAGTTAAAAATTTCGATGTGCTGCCGCTCCTCTAGAACATACTCGTGCATTTCTCCCGGATTAATGACATATACGTCGCCGGCTCTCAGATCGTAGGAAGCATCCTGAATCATATGAGTCGCTTGTCCGTCCATCACGAAGATGAGCTCCACGAACTCGTGAATATGCCATCCCGGCGTATCGACGCTGCTATGACGGTTACGCTGAATCCAGAACGGAAAGTCGTACGGATGCGGATAGTGTCTCATCAATTTCGTTTCCAAACTACGCACCTCGTTCTTGAAATGCTATCCAATCTTTGTCGCCGTCCGGGGGAGCCATAACCCTGACTGTAAAGATCAAATAACCGTTACGCCCGGCGGCGCTTCGATCTCTGTCGCAATCGTGCCGTCGCTCCGCTTCTCATGCTTGACCCGGATCGTACCGTGCGGGGTAGGAAAGCTGCCCTCGGCCCAATCCAAATCGCCAAGCATGGGCCTCACCTCGATAACTTGGCAGCCCGCTTCCTTAACGCGAATGCCGAGCACATATTCGGACAGCCATGCTGTCGGTCCCGCCGCCCAGCCATGGCACAGACTGTGCCGATACCCTTTGTAGCAGTAATCGCCGAAGAGGCCGTGTACGTTGTTTCGGCCGGACGGCGTCAATTCGTCGATACGGGCGGCGTTATCCAGCCAATCGAGGTTGAAATCTTCCCAGAACGTCGTCGCGCCGAGGGAAAGCATGCCTCCCCAATATTCACGGATGCAATCCAGGCTGCCGCTTATGTCGCCGGCTTCCGCCCGCGCCTTCAGCACATAATATCCGAGGAAGGTGGAAATCCCGCGCGCTCCTCCCGCAGCCAACACGTCGCGGTTGACCGCATCCGCATCGAGCAGGCCGGCAAGAGCCAGAAGCGCCGCCGCTTGTTTGCTTCCCCCGTGTTCCGGCAATCGCTTCCGCAGCCTCCGTTCCATAGCCCGGCATCGCCGCTCCGCATCGGGCTCATCCAGCAGCGCGCACAGCTCCGCAGCTGCTGCCACGGCGGCAATTAGCAAAGCGTGTACGCCGGCTTCCACCCCGGATCGGTTCGGCGATGTCGGCCAATCGAGGAACGGTCTCGGATCGTTAAAACGGCCCTCGCTGTCGATACTTTCGTCAAACTGTCCAATCAGTCCGAGCAGGTACGCCCTCTGCTCCCGCAGATACGCTATATCCCCGTTAAGCTTGTACCAGTCATGCTGAATCCAGATCCACCATGCGGAATAGCTGGCGATCCTGTTCATCCAGCCCGGGAGCGGCGTATTGTCGCGGACCAGGTCCAAGCTTTTCGGCACGACCTCGTTATAGCCGAATACGGCTCCAATCGCAGCTATCTCGGGATGCATGTCGCCGATCCAGACGAGCCGGTCGCGCTTGACGCCATCCCACAAGTACTCCTGCATGTTCAAATGAACCGTATAAGCCCCGGTTTGCCATATCCGGTCCAGCAGCGGATCGCTGCAGCGGAAGCTGCCCTTGTAGGGGATGTCGCGCAACAGACAGACGCCGCGTACGCTTTTCAGCTCCATCTCGCATTCCGTCTCCAGCAAATCGATCCGGACAAAACGATAACCTGTATTGCCGACCTCCGTCGTGCCGAGAAAGCTGCTTACTTCCACAACTTGATCGCGAACCGCGTGATCGTTGCCCGCATTGCCTTCCCCGCCAAGCTCGCTCATTGCCTCCATCGCCGATTCGCCGAACCGGACTCGCAGCTTTACCGATTTTCTATTCTCATTCGCGGACCAGACACACAGCTGGATGCCGCCTTGCAGCTCCAACCCGAAATCGATCAGCAAGCCGGCACGGTTTTCCGCCCCGCTGCGCAGGATACAGCCGTTCTTCCGGGTTAACGTCGCTTGACCGTCTCCCCCTGTCAGCAGCAGTTCGGCTCGCTGAACGACCGCATCAGTTCCTTCGCTTCTCCATACGATGCGGCGCGGGTCGACGTAATAACGGGTGCGAGGGTCTTTGCCCCCCGATTGTGCAAATGGATATTCCATACCGTTTCCCTGTCCTCTCTATCTGCAGATTCCTGGTCGAAATGGTTGCAAGCGACCGCACGTCTGGCGCCGCTACTTAAAAGCGTAACTTGGGGAGCGGCATCCGAACAGGTCTGATCCAACTATGAAAGTGTGGCGATCGCACTTTTCCGCATATTGCGATTATGGTAAGGTAAAAAAATGAACGATTCGGAGGTGTTCGCAGATGGAACGGGTGGACAAGCTGAGGGCGGACGATTTTTTCGCAGAGGGACTGCCGTTATGCGTCAATCATTATGCTTATGACCCGCATGAGCGAATCCGGATGCACTGCCATGAGTTTATCGAGATCGCTTACGTCTGCAAAGGAAAAGGAATCCATGTCGTAGGCGGCCGGGAACAGCCGGTATCGATGGGGGACCTGTTCATCATCCAGTTCGATACGCCACACAGCTTCTTCCCGCTGGACCCGGACAACACCGGACGGCTAGAAGTGTACAACTGCATGTTTATGCCCGAATTCGTCGGCTCCTTGCCCATGGAGCTGCCGGTATTGCAGGAGATCACATCCATCCTGCTGCTGAGCGGCCTATACCCGGGAGAGCAGACGTACCAGCCCGACCTCAAGCTTTCGGATTCGCGCGATCGCAACTTCCTGTCCATCTTTACCGCTCTGCACGAGGAATACAGCGCCAATAGGGAAGGGCGAACGGAGCTTCTGAAGCTCAAGCTGTGCGAACTGCTGATCCAAATCTACCGCGCTTACGGGAACCGGAACAAGTCGCTCCAGCCGGACCCTGACAAATACAAGCTGGAGCTGATCCAAAAAGCGGTCGCTTACTTGCGGGAGCATTACGCCTCCCCGGTCCAGCTTAACGACATATCCCGCCATGCTCTGCTGAGCAAGAGCTATTTTTCCGCTATGTTCAAAAAAACGACCGGTATGAGCGTCTTCGAATATTTGCAAAGGCTGCGGATCGAAGAAGCTTGCCGGCTGCTTGAGGAAGGAACGGCTACGATAACGGAAATCGCAGCACGCGTTGGGTATAACGACTACCGTTTTTTTAACAAAACGTTCCGCAAAGTGACCGGCAAAACGGCCAGGGAATACCGCAATGGCGCCGTTTCGATGAAATCGCTGCCGGAGGAGTTGGACATCCAAGGGCGCTTTTCCCCTTAGCCTCCCGCAAAGTCCGGGGATGTTCAGCGCCGGATCACCTCCCGTCAAAGTTTCTAAGGACATACACGCCGATAACGGGAAGTCCCGACTGAACAGGACGGTCAGCTGGCCACGATGGTGAATCTTGTGCTTGATAAACGGATCGAGTGTAAAGCCGTCCCTCCTTGCACCGTTCAGACGCTACACCAGTTCGGTTCGCAATGTTCCGTCATTGTTGAGCGACAGCCTGTACGTTTTGCTCCCATCCGGTGTCATCATGACGATCCCTTCCGTTACATGGAGCTGCTTCCACCGTTGTGCCGCCTCCCCAAGCGAAGCGGTTCCGTCCTGCATGGGCAGCACATTTGCACTCAACACCGCATCCCCAGTCGCGGCAAGCCGCAGCTTAACATCGCCCTGGACCCGCAGTTCATGTCCATTTTTACTCTCAAGCACCATCGGCCCGCTTACCTGGTTGATTGCACCAAATATTTCGACATTCGCACCCGGAGTCACGGCCAGCGCATCTTTCCCTTCGCCGTTTTGCAGCTTCGTACGCGCGGAGAGCGGCGCTTTGAGCAAGAAATCCGTTTCGCTCGTCTGGGGCATCGTCTCGTAACTGTCAAACATATATCTCGGGTTAAAAAAGCCTGTATCCGTGTAACGTACCGACGATTGCCGCTTGAATTTTGGCGCTTTGTCGACGCTGCTGCATTCGGTCGCCAAAAAGTATACATTATTCGTCTGTCCGCTCGGGTACGGACCGCGCGCCTGAGTCGTATTGCGCCACGGCGCTGCGATCATCCGACCGCCGCCGAGCTTGCCATCGTAACGTGCACCAGACTCGAAGTAGCTCCCGATAAACTGGATATCGAACGCTTCGTGCAGATGGAGCAGCACATCTTCATGACCTTGAATCGTGCAGCTAATAAATTTGAACCCGCGCAGGGACGTCCCGCTTAACTCGATGTTTTTGGATACGCCGAGCCCGATCGCGTTATGGCTGGCCGCGCGCTTAGACGCATGCTCCAGTCCCGCGATATAACAGTTGATATACGTGGAGCCAGCGTATCCGGTACTGTATGGCGAGATGCGCACCTCATCCCCCACTTTGCCTTGTAGTGCCGGATCGATCGTCAAACCGTAAAGCGTCATCCGGTCGCCGGACACACTCGTGCTCGTGTAATCCAACGTTTTGCTGCCGAATTTGATCCGTCCCGCGGCATCGAGCGGGCTGCTGCTCCACCATGGAATATCCAGCGTGTAGTTCCCAGCAGTCCCGCCAAAAGCAAGCGAGCGGTACAAGTCGCCCCCGCGCACACAGACGCCCGTCAATCCTTGGAACACGCAGTCGTAAAACCGGTTCCGTTCCGCTCCCGCGTTGTTGTATTCCGTACCCAGACCGCCCGCGCCAATCAGGTTCGCTGCGATGCGCCAATACCCGACCACCTGCACGTTGTGAACGGCGATATCCTGAGCATTGTCTAGATACAGACCGACGTCCCATTCATCGCCAAGCGCAAACGTCGTCTTGTTGTTGTAGCCGTTCAAGCCGTCGAAATTTGGTACAATGCGCAAATGGCGGATGGCCGCGAATTGGCTCCCTTTCGGCACGTATACCGCGACCGAGAACGGCCGCACTGTTGCCGCTTGCCCTGGCGCCGCATCCCCCAGACGGAAATTGGTCAAGCTGTACACCGCATCTTGATGGTCGGGAAGTGTGTCTGTATGGGTCAGTACACCACCGGAAGGAAACAAATCGGTCGCATACGTCAGCGAGTACGTCTTTGCCCCCGTGCCGGTAAACCGCAGTTCCGATGCCGCAGGCAGCTTCGTCCGGTTCGGAAACGGAATGTCCCAGGCGCCAACGCCCGCTCCTTCCAACGTGACACCTGTATGAAGCATAAGCGTGTCTGTCACCTTGTACACGCCTGGAGGAAGGTAGACGATGCCGCCTCCCGCAGCGGCGCATTGATCGATCGCGGACTGGATCGCCACCGTATCGTCGTGAACGTCGTCCCCATGCGCGCCTTGCTCCCGGACGTTCCATATACCGTGCTCCACTCCCGTGCTCCCGTCACCTCCGCCTCCATACACAGATGCGGTTACAGTACCCACAGCAGCGGAAACGGGCAGTGCGCTTGTCCGCCCGATTCCGCCTGCCGCCAACACAACGCCAGCAGCCCCAATTGAAGCAAGCAATCCTCTGCGGCTTATTTTGTGGCTCGTGCCCTTCAGCAACGGCTCCTCGCTTGCCCTCGATTCCGTCTCATTACGGTGTTCGCTCATGGCCGTTCGCTCCCTTCAACTATATTCTCGATCCCAAAGCGTGCCAGTTATCAGGCAAGCCCGTTACTTGCCGATGGCGGATAACTGCTTGGCAATGTCCAAATTAATTTGTTCCTCTGCTTCACGCAGCGCGGAGTTGACGTCTTTGCCGTTAAAAAACTCTTCGAACTTTTTGCGCAAAATAACGTTGCTGCTCGTGTTGAATGGCGAGTACTGCTTCGGCTGCGCCGGCTGGCTCAGTAAAAACGCTTTCATATTCTTGTCTTTCAAATAGTCGACGTCCTGTCCCAACTGCTGCTGCAGTTGCTTGTCCGCAAGCGGCGTCATCCGTCCCTGTTCACGCACGATTTTGCGCTGTACTTCTAGTGAAGTCACTACATCAAGCAACTGCATCGCCGACTCCTTGTGCTTGCTAGTCTTCGTAATCAAGAACACCGATGGGGTGAGCGCTCCGGATACGTTCGGCTGCCCGGTAAAGCTCGGGTACTGGACCAGATCCCAGTTCAAGCCGTTTTTCGGGTGAAAATATTGCGCAGACGTATACAAAATGTTGTTCGTCGGGTCCATGGCCAGCGTCTTGTCAACAAGGAACGACCGTTGTCCGGTATCGTTCAATTTATCCGGCGCATTATTCGGCAGCGACCAGATCGTCTTCGCCGTCTCGAACGCTCGCTTCCAGCCGTCCGTCTGCACCGACGCTTTGTTCGTCCTGCCGTCTACCGGCAGCTGCGACAGCGACATCGCCATCCGGTCCACAACATCGGCGCTGAGCCCGCGGTATACTTTTCCATCTTCTGTACGCGATACTTTCTTCGCAATTTCAATCATTTCGTCCCACGTCATCCCGTCCTTCGGGTACGCAACCCCGAACTTGTCGAACAAATCTTTGTTGTAGAACGTTGCCATCCCGCCGCTCTCAAACGGCAGTCCATACAGCCCCATTCCGCCGGTTGTGGCGCGAATCGCTTCTATCGGCGCCGGATCAAAACGGCCAAGGTCAAAACGCAGCGTCTTAGCAAGCGGCTCAAGATCAAACAGCAGCTCCTTGTCCGCATACGACGGCATCTCACCATTCCAATTGTAAATGATGTCCGGTGTACGCCCTTGCGCCATCAGATCTTCCAGATACGACCCCTTTGCACGTTTGATAATGTCCAGTGTAATGTGCGGATACTTTGCCTTTAACGGGGCGAGAATAAAGTTCTGCTGGCTGTCTTCCGGTCCGAAGGTCATATCGAAAAAAAGCGTCAGCTTGACCGGTGTCGTATCGACAATAAAGCCGCCTGCTGCCTGCTGCTCTGTTCCGTTCGGTTGCCCTCCTATTTCCCCTGGCTGCGGATCTGCTTGCTTCGCACTGCATCCTGCCAGCGCAATCGCAGCGCCTATGGCGCACAACGCTTGTTTGTTCCATGTACCCATCTGTAAAAATCCTCCTTGTTATCAAGTTGTTTACATGTTGATGCACCTGCCGTTATACAAGGCGCAGCAGTGCGTCATATGCATCTTCGGTCAAACGATACAGCTCCGTACTTCGCTTTCGCGCGTCAGGATCAAGCTCGCACGGATCGGTAAATACTAGCACATGATCGACCGCCTGCCGCACGTCGCTTCCGCGTCCGGCCGCTTTTAACAGCTGCATCAGCTCATAGTCCCGGATCCCGCGCTGCAGCCATTTGTACCGGAGCGACAGCTGTGGCTTGCCCGCTGCACCGGGATAGACGAAATTGGCGTCTCCTGCCTTCCAGATCGGTGAGCGGTACGACAGCTTCCGCAATGGATCGTCAACCCACGCCGTGTAGTTCCAGCGCAAGAAGCCATCAAGCCCCAGCTTCTCGACGAGCCAAGGGATAAGGCGGGATTCCAGCGCAGGCGAGCGCAAAAACGTATTCGGAATATCCGGGTTGCATGCCAAGTAGTACAGCGTCCTGCTGCCGGGCTTCGCTTGATGGCGGACGAGCTTCTCCCGTGCTGCACCAATACTGGATAACACCGGAACGTAGTCGTTCACCTCCGATGTCAACTGCTCCATAATCGATGTACTGTGTATCGCGATTTTGTAGCGGAATGCAGGCGCAATATGCCGAAGCCTTTCCAGGCGCTTCTGAAACAACGGGACATCACCAGGCTCATCCGCAAGCACACGGACACGGTCGATCCAGCCGTGAGAAGCGAGATGTGCCTCCAACGCACGAATGTAATGTTCCAATTGCTCCTGCTGACGCATAAAGCGGTACGTTCCGGTCGCTGCATCGTAATACCGAACGCGAATGCCGTCCGGATATCCTTCGACAATTGCACCGTAACCTGCATCGATATCCTGCCAAATGTTCAGCAGCCCGAACAGCTCAATCTCGGCACGGATGCCATGCGTCTCTCCCAGCGCCACATACCGGTTGAGCGCTGTGTAATCGTAATGAAAAGTCCCGCTTCGATCCCTTGTCACGCCAATGATGCTGTACTCAAACAGATTGGACGGTTCTCGGTCCCGATGGGAAAATTGCCCCGACCACGGAATTTCAGATACGACGACAGACAATGCTTTTTGTCCCAATCGCCCCATGCTTGCCAAATAAGCATCCAGTACCGCGAAATGATCCTCCGACCACAATGTCGTACCGGACTTACGTGCAATGTTTGCGTTGTGCTGCCACAAATCGAGATAGAACGAGTAATGCTGCGGTTCGGGCAGTACCGCTTCTTTGACGTTCAACACGAAGGTGCACACGCCTAGCAATTGCTCATCTTCAAACATCGTATGGGAATACAGTCGCACAGTTCCCATATAAGATCCGCTCGGTGTATCCGCGGATGCCGTACACTCGATCCAAACCGGCTGTAGCGTACGTGCTTCCACAAACAACTCCGGTGCATCCAGTAGCACGTCCGCTTTCTGTGTCCGGTCGTCATCTTCGACAAAGCCGATCAGGCGCACATCTACGGTCAGCGGTTCATCGATATCCACTTCCACACGGACGATCGGCAGCGGACCTCCTTTCCAGAACAGCGGATCGGTATGCGTCGTCAGCAAAAAAGGTTCTTGTGACGCGACGACGCACTGCACCGCTGTGCTGTCCCTCCTGCAACACATCACCTCCAGTTGTTTCGTTTGTGTTTGTTTCACCAACTGCGACCATGGCTGATACCCTTTAATTGCTTTGTAAAACATGGACTGTAGTCCGTAATACATCGGTTCATCCCCTATTCATTGCGAAGCACCAATCCATTCCCCTGCCTCGCTTTTGTTCTGCTATTCGCGTGCTTCTCTAGGCAGGTTTTCAAAAGGACTGTATACTTAAAGTACCATTTGGGCATAGACGGGGGAATGGAAATGGCGGCCAAATACATGGACTATAGGATTAGTTCGAAACCGCTGCAAATTATCGGGCTGAAGGTCGAGAAGAGCATGCTGGAAATGAAGTCATTGACAATTCTCGATGTCGGTTATTTGCCAGGCCGGACATCGTTTCGAAGAGATGCGGTTTTTATGAACAAATGGGCGGTCATCTTTATTGCAGGCGGAGCGGGGACGTACCAGGTTAACGATGGTGAAAAGCAGCAAGTAAAAGCTAACAGCCTTTTTATGTTTTATCCGGGGGCCGTTTTTCACTATGGGCCCGATCCGGGGGGCTTTTGGGACGAGTATTATTTTACAATTGAAGGGCCGCGCATACAGGAGTGGCTCGATTCATGGTTGTTTGAATCAGGGACGGTTCAGCCGGTTCAGAGCGATGAAGACCAGCAGAACAAGATCGAGCGGATCTTTATGCTAATGGATAGCGGAGTGCCGATCAATGTCGATCGCGCGGCGATGCTGCTGGAGTCGCTGCTGTTTGAATTTATGATGCACGCCCGGTCGGCGCCGCAAACGCACAAAAACGAAGATACGCTCTCCCTGCTTGACGACATCGCCAAAACGCTGTATCGCCCGTTCCAACCCGAGCAGTTGTGCACCCGCCACCACATATCGATCTCCACTTTGAAACGAACCGTGAAAAAGGTGACAGGTTACCCGTTGCACGAATATGTTCACCGGCTCAAAGTGGCAGAAGCGAAAAAGCTGCTGATCAGCACTGAGCGTACTTTTAAGGTGATCGCTACGGCGCTCGGATATCGCGACGTCTTCTATTTCTCCCGTTTGTTCAAAAAGTACGCCGGCATGTCGCCGCGCCACTACAAGATGACGAACGGCAGTTAGCGTGTATGAATGAGATAGCCTTTGCTGGAGCGGATGAATTAGCGGATTTTCCGGAAGGCGACTGGAATAACTCCCAGTCAATACCGGCTGAAGTTTCAAGCCATCGATGCCGGCGGCATGCCAAAAAGCCCGAAGATCCCATAGGCTCGATCTTCAGGCAAAGCTTGGTCCGATCCGTGTTGGCGGCGGTTCACCTATCCCCCGATTAATCGCGAAACGCTACAAACAAACCGACATCCTTCGTAATCGCTATGGCTCCCTTCGCCCGGATCGACTCGTTCAGCATCGCCTGCAGCTTGGACAAGCGGCTGTCCGTAAAATTTTCCCGGCCTTCGGGAGTGGTCCGGATGTAGTCGATCAGCGGCTTCGCATCCGTGACCTGCAAACCGTCCTCGTAACGCAACAAACGGATTCGGACGAAACCTGCAGCGTCCAGCTGGTCTTCCCCATTGTCCAATCCGAACTCGCAGGCGAAATCTTGACGTCCAAAATCATAGTTCGGATTCAATTGGCTTAGAAAACCTTTGACTTCGTTCATGTGACGCTTTCCCATCGTCGAGGCGAACAGCATGCCCCCGGGCTTCAGCACGCGCCGGATTTCTTTCAACGATTGGTGGCGTTCGCTCACATGATAGAGCATATGGTTGGCCAGCACGGCATCGAAGCTGTTATCCGGAAACGGAATCGAGCGGGCGTCAGCCGGCATCAAGTGGAATCGGTCGGCGTTATTTTTCAACCCCTCCCTGGCGTCGTTCAGCATTCCCTCGGACAGATCGGTCAGCGTAATGTCCCAGTCTTCGGGAATCCGGTCCGTATTGCGCTGCCACAACGTTCCGTCCCCGCAGCCCAACTCCAGGATCGCCCCGCTCTCCGGGATTTTCAATTGGTCGAACAGCCAGTGGTGCCATTTGTACGGATTGACGCTGAAGTCGTCATGCAACCGAATCCGCGTCTGCAGGTTGAACGCGTTCTCGTATTCCTGGTTCACGACCCGGATGATCGAGGCGAACAGCTCCCAGGCGGGACTGCTTTCCCCGTGTCCTGCCGCAGGGTCCGCACTTTCCTGCTCCGCATGATCCAGCCCTTCCAGCAGCGACAGCGTCTCCTTGATCGTTTTCTGGACGAGGCGGAGATGTTCCATCTTCTGGCCGATAATCGTACTTTGAACCCGCAACGATTCCTTGAGATCCTCTTCGTGCCCCTCGCGCCGAATAATGGCCCCGATCTCATCGATGGTCAACCCGATATACTTCAGCGTTAATATGCGTTGAAGCCGCGCCAAATCCAGCTTCGAATAATAGCGGTGCCCCGAACCGGTTCGGTGGCTCGGATGCAGCAGCCCTACTTTATCGTAAAATCGGATCGTGCGGACCGTTACGCCCGCCTTGTCCGCGAATTGTCCAGCGGTCATCCATTCTTCTCGCAGCTCCATATACGCCCCCTGCCGGTTTCCTGTAAGACTTTACTATACAACACCCGTCTGCTCCATGAACAGCCCTGCCAATGGCTGGATATTAAGGCGCCACCGAATCTCCTAAACCCGAAACTCCGCGGGAAGCCCGGAAACGAATCCGAAATGGCGGGCAACGATCTGCACGATGCGCCTCGAAGCCCATCCGTCGCCAAACGGATTGTCGGCGCTCGCCATCGAAGCGTAAAAATCCGTATCCGTAAGAAGTCTGCTCGCTGCCGCATGGATGACCTCTTCATCCGTCCCGGCGAGATACACAGCGTTAGCCGCAACCGCTTCGGGCCGCTCCGTCGTATCCCGCATCAGCACAAGCGGCTTGTGGAAGACGATCGCTTCTTCCTGGAGGCCTCCGGAATCGCTGAGCACCAGATCCGAGCGGGACAGCAGATTCATCATATCGGGATAATCGATCGGTTCCAGCAGATGAATGCGTTCATGCTCCGCAAGGATAGGATACGCGATTTCCCGGACGGCCGGGCTTAAATGAACGGGGTAAATGACCGACAGATCCGGAAACTCGTCGGCAATGCGCCGCACAGCGTGAAACATTTGGCGCATCGGCGATCCGTAGTTCTCCTTGCGGTGGGCCGTCATCGTCAGCACTTTGCCCGGTTGACGGAGCAGACGATTGAGGCGGTCTTCATGAAATACATAATCGGCGCGGCACGTCATCATGGCGGCATCCACGCCTGTTTGTCCCGTCACATAAATATGTTGCTCCGGATAACCTTCCCGGATCAGATTGTCTCTGCTCACGGCAGTAGGTGCGAATAACAGATCGGCCACGACGTCGATAATTTTACGGTTCACCTCTTCCGGCCAAGGGGAGTACTTGTGGTGAGAGCGCAATCCCGCCTCCACATGCCCGACCGGGATCTTGTGGAAAAAAGCGGCCATCCCGCCGCACACGGCCGTTTGGGTATCTCCGTGAACGAGGACGAGATCCGGCCTTTCTGCGGAGATGACTTGATCCAACCCGGTTACGGCTGCGGATGTAACATAGGCGAGCGACTGGTTTTCCCTCATGAGCGCCAAGTCGACATCGGGACGAATCCCGAAATGAGAGAGCGCCTGCTCCAACTGCTCCCGATGCTGCCCCGTTACCACCACTTTCGTTTCGAACCATTCCGGATGTTTGTTGAATTCCTGAATCACCGGGCCCATCTTCGTCGCTTCCGGACGTGTACCGAAAATCACCATTACTTTTTTACGCATGGTCATGAACCCTTCCCCCTTTGAATTGGTGCTGTAATCCAAGCTTAAAGGGTGACCATACGTCACATGCAAGGAAAAAATAAAAAAGCTTTTCAGTGGCAAAGCGACGTGTTTGTCGCCAGGGGTCTAAAAAAGAAAAAGCCTAGAGATAAGGTTAATCTTATCTTCAAGCTTCAGTCGGCTTCACACTGTTTTTCTGTTTCTATTTCAGTTAAATCTTCTTTTTTAACGTCACTTATTTTTTACCAAGCTGTTCCGCCAAGCCGATTAGAATTCCTTCCTTTCCACGAATGTAGCAGAGCCGATACGAGTTCTCGTACTGAACCACTTCACCAACGAGCTGAGCACCATGCTTAGCGAGTCTGGATACCATTTCGTCAATGTCTTCAACGGCGAACATGACGCGCAGATAACCGAGGGCATTTACAGGAGCCGTTCGGTGATCCGATATAACAGGCGGTGTGAGAAATTGCGAAAGTTCAAGTCGGCTGTGGCCATCCGGGGTAACCATCATAGCAATCTCTACACACTGGGAACCCAGCCCGGTTACGCGACCCGCCCATTCCCCTTCGACAGTAGCTCGCCCTTCGAGCTTCAAGCCAATCTCCTCGAAGAAAGTGATTGCGTTATCAAGGGATTCTACAACGATGCCAACATTGTCCATTCTTAGTAATTTGTTAGTTGCCATTGTTTTATCTCCTTATATGTACAAAATTTATTAGCTGATCATCTTCATACGTATTCTATCAACAATTACTATTTTCTCCAAAAAAACAGACACGAAATCATTGACGCGATATACGCGGATCCGTTACACTATACGATCTTGTCCCCCAACTGCTATGACACATACTACGGGTATCGGCTTCTGATCCCCTATTTTTATTTGTTTAACGGTAAAACCGGCATCCGCCAGATTTTGACCGGTGCTATCGGCAATACTCTGCAGCTTGCCCGCTGAAGGCGGTTGATTGAATAAATATAAGGTGCCTCCCGGCAGCAAAAGTTCCCGGATCCGCTCCAGCTCGCGCGCGGCCTTCATCCAGAACAAGTTCACGTTTACGGCAAAAATTTTGTTAAACCGGCTATGACCCAAATCGGCCTCGTGAAGCGGTGCGGCAAGAAATATCGCTTTCCCTGCCGATACAAAAGGAGCATTTAACTTCTCCGCTGCACGAATCATTTTTTCGGATTGGTCAATTGCCGTGATCTTCCCGTCGACCAAGCGCCCGCAGATCAAGGAAGCCGCTGCTCCGTATCCGCAACCGATCTCCAGGATGCGATCTGATGGGTCGACTTCCAATATTTCAAATGCATAGGTAAGCCGATAGGCGATCGATTTCGCCATACGTTCCCCTCCTAGATGTGCTCGGGTAACCTGTCTACAAAATCCATTATAACATACCGATTATTCCAATAAGCGCCTCGTCTGGCCACTCACCCTGTCGTCGCAAAAAAAGTTCTTGTCCCACTTTCGGACAAGAACTTTTTCCCTTTTATTGCAAATTCCTTGCGGACCCGTTCCAGCCAATCAGTCAGATGCAGCCTGCCAAAGCATCGCCGGCCCCGTAATTCCGCCTGTCCCCAATTCATCCAGTATCGTATTGCCTACATCAACAACGATTAGATTCGACTGTCCGAACCGGATGGCGTTCGTCGCGTCAAACTCCCACGGCGACGTTAACCCGCTGCCCTTTTTCACCAGCGGCAGCTCTTGTCCGTTCATCCAAACCTTTGCGCTGTCATCGATGCTGCTGAACCAAAGGCGGATCGGATTGCCGTTATCAAACTTCTTGTCGACCTTCACTTCCGTCCGGTACCAGACGTGCCCTTTATAATAGCGAAGTCCTTGGCTGGACCATGTCTCGGAATAAGTCTTCAGCTTCAACCATGACTTTGTTCCCAGACCCGGTTTCCACAAACCGAGTAGTTCTCCGTTCTCGTGCGGGAACAGCATCGCCTTCCATTCGTCCGGCATTTGAGCGACAACCCGGTTTCCTCCGGTTACGCGCTGTTCGCCTTCCGTCACCATCTTTTTCCAGAAAATATCAGTAAACACAAACGATCCATACGGATTTAAGATCACGGGCGAATGGAGTACGGCTTCATTCCGGAGAACGTAAATTTGATCAAACTGTTTTTTGGCCTTCACAAAATCCAGGCGATTCATGGATTCCATCATCCCGAGAAATTGGTCACCGAAACTATAAGCAAGCCGCACCATGGCAACACGCTTGCCGTAAACCGGATCGTTCGATTTGTTAGCTTCCTTCTCGGCTTTGCCCAGCGTTTTCTCCATTTCCTTCCGAACCTTGTCCGTCAAAATATGCGGGAAATCATAAATGTTTCCGGCAAAATAATCGGCATCGGCAAAAGCCTGCTCCAACGTTTCAAAATGCTCCCGCATCGACTTGGCCGCCGGACCGTAAAACTTCGAATAGTAATCGTCAAGCAAGTCCTCAACATCCAGATCCGGATTCCACATCATTTTTGCCGCCAAATAAAGTCCCGGACCCTGATACCCCCAAGAGGGCAAGTTTTCGGCGCGAATGCCGGTAATCCCGTTCTGCTTGTAATACTTAAACTCGCTGGACACTTGATCGACCGGTGAAAACGGAAGGCCCGGATCGGCAAGGTTGTACAGATACTGATAAATCTGAGGCTGAACCCCCAGATTCCGCCAGCCTTCGATGATCTCTTTCAGGTGACCGCGTTCCCAGGAAAGAGGATTGTCCAGGGCATGGAAGCGGTCTACCGTAATCGAAGCGATGACCGGAATGAGCCTGGGATGCGGCGTCCAGCGTACCGGCGGTTGGTAATACGTGTCATAGGCGTAAAACGAGATGCTGACATCCGGATATCCGGCCAACTCCAGCTGTTCCAACACAAGATTGTAAAATTTCACGTAACGATCCGTTAACGACAACGTGTCGTGCGTTGCGTCCATATCGTTCCCATCCCAGTCCGGGTGAGGCTGCAGCACCTTCACTAGTCCGTCGTTCGGCCCCATTCTCAGGTCTTTCAGATTAGGATCCTGCTGCAATTTGTTCAGCGAGCCCTGGACGACACAGGCCAAAACGTCAGGCTTCGTAACGTCCAATTGGGTCGTCGGTAGTCCGTTCTCGTTCGGCAGGTACAAATCGGGCCGGTCCTTTGCGCTGATGGTGCACGGAAGACCATGATTGCCGTAATACTTTTGATTCAGTCTCATATATTCAACCCAAGGCTTGCCCTCGTTCAAATTGACGCCGTTCGGAAGTCCGGAAGGTTTCTGATAAGCTTCGGTTGCTTGCATCGCTCTGGCCGAAAAGCCGGGATGCTGGATCGTATCTTGAATTGGAAGCGTTATCGTTTTTCTCGACGGAATTACCGTCCCGATGTCTCCGGGCATGAACCAACGTACGCCCAACTGCTCCAGAAGCTCGAAAGCCGCATATAACGTGCCTTGATCCGAGAGCCCGTACAGTTGGACGGAGTCCGCCGTCGCCGCTAGACGGAAAGAGGCGGGATCTTCTCCGCCTTGACGGATTGCATCCAGGTCGATATTGGGGGACGCCCCTCCGATATAGATTTTCGTTCCGGTTGCTTCTCCCACGTTCGTTACAATAGGAAGCTCCGCCCCGGATATGCTTTTTATGTAATTCACCAGTTCAGTTGCCGCCTTCTTCTCCAATACCGAAGCATACACCGTCGTTACAACGGTTGCCGAAGGGTTGCCGTCACTCACTAGCACAACGCCTTGCTCTGCACCTTGATGCTTCCGGCCTGCTTCGTCCGCCAGGCCCCTTTCATTTGCACTCGCTTGCCTAGCCTCCATCAGCAGCGGGGCAACAGCCCAAACCAAAATCAACAGCCAAACGAACCGTTTTCCTTTCCTCATCCTCAACTTAGCGCCTCCTTTTGTTGAAGCCTCCCGGAATGACCATTCCGGGGGCTTGGGCCTGATGGCCGGGATTATATTGTTACACCCCAAAGCGGGAGTGCGAACAATCCTTCTCCTTATTTCTTGCTTTCCATTTGACCGATGTAATCGTTCATCTCCTTCAAATACGTTTTGCCGAATTTCGTATGCCACTCCTGCAGCACTTTTTTGTACTCGGAAGGATCGGCGTCGCCAATAATGACTTTCGTCGTAACCTCGCTGAACTTTTTGTTGAAATCCAGATAAGGCGGCGTTTTCGCAATGGCCGGCGTGAACTCGCGGTCTTTAGACAGCACGATTCTTTTCACAGCTTTTTCGATGTTCGGCACGAGCTTTTGCTTCATCTCCTCCGGCATCCCCGGATTAATGAAGAACATGTAGTCGTTGGCGCGGCGAACGATATTTTTGCGGACAAAGGTTTCCAGCGGCGGGTCCACGAAGACGCGCTTGTTGGCTTCCACCTTGAAATCATGCCCTTCCACGCCGTTATAGATCGAATCCCAACCTTTGTCCGACAGCATGTAATCGAATACGTCGACAACTCGCTGCGGGTCCTTCGCATTGCGGGTTACCGCCCAAAAGCCCCACATGCCCGTTCCAAGCCCAAGCCCTTTCATCTCGCCTTGTTGATTTTTCACGTATACGTAAGCAAGCTCGTAGTTCGGATTAATGGTTTTGCCGGCTTTGAGGAACGTTTCGTAATGGCCTGCGAACCCTTCCAATATGCCGGTTTTGCCGCTTTGAAACCGCTCTAGAGCTTTGGTGGCGTCGAGCGACGGCGAATCCGGATCGATCAGCCCTTCCTTGAACAGCTTGGCCGTTAACTCCAAAGCCTTCGAATATTGATCGGAGTTCATATCGTATTGGGGGTTCATAAACTTATACTCGCCACCGCCGGACTCCTGCCAGCCGTATAAACCAAGCTCGTTCTGGAAAATCGGCTTGAGTGATTTATCGCCGCCCACGGCCGTCCCATACCCGTACGTATCGTGTTTTCCGTTGCCGTCGGGGTCTTCCTTCGAAAATTTCCGCATAATCTCGATCATTTGATCCAGCGTAATTTCGTTATTGTCCGGGAGCTTGATATTTAATTTATCGAGCCAGTCTTTCCGGAGCCAGTACCCGTCGGAGCGGATTACGGTCGTTCGCGGTATCCCGTAAATTTTGCCGTCGTTGTTGACCCGCAAGGAGTCCCAGGAAATATCGTACGAATATTTTTTAACGTTGTCGGCGCTTTTCAAATATTCATCGATCGGCACGATCACGCCGTCCTTAACCGCTTTCAAAAACGCGGCATCGCTGGTACTCGGAAAATAAACGACATCGGGATAGTCTCCGGTCGTCAGCGATAATTGAAGACGCTCGCTGTAGCCGGTCGACGGCGGGATATCGAATTTGATCGACGTATTCGTTGCTTTCTCGATTGATTGAACGAGCAGCGTGTCCGTTTCCGATAAGTTGGATGATGCAAATTGCCCCATGATTTTCATGCTTACTAGTGCATTTTCCGCCCCGGCCGGCTTCTTGTCGCCCGTCTCGGCCGTATTGGTATTGCTTCCGCATGCGGTCGCCCCGGCGAGCAGCACCGTTACGCCCACTCCAGCCATTACTTTTTTGAACATGTGTTCAGCCTCCCTTTTATATTTGCTTTATATGTCAAGGGTCTTTCTGTTCATCCTTTTATCGACCCCAGCATAATCCCTTTGACAAAAAATCGTTGAAGAAACGGGTACACCGACAAAATCGGCAGCATGACGATCATAATCGTCGCGTATTTCAGCTTCTCCGGCATGACGTTCATATTGCCGATCTCGGCGCTGTTGCCCCCCGCCGATATTTGCAGCATATGAGCGCCTTCGATAACCTCCCGCAAAAACAGCATCAACGGCCAGTTTTCCACGCTTCGGATGTAGATGATCGCCGAGAAAAAGCTGTTCCAATAACCGACCGCCGCAAACAGCGTTAATGTGGCGATTATCGGCATGGAGAGCGGAACGACGATTTTGAACAAAATGTAGGGCTCGGACGCTCCGTCCATTTTCGCGGCTTCCTCCAGCTCCTCCGGAATGTTCTGCATGAAATTCACCATCAGGATTAAGCTGAATGCGGAGAATAAGCCGGGAAATACGAGCGCGGCCAACGTGTCCAGCATGCCGAGAGAACGAATCAGGTAAAAGTTCGGAATGAGTCCGCCGTTGAACAGCATCGTGAAGATGACCAGATTGATCAGGATCGCTCTGCCTTTCAGATGCGTTTTGGAGAGCGGATACGCCGTGATTATATACAGAAAGATGCCCAACGCTACGCCGCTGACCGTAACGATCAGCGTATTGAGGTAGCTTCTCGCAAGCACCGGATGAGAAAGAATTTCCTTGTAGGCATCAAACGAGATTTGGCTGGGCCATATGCGCATCGGGTTTTGCAGATAAGCGCTGTGCGAGCTGATCGAAACCGCCGCGACGTTCAGAAGGGGATACAGCATGACCGCGCAAATCAAAGAGACGATGAGATAGATGGCGATGTCAAAAAGCTCGATTTTTTTGTGCATGTTCCTCTTCACCTCCTACCACAGTGACTTTCCGAATAAGCGCGCGATCCGGTTGGCCAAAACGATCATAACCAGCCCGACTACCGATTTGAACAAGCCGACGGCAGCCGTGAAAGAAAGTCTTCCTTCCAATAAGCCGACCCGGTACGTGTAGGTTTCAAACACGTCAGCCACCTCGTAAGTAGCCGGATTATACAGCAGGAAGATCTGCTCGAAGCCGATATCCAATACGCTTCCGACCCGCAGGACCAAAATAATGACGATCGTGGTCGCAATGCTGGGAAGCGAAATGTACCATATTTTCTGCAGCCGGTTGGCCCCGTCTATCGTGGCTGATTCGTAAAGGGACGGGTCCACGGACGTAAGCGCAGCCAAGTAAATGATCGTCCCCCAGCCGAGCTCCTTCCATATTTCCGCGGAAACCAGGATCGTCCGGAAAAACTCGGGCTTCAGCAGAAAATGTATCGGCTCTCCGCCGAAATCGACGATCAGCCGGTTGACCCAGCCGGACGACGGCGACAGCATATTGATAATGATGCCGGATATGACGACCCACGATATGAAGTGCGGCAAATACAGCACCGTTTGGGCGACTCTTTTGAAGAGAAGGTTCCTGATTTCGTTCAGCATAATAGCCAGTACGATCGGTGCCGGAAATCCGAATAAAACTTGATAAAAGCTAATAATTAGCGAATTCCTTAAAATCTTGAAAAAATCGTCCGATTGAAACAGATAGCGGAAATGCTCGAAGCCGACCCAATCGCTTCCCCAGATGCCTTTGGTCAAATTGAAATCCTGGAACGCAATGACAATGCCGAACATCGGGATATATTTGAAAATAAGCAGATAGATAAACCCGGGTAAAAGCAAAACATACAGCCACTTGTTTTTTCGTGCATACAACCAGGCAGGACTGACTTTGCTGTTATTCATCCCATTCTCCTCCCGAAGACGCTTCCGTACGCGGCGTTACTCGCAGACGAGCTCAACCACCCGCGCATGGTCCAAGCCGTTCGTGGCGATAACCTCCAAGCGGAGCTTCTTCAGATTTTTCAGCGTTACGGGCAATTGGATCATTCGTTGGTAGTTGTCCCTGATATGGGCGATTTCCATGCCCCCTCGTTCGTCATAAGCGATCAGCTTAAACTCCTTCAGCGTTTCAGCTTGCGGGCGCCCCCACTGCATATGATTCTGAACCACGTCCAAATGACATAGCATCAATAATCGGTGAAGCCCGGTATCCAGAACGATCGTAATCCGGGAAACTGATACCGGCTCCTCCCACTCCAGCTCCAGCCATGGACGGCCGTCTCCCGGCTCCGACATCCAGCGATGCGTGCCAGCTGACGTCAAGTCGGGTCGTACCCCCTTCTCCCCATGGACCGCACGAGTATGCCCGTCCACAACATCACTACATTTTCCTTGCTTTTGCTCGGACGATGCGGAAATCCGGGCCAGCTTCGCGAGATTTCCTTCCAACTCCATGCCGGGCAAAAAAGCTCCCTGCCGAAGCAATTGCTGCTGAGCCTCCTTCACGACACCGCTTTCGCGCCACGCTCGTTCCAGCGGAAGCCTGTGCTTCACCGCCGTTGCCGCGAACGTTCCGAGCCCTTCTCCCATGACCGCGCATGTCGCCATAACCCGGGTGCTGGAGAATGCGATATGGGTAGCCGATAAATTGCGTCCGGCGAACATCAGATTCGATACGTTCCTGCTTATCATTGAGCGGAGCGGAATGCCGTACAGATAAGGCGTAAACGGCTGATTGCACGGCTTCTCGTCTTTCGCATCGATGCCTTGGGGAGGATGGGTATCCATCGACCAGCCGCCGTAAGCGATTACATCATCGAAGTCGATAGCCTGCTGAATATCGTTTTGGGTCAGCACGTGCAAGCCGATAAATCGTCTGGACTCTCTTTTTCCCGGAAGAAAGCCGAACCAATCCAGCGCCCAGTTTACGGAATCGGGGTGATTGCCGCTATTTTTGATGTGATCCCATACCCCCAGCATGATCGCAAGCAGCTCGTCGCGGATCTGCTCGTTATCCTTGATCGTATCCAGCGTTCCGCCGAATTCCACCCACCAATACCCGAACTCCCAGGAATCGTGGCTTCTGAACTTCAGATCTTCTTCCGTAAACTTGCGGGCCCATTCCGGCGCGGTAAAAGGCATCGGACGCCCCATATCCTTCGATGTGAACAAAAGCGAAGATCCGAGACGGTAAGCGTCTCTGTTCAAGCTCGCGCCGGACTCGTTATATTCCTCTACCGCTTCACGGCCCGTCGTAAAATCGGCCCCGGCTTCAAACCCGAGCCGGCCGTCGCCCGTGCAGTCCACGAAAATATCAGCGTGAATCGTGAAGCTCTCCTCCGTGCTTTCTCTCACCGCGAAAGCCGAATGAATACGGGAGCCTTCGACTTCGGCGCCGACAACCGCCGTGTTCAGCATCAGGGTCAGATTCGGTTCGGCACGGCATTTCTCATATAAAATCAAGTCCAGCATACTCGCGCTTCGCTGCGGATTTCGGACTGCGCATTCCAGCATGATTTCTTCGATAATGCCGGTTTCTCTGCGCTCCGTCTCCAATTCCTTGCCGATCGTGGATGCACCGGATACATTCATACGAATTTCCGACGATGCATTTCCGCCGAGAACCGAACGGTCCTGGCATACAATCACCCGGGCTCCGTTACGCGCCGCGGCAATAGCAGCCGCCACCCCCGTCATCCCTCCGCCGGCGATCAAAATGTCTGTACTTAACAGTTTCGTATCTGGCTTCCCCATGCTGCATTGACTCCTTTGTTTTCTATGATATCTTTAATTACATATTAAGATCTTTCGTTGACTAATTGGAATTCATAGAATTACCTCTTCATATCCAAAATTACAAAACACTCGAACGAGGTGAAGAGAATTGTACGCAGGCTTGCCCGATATTTTTTACCATGTGTATTGGAGCAAAAAAGAACAGTTTCTATACGAGACGGATACGTATGTCACTTGGGTTTTGTTTGGAGTAGAGGAAGGCATGTTCGAATACCGGATCGGAGAAGATTACGGTGTGGCCGAATTCGGCGATGTGGTCGTGTGCCCGCCCCAGGTCGCCTTTTACCGAAACGTGTTGACACCCTTGAGCTTCAGCTTCCACTCCATTACGTTCACATTGCCGGACGGCGAACCTCAACAGCTCATGCCTCTTCTGGCCCAGCGGAAAATCCGGCTGCCGCAATTCCGGCGGTTGTCCGAAAACTACAGCAGCTTAAGACAGGCGGATCAGCAGCTTCCCTTCAACCCGGAAAATCAAATGCCGAAGCAGCACTATTTATCGGACATCTGGCTGATGATTACCCAGCAGGCGTTGGAATCCCCCGACTCCGTCTCTTCATTGAACGAAGACGAGTTCATTCGCGATGTCGCCGTTTATTTCAAGGACCATGCGCATGAATCAATCGAAGTCCGGGATGTCGCCGTTTTGTTCGGATTGACGCCTGTGCAGCTGATTCGGAAATTCAAAAGCGCCTACGGCGTAAACCCTTTGCAATACTTAACCTCGATTCGGGTAAAGATGGCCTGCAGACTGCTGCTCGTTACGGAATGGACGCTGGATGTCATAGCGGGGAAATGCGGATATGAGAACGGCTTTTATCTCAGCCGGGTATTCCGCAAAACGATGGGCGTAAGCCCTTCCGAGTTCCGCAAGCAAAACCGGTATTAGGCTGCGGACGGCCGTTTCTTGTGAACCTATTTTCTGACCAACTAAAAAAGAAGCCTGAACTGCAGGCTTCTTCCGGCTTACTTCAATATCAGATTCGTCAGCATCTCCATCTGATGCTCGATCGCGATCGGATCGTCGAAAAACAGACCGTAGTACGGCACCTTGTGCATCCGGTTATTTTTAACCGCGTCCAGGCTTTTCCAGATCGCTCGCGAAAATGCCTGTCCATATAATACTTGACGAGCGACACCACATCCGGACGAAGAATTTGAACCTCGCCTGATTCCAACTCCTCATAGATCTCGTAGATCAACTGGTAAAAGGTCGTCTTGCCGTAGAAGCGTTCCCGCTATGCCGTTATTCCGATGACGCGCTCCAAGCTCCCCTGAGTCGGGATCGGTTTAAACCAGGCTATCCTTGTCCTGCTGTCGGCCGTTTACAGGAAGCCAGCCCGTCACCAGAGCGCCTCCCTCCGGATGGTTGCTTACGGCAAGGCCGCCTCCATGACGCTTCATGATCGTATGCGAGATTGCAAGCCCTAATCCGCTCCCCCCGGTAGAACGATTTCTGGACGTCTCCCCCCGGAACAGAGGTTCAAACGCACGCTGCAGTTCTTCGGATGAGAAGCCCGGCCCCGTATCGCGGATCGTAAACTTCACCTGGTCATTCTCCGTGTAACCTTGCACGACGATTTCGCCAAACTCGGGGGTGTGCCTGACGGCATTACCGAGCAGGTTGTTGAGGGAACGCTCCAATAAGTGCAAGTCGCCGCTGAGCAAGCAGCCGTCAGTGGTTCGGTCCAAGATCGAGATCTGTTTGGTCCGGGCGAGCGGACCTATATTGTCGACCGATTGGCGGATGACATGGGTAAAATCAACCAGTGTGCAGTGAAGCTTCATCTCCGGATACTCCAGCTTGGTAAAGGTAAACAAATCTTCGACCAGCCGATCGAGCTGTGCCGACTTTTCTTTGCAAACCGCCACATATTTCGCCGCTTTCTCCGGAGACTGCGCGACCCCTTGCTCCAGACCTTCCAGATAACCGCGCAAGGCGAACAGCGGGGTTCGCAAATCGTGCGCGACAGCGGCGATCACAAACCGGCGTCCCTCTTCCAGCTCCGTTTGTTTTTGGAAAGCTTGGCGCAGCCCGCTTACCATCCGTTCGAAGCCGTCGCGCACTTCAGCTATTTCGGTTATTGCGGAGCGGGGCAGCTTCGCCTCCCAATCGCCTGCCGTGATTTGCCGGGCTGCCAAGCTTATCGTCTCCAGAGGTTTCAGCACTATTTGGCGCATGCCCATGCCGATGATTAGGAAAGCCAGCAACAGTCCGGCTGCCATCGCAATGACCGGAACCGTGCTCGACTTAGGCAAGGACACGACGGCCTTGCCGCGCAGTTGCCCATCTTCGATGAAGGTGAACCGTTCGGCTGACGATAAGCCGCTGCGGCGCTCCGGGCCGGACCGGAACATCACCTCCCCGGATGCGGAGACAAGCTCCGCCTCCAGCTTCGCCTGCTGCAAGCGGACAAGCAGCCGGCTTTGCCACGCCTGATCTTCCCATTGGTTCATCCCGGACTCGAGAAACATAACGATCCCGTTCAACTGTGCCTGCACCTTCTCCTCCTGCAGGCGGTTTTTTCCGAGACTGAACGTTTTGTTCTCCATGAAGTGGAGCGCCACATAGAAGATCCACGGCAGCAGCATCATGATGATCAGGCACAGCAAGGATACGGTACGTATACGAACGGTTCTCATGTTGAGCCTCCCTCGAAACGGTACCCGACTCCCCATACGTTGACTATAAATTGCGGATGATTCGGATCGGATTCGATTTTTTCGCGAAGCCGGCCGAGATGCACGCGGATCGTATGCCGGTCGCCCACCCCGTCCCAAAACTTTGCCAAAATCTGTTCATACGTAAAAACATGTCTCGGGTGTTCGACGAATAATCGCAGCAACTCATACTCTTTCGGCGTGAGCATGACGTTTCTCCCATCCACGCTCACTTCTCTGGACGACACGTTCAGCTGAAGACGGCCAAAATCCATTATTTTTTGCCCCATTCGCTGCGGGGCGGCGGAACGCCGCAACACCGCTTTGACTCTGGCTATAATTTCGCCCGGTGAAGCGGTTTTGACGATATAATCGTCGCCGCCAAGCGTCAGCCCGCGAATTTTGTCCACATCGTCGCTGCGCGCGCTCAAGAACAAGATCGGAACGCTGCTCTCCGCCCGAATCCGGCGGCACAGCTCAAATCCGTTCTGTCCCGGCATCATAATGTCCAGAACGATGCCATGTACCGGGTTGTTCTGGAACGCGGACCAAGCCTGCTCGGCGTCACAGGCAGTAATTACGTGAAAATTTTCGTATTCCAGGAAGTCTCTCAACAGGTCGGCAATACTCGGATCATCGTCTACAACCAGTATCGTATTGGGTTCGCTCATCGTATCCCACCTTTGCATACCAGTTTATCATGTTTCCCGGAACAAACCGACGCAGCCGTCTAATTTGTTACGATTCGTTATCGTTTTGTGACCTTTTTGCAGCTTTGTTTGGTATATTCGTTTGCTACAATGCTTGTTGCGGACATGGAACGGTCCCTGCCGCAGCCAACGGATCGTTGGTAGAAGGCGTTTGGGCCGATAATCGAGAAGGATGTGAGGAATTTGACGGTAAACGTCCAAATTGTGCTTTTTGACGGGTTTGATCTTCTGGATGTCGTTGCGCCCTACGAAGTTTTTTGCGCCGCCGCCATGTATGCGGAACACGCTCATGCGCCTCGCGTACAGTTGGTCACGGCCGAAGGCCCCAGACCGGTACGCAGCGGCGTCAAAGGGATAACTATGGAAGCAAGCGGCAGGCTGAATCCGGAATGTGCGGGAATCATTCTCGTGCCGGGCGCGTCGGGCGACGTCGAAGGAGAAGGCGATAATTCGGTCCCGGCGATACTGGGGCGGGCGCTGAATACGGAATTGACCGGTCTGGTCGGGCAGGCGCTCGGGCGCCAGGACATCGTAATCGCCACCGTATGCGGCGGCTCCCTGCTGCTAGCTATGGGAGGATTGCTGGAAGGCAGACCGGCGGTAACCCATCATCTGGGCATGACTGCTCTTGGAGTAACCGGGGCGATTCCGGTCGCGGCACGCGTTGTGGACGACGGCAACCTGGTTACTAGCGGCGGCGTCACTTCGGGGCTTGATTTAGCGCTGCATCTGGTGGAACGTGAGCTGGGTCCGCGGATCGCACATGCGGTCGAACAACTGTTTGAATTTGAGCGGAGAGGAACGGTATGGAGAGCCGCAGGAATGGCACCCGTCATTACGCCGTTACCGACGGAAAATTCGGGCGTCGCGGTCGGCATCACGCCTATCCCTTCTGAAACGGACGGCACACCCGGTCCCGACGGTTCGCATTCCTCCGCGTTCGAGGGGACTTGGGATACGACTATCGCGACGCCAGTCGGGAATATGCAGGCCCGGCTCTTCATCTCGACAAAGGATGGCGCGATCGAGGCTAACGCGACTCAAGGGAACGAGACGATACCGTTTATGAATCCAGCAATCATGGACGGCCGCCTTACCTGGCAGCTGCGAATTACCAAACCGCTTCGCTTGAATTTGAAATTCGAAGTATCCGTCGACGGAGACCGCATGACCGGAACGGCCAAAGCCGGCATGCTTCCGGCATCGAAAGTAACGGGCAAGCGGGTGGTCTGAACCCGAATGTTAGCCGGATGCTCATTCCGGAACCTGAATATGGAGCCAAGGAGGCTGACATCGCTTGAACAAACAGAACCGGTGGTTCGTCCTGTTAGCTGTGATCGGCATTGGATTTATTCTGTACGCCTTGATATACAACTATATGATCGATCCGCGGGCCGAGCAGTTTCTAAGTTATAAAACCGGGCTTAAGCGTGAGCTGCATCTCCCGGTCTGGTTAAACGTGATGTACGTTCATGTCGCATTTGCCTGCATCGCCATGGCGTCCGGGCTGCTTAACTTCTCGAATCGATTGCTGGAAAAGAAACGCAACCTCCACCGTATGAACGGCTACGTGTACGTCCTGTCCGTATTTCTCGTCGTGCTGACTTCCGGATATATGGCGCCTTACGCCACCGGCGGAAAATTAAGCAGTATGGGGTTTAACGCGCTCAATATCATTTGGCCGCTGATCACCATTACGGCGCTCGTTCACATCCGGAAGAAACGGATCGTCCGACACCGGAACTGGATGATCCGAAGCTACGCCTTTTGCTTTACGAACCTGGCAATCCATCTCCTTACGTTCGTAGGTCAACAAGGCTTCGGTCTCGATTACGTTACCAGCTATACGTGTGGCGTATACGGCTCGATTGTGCTGCTGCTGCTAATTCCGGAGCTCATCATCCGGGCCGGCTCCGCTCCCAAAGATGCGCAAAGACGCTTTCGGAATCTCTGAAAGCGTCTTGCCGACTGCAGGAATCGGTCTGATTCCCGATCCTCACGGGAACATGCCAAAAATCATTTGCGTTTTTTGAGGCCCTGCTTCAACCGATGTTCTTTGAGAAGAAGAACCTCAGCCTCCACGTGGCCGTGGAATTTGAGGTTCTTTCGTGTTGTTGATATTGGGGCGGCCCCTCTCCTGCGAACGCTTATGGGACAGCCCCGCTGCTATGTTGATCTTACTCGCCCCGTTAAAACTGAAGCCTTATCCCGGAGTGTTTAATGCGACCGTCCATGCAGCTCGTTCAGCAGCTCCAGGGCGGCGCCGACGAACAAACCTCCCGCCTCTTCGGCGAATTTCGTTCCTGTGGGCTCATAGCCGCCCCGATCGTAAGCCTCCGGCGTGCAAACATAACCGTTGCCCGAGCCGTTGGACAATTCGTTGATGATCGTATACGGATACGGGGACTTCTCCTTAATTTCCAGCCCAAATTCGACGAATATTTCGGCCGGCAGCGCCACGACCGCGAGATCGCCGATCGCAGCGACCTGAATTTCATAATCCCGGGAGCCGAGCGGCTGCCGGATCGACTCCAATCGCTGCTCGGCCCGAGCTTTTTCCATCGCTTGTCTGCCGCTCAGCTCGTCGTCCGGCACGTCCCGCAGAGCTGCCAACGTGCTGTGCGCCCACTCGACCTCATGCTCTCTCAGCGCCCGCTCGCATACGCTTACAAACCGGCTGGCGGCGGATAGGACAACCTCGCTCGAATCGGAACTCGTCTTGTCCCGCACCTTGGCGATTTCCCTGCCAAGGATGTTCCCCATCCGAACCCGATGGGGGATTATCTTGGGGTCGTGGCGGCCCAACACGTCGATATGGTTAATATTGCCGCACGCCCCTTGGAAAAACAGACTGACGACCGACTCACCGTAAAGTTGCTTGATCGTCCGACTGATGAACGCCGGGTAATCGCCGCTGTACTCCGTCCCTCCCACGCAATCGGTATGCACCGCGTAGTTGCTGACGATGCCAAGCGGCTCTCCCTGTGCGTTATCGATGCGGACGACGAGCACCTCCGGATCGATCGGGCCTTCCGGCCTGTCGATATTCGGGTTCAGAACGCCCGGATTCGTCAGGAGCCCACCGTTCTTCATAAAGAAGCGGCGGTTGAAGGCAACGCTGTCCTCGTTCCCCCGGCCGCAGCCGATTTTCGCTTCTTCCCGTTTGCCGTAAGCCAGAATCGCCGCATCCGCCGATTTCTCCTCCAGCGTCGGGTAGTAGGCCAGCGCCGCTTCATCCAGCGGGCGCGGCGGGCCTGTGTGCGTATGCGTGCAGGAGACCATCACCTGCTCGGCCGGAATCCCGGTATAGGCATGTACCCGGTTGCGGATGCGATCCGACGAATCCAGCTCGAGCGACAGAATGTCGATAACGATAAAAGCAAGAACAGCTTCCCCCGACTCGATCACCATCGCTTTGGCGAACAGTTCGTCCTTGACCCCCGTCGCATGCCGTGATTTGGGACCGTAACCCGGTATTTGCATCCCGAGCGGTGGCGTCACATTCACTTCGGCCAGTCCGATCTTCATGACAACCTCTCCTATTAGATATCGATTTCTCTCAACTGACAAATGAATCCATTAAATTATCGCACACCGCCCGGTCTGCAATCAATCGGTAATCTTGAAAAAATGGAACTTTAAGCAACGGTCAGCACGGATTGGCCGAATCGAACCGGATCATCCATTTGCAATTGCCTATGCTGAGTCTAAACGGATCTATACCGTTACCTACGACTGAACGATATGAAGATTAATGCAAACCAAGGGAACCTGATGATTGTGCAGGAAATTTACATAGGGACCTTTTTCGAACACCTGGAATCCACCCTGGCCTTGATCTTGTTAGTTGTCATTTTTATTAAGCTGAGCGTGACCTACTATTGTGCGGTCTCCGGACTTTGTCAATTGTTTCGGGTGAATAATCGGACATGGATTGCCCTTTCTCTAATTTTATTAATTTCCGGCCTCTCTCTGGGGTTCGACAACGTTCTGGAAAATATCACCTTAACAAAAGATATTATTTTGAATACATGCTGCTATTCTCTGTTGTGTTCCCTGTACTCCTTCTTATCTTAACTAGGATTCATCCAACCAAAGGAAAACATAAGGCGGGTTCTTCATCATGATAGGGTTCATTGTTTTCGCAGTAGCAGCTTTGAGCGTCAGTATCGTCGTGATGATTCAAATGAAAGAAAGTTTTAGGGAGTTGCCCGTTGCTGCACTTATTCCCGGTTTTTTTTAATAAATTTTAAAGATCATCCATTTTAATCCTTCCGTGCTTCTTGATTGTTGATACTATTAATCGAAAACAGTCGTTCAAAAAAACGTTTATATATTTCAATTACTTCGGAACAAAAGTCTTTTTTTAAGAAGATGAATTCCGGTTCAAATTCAAAATCGCTCATTGATTGAAGAGTTGCTCCTGATTGTTGAAGCAATTCGTTTATCAGATCCATTTTATTATGCGTGATTGAAGGATAGCGCTTTGAAATCAAAAGTAGATTTTCCCGATCTTCACTAATGTTCCCTTGGTGGTGGACAATACAATTCCTAATTTTATTCAGGTCACTAATTTGATGCCACAATCTTTCATCCTCCGGAAATTTAAAGCCAGCTTGTTTCATATATCTACACGCTCTTGTAAGTGTATCTTTTCCGCTACGAAAAGGATTTTGCAACTTCATTTCTATGTTAATCCTATTGCATAGTTCATAAAGAAGCACTTCCAACGTGCTGCTTATTGTAATAAATAGTGAATTTCTATAAATATGAGGGTAATGATTTAAAGTATCGACATTAGTAATCTCTGTATGGATAACCTCTTGCTCTTCCCCATTATGAAAAGCGATTGCTTCAGTTGTCTTTACCTTTTCTAAATCATAGAGAAACTTTTCCGTTGTAATAATGTAGTTTTGATGATTCCCAAATAAATAATGGACTTTCGACAAGTATCCCGGTTTATCTTGAATCATTGATACGTAGTTCCCCCCACTTCCTAATGAAAGTATTATTTTATCCAATGGATTTGTCTTATCATTTATCTTGTTTCGACTTTACCTTCACCGTAAAAATACTGAGAACAATCGTAAGTAACACGTATGTCCAGAACCCATGAATCTCAAAACCGCTAAGGTATTTATCAAGCAGCCAGAGTTTTATTGGCGTCAGCACTATTGAGGCGAGAATTAATGCCGGTGTTGTTAAGCAGCCAACCCCCACTACTATCAGCATCACTGACAATGCCATGGCCAAACTGAACAAAAAACGAATCACAAACATTAGAACAGATGCAATTACTAAAGTCTTAATATCCGCAATGGATAGATACTCATTAAAATACTGATTGCCTACCCAGAACACAATAAGTGTAACAAGTAAATTTAGAATATTCCTCATGAATTCCTCCCAATAAAGCTACCTTTTCATTGCGTATTCCTCTACAACCTTCAAATCCTTGTCTTCCATAATCCATCGTCACCCTTGGTGATGGAATAGATATCTCCAAGCGCCCAATGCCAGTTGTTCATTGTCCTTTGGCTCTTTCCCTAATATCTTACTTTATGACATCGTTGGTGTCTCCCTATGAATGAAATCTCCAGCCTGATTTAATGAGCGATTATAATCCTCGACCTGGCCTCCCCATATCGTAAACCTGTTTCCATATGGATCATAAAAATCAAAGAATTTCCCTACAGCGCCCTCATCCCTGAAATTTTGCACACATACCCCCTTTTGCTGTAACGACACAAAAGCTTGTTCAATATCTTTTGTTAAATTTCCTATAAGGTTCCTAGTTTACGCATTTCAATTATTTTACAATAGAAACACGATTTAATATACCGATAAATTACCGATCATTCCAAGATGAGGTCCATTCCTTAGGCAACATACGCACCCGTTCCTGCCCTGCGATCACGGATTAACCTGGACGCCGCTTCGGCCGAAAAAACCAAAAGAAACGACAGGGTCGGATAAGTAACACTCATCCAACTCTGCCGTTGCTCCCGGCACGACGTGCCAGTCTACGTGAACTAGCTCCCGAATGAACTTAAAATTGGCCGTTCAAACGCTCACTCATCCGCCGGTTCCATTCCCTGCGCTGCAAGGCGGATTCGAGAAACTGGCACTCGTCGGGCCGGATCCCCCAAGTTTCCCGCCGATTGCCGGTTTTCTCGTCGACGACCTCATCCCGGCACAGCAAGCCGTAAGCGAAGGCATCCAGCCCGAACCGGCGAAACGCTTCTTCGATATCCTGGGCGATGAGCCCGATATGCAGCCGTGCCCCGTCTCCCTTCTTCGCCACCGCGTCCTTGAAACGAAACATCCGGTACTGCACGCTGGCCCACGCATCGAGCACGGCGCCCGGGATCGGCTGGATATCCTGCTTTTCGTGCCGATCCGACGTGTTAATAACGCCGCTTGCAGCGTACACGTCCGCCCAGCGGGCGTAGGACGCACCGAGGTGAACGTCCGCATCGCTCGCCGGCGCGTGGAATTTGTCCGTGCCCGACAGCATCGTGCGGGTTACCGGCACGCCGTCCACCCACAATTTGGTTTCGCGCACCCCGCCCGTGGAGAGAAACTCGATCACATTTTCCGACCACGACGAACCTTTGCGGTATTTGCCCCCATACCCTGCGCTCGTGTGTCCGTTCGCAATATACGGCGTTTCCAGCCAATGGCGCGTGGGCGTTTGCACATCGCCCTTCCCTGTCCAGCGGATCGAGTTGCTCGGGTTAAGCGCGTTTACCATCTCCGCCGTTCCCCGGGCTGTCAACGAGTTCGTTTCCAGCACTTTGGCCGTCCAGTTCGGGTTGTGCACAGTCCCCAGCGAGCGCAAAATGTTATTATCGTCGATGATCGCAATCGTTGAATGAATGTAGGTGCCGATGAAGGTGCACAACGACCGGCCGGACAGCCCGTTCAGGTGGATTACCGGACGCTGCCGTCCGGCTTCCTGCACGCATTCGAAACGTCCGTTGATAAACGTGACGCCCTCCACGTGGCCCCCTTCGGCCTTGAACATTTCGAAATCCCCTTGAAGCGGCGCCGCCCGTTCCTGGAATATGCAATTGATGAATACGTTCCCGTATGCTTTCGGCGTGCTGTTGCGGTACATGTACAAGCAATGAACGTTGCCGCGATAACGGCAGCTGATCCACGTGTTCTCATTAAAGGCTACCTGCTTCGCCCCGGGCACGGGGTTGACCCCCAGCAGCAGACCTTTTTTGATGGCATAACATTCCACCATCTCAAACTTGTTGTTGTTCGATTCATGGCCGTGGGTCACGGAGTTGTATACTCTGTGTCCGCCGTTAAACCTCCGGGTCCGGATGCGCTGAAAATCCCCGGAATACACGCACGTATCCAGCGGCCAATACCAGTTGTTCTGCTCGCCCGGGATCAGAATGAAATTGCCGCCGCATTGCCCCAATCCGTCGAACACGACAGCCGCACGGTTGTTTTCACCGACAGGTCCGCCGTTGATCCGCAGACCGGATACGTTCTGCTCGTTGGGGGAGTAGATGTAGGGATCGGCGCCCGTCCCGAACAAGCCGGAGCTCTGCACCGCGAACAGCAGCGGCTCGTTCAGCGTGACTGTCACGATGCGCGCCGGCAAGTACAAGTACCGGTTAGGCTCCGCCTCCGCCACCCGCTTGGCTGCCAGCAGCCCGGCCGTCTCGTCGCCGTTGTCCCCCACTACGCCGAACCACTCTGCATACACGCCGCGCCCGTCGAAGGGACGTACCCAGCAGCCGAGCCCGTTCGGATCGGTTTCCCCGGCTCCGTTTAAGTAATCCGCGAGTGTCGCCTGCTGACCGTCCCAAGGGACCGTCCAGCTGATGACCGTTCCGCCGTCATGCTTCGACTTGGGACGTGAGGCATCGAAGTAGAAGAGACCGCCGCCGACCTCCTTATCCGGATGATAAGCGATGACATGCGCCTGCCGCCCGTCGTACTCTCCTTCGAAGCCCGCCAGCTCGGCTACGGAACCGAGCGCCTTCACGTTACGGAACGGCATCCCGGGGCCGTCCATCCACCCATAAACCGCCGTACTGACCGACCTGCCGTCTGCTACCCCATATGCGCCGGTTGCCGCCCATGCAGCTCCGGTCATGCCTACGGCGGCCAGCAGCTTTCTTCTGCTGATCTTCGGGGATGGGGAATGCTCCTTCTCTTCTTGCGGCCCCTGCGATGCGCCTTTTTCTTCCTCCGACAATGGGATCACCTGCTTTCTTTTAGGTTCAAGAGGTAACCGTTTTCATCGTTCCAACTGCCGACTGCCTTTATTGCTTCGCTGCCTTCATCTCGGCTGCCGCCTTGTTGAGCTCGTCGTTTGCCATCCGCATGGCCGTATTCATATCGACTTTCCCTGTAAAATACGCCTCCAGATGTTTGGTGACGATCACTCTTCCCTTCTCGTCATAGATCGTCTTCTCGTGGGGATCGGCGGACCGGACGGCCAACAGCGCGGCGATATCCACCCCTTTGCTGAGCGGGCTCTCGGCATACAACCGTTTATGGATATCCGGGTTCACAAGCGCTGACATATTGCCTTTCTCGGAGTAAACCTTCTGCATCTCATCCGTCAGCAGATAGGCCATCACCTCAAACGCCTGATCCGGATGCTTGCTGCCGTGCGGGATCACGAAGCCGTCGGAGAAAAGCCCGGGGCCGGTGCCCGGTTTGTCCTTGAACGTCGGGTAGCTGACGACGCCCCATTGGAACCCTTCGCTCGCGGCCTTCGCCAAATCGAGATTGTTAAGCAGCAGCAGCTGCGGGAACATCGCGAGTGTTTTCGTATCCAAAAACGCCTTGGCGCCGTCACCGAACGTCGCTCCGCTCGGATAGTTGCCGGGAATGCCGTATATATCCTGGAATGTTTGAAACAGTCTCCTCCAGCCGTCATCCGAAGAAACAAGCGCCTTGTCGGTTTGCGGGTCCACATAAGGCAGCGACAGCTGGGACTGCATCCGGTTCAGCGCGGTGCCCGCATTCAAGCCGCGGTAGGCGACGCCGTTTTCGGTGCGTGTCACCTTGCGCGCCAGCTCGATGACTTCGTCCCAGGTCATGCCGTTTCGTGGGTACTCGGCTCCGAACTTGTCGAAGATGCTTTTGTTGTAATGAAGGCCGAAGGCATAGGTGCGGAACGGCAGATAGACCAGTTCCCCTTTATCCGTATACGAGCGGATGCTTTTGACCACCTGCGGGTCAAGCCGCTTCAGATCGAATTGATGCTTGTGGACGAGCGGCTCCAGATTGCTGGGCACGTTCAGATCGGTCAACTGCTGAAGATTGGTCAGTCCGAGCCATACCAGGTCGGGAATGTCGCCCGCAGCGATCAGGTTTGCCATCGTCACCTGCTTGTCGGCGTCCACCTTGCGGAGCGTGACGTTCGGGTACTTTTTCTTGATCGGTTCCTGCATATAGTCGATAAAATCTTGATCCCGCAGTATGCCATGCGCGAACAAAGTCAAGGTGACCGGCTCGCCTCCCGCAAGCGATCCTGCCGGATTATCCGGCGTCTTGCCTACGTCCGCCTCGCGACCGCAGCCGCTCGCGATCAGCAATCCGCCGACAATCAGCGTCGTGTATAAAAGGCTCTGTCTTCTCGATCTTCCTGAGTCCCCCATGGATGGATTCCCCCTGTCTAATTCCTAATTTCGTCCGGACGCCGATGCGACTGTTTCCCGGAACCGTTTAATACGCAAGATCTCGGAAATTGCGGACCGTATGAAACGTCAGCTTATAAGCGTCATGGGCGGTCACCGAATGCTCGCCTCCGGAGCGGCTGACGATATGCAGATCGTCGCCGTCGATCGCCATGCTGCCGTATTGCCGCGATTCCTTGGCGAAGCTTCCGGCGCACACGAGCCCGGCGAAGCACCAATCGACGCAATTGGTGGAGAAATGCAGCTGCAGCCGGTCGCGCTCGTTATTGGGCAAGCCGTACCGGTCGTCCGGCATCCGCTCCGCCCGGATCATGCTGTCGCGGGCTTGCGAGCTTAACAGCCAGTACAGCCGCGATACGTCATCGTATAAAATATGAAATTTCAATTGCCCGCCGGGGCAAGGGACGAACGCGATACGTTTGCCGGAAGGTACAGTTTCCAGTTGGGTTGCCATCGAGCCGTCTGGCTGTTCCACGACTTTGGCTATCGCGGCATATCCCGTTCCTCCAGTATTCGCGCGCATCCACAAATGAAGCGTTCTTCCGTCCGGATCGTGCCAGTAATGGTTTGGATCGACGAACTGCACAACGTTCGTCTCCAGCCAGCCGGCCGCGTCGGCCTTCCGCTTAGGCGCGATAAGCGCATACCCGTTGGGCGGCGTTTCATAAAACGGTACGCCGAAATAATCCAGCTCTCCACTGTCGATCACATCGCGGAAAGCAACCTCCGAGGCAAACGTCCAGTTGTCCCTGCGCGTCAGATCGGCGGCTTCGCTGCCCCGCATCAGCACGGGAGCGAGCGAGCCGACGCCCCATCCTTTAAAATCGGTGTAGGCCATCCGCTCCATGACCAAGTATACGTTCCCGTTTGCGTAATGGACGTTACTGGGGGCCTGGTGCCACTTCTGTCCTTCCGTAAGCGGATAAGCGTCCGTCCAGGTTTCTCCGTCGTCGTCGGAACGCATCACCATCAAGTCGCGGCAATGCCCCAAGACGTACAGCGAGCTCCCGGCGGCAAACGGCCTGGCGTGAAAAAACGGGTATTCCTTCTTCAGAACGAAGGTTTTGCCGTGGTCGTCGGATACGAACACTTTGCCCATCTTGCTCAAATCTTTCGGTTTCGTATACGTCCAGTCCGCCCAGCGGTTGCCCAAATCCATCGTCACGACAATTCTCCCACTCGCGAGCCGGGTGATGCCGGGGCTGCCCACAAAGGTGGAGGCCGGTTCGGGGGATTCGAATATCGTCAAATGCTCGTTCGCTAAAGGGGTTACTTTGAACATGCGCTCTGCCTCCTATATGAACCAATTAATCGATGAATACTGCGGAATTTCGAATCTCAAACGCCCGGCATTTCGGGAATCTCCGGAGCCACCGAGGCTCCCGTCATCCGCCGGCTGGCGCAGCCGTTCCATAACGGATCGAAATCGGGGCCTTCGGACAAATAATCCAGCCTGCTTCTGAGCCACTGCGGATCGACTTCCTGCGCGGCTATTCCCCGTGAGGCCGCATGACCGGCTGCAATCCCCGCCGCTTCGCCGATCCCGGTCATCGTCGCCATGACGCGGATCGCTGCGGACGCTTCATGTGTCGCCGACAATGCCCGGCAAGGTACGAGCAGGTTCTGGACGCCCTTCGGCACGATCGCCCGGTACGGAACTTCGTAATAATCTCCCTCTGGCACATTGTACCGGTCCGCCACCGCGCCGTAGCCTGTCGAAGATTCGTGGTCGAAGCCCGAGCCGGTCGGCGAATGGATATCGATAAAATAACGGCTGCGCACGATTGCATCGTCAAACTTTCCCGCACCGGTAATGTCCTGCTCCGTCACCGTATACAGCCCTTGAATATGCCGGGTTTCCCGCACGCCCACCTGGCAGGCGACCTTCTCCAAATAAGCGCCGGAGAAGTACGGAACCTCGGCACGCAGCCAATCGGCCAGCAAGAATGCCTGTCTGCGCCCCTCGGTTTCAGAGAAGCTCAAATCTTTGGCGACCAGCCCGTTGACCTTGTTGATCCGGGTCATGTTGAAATGCAACACACCCGGGTGCGGATAATCATAAAAATGAATCCAATTGCGGTACGGATAGTGAAGCCGCCCAGCCCGGATCGCCTCCTGAAAATACGGCTCGACCAGCAGTCTCGCCTTCTTGTGTCCGGTCTCGTTGCGCTCGCGCAGATGCTTGAGCATCAGAGGCTTGTTCACATTCCCCATGCGGAAGCTTACCGTCATCGCCTGCGTCAATTGATCCGCCGGCCGGCCCAGACTCCACTCGCAGCCGGCTAGGCTCGCCAAGTCCGCGTCGCCCGTCGCGTCAATGAACATATCGCCTTCGATAGCCCTCGCGCCGTCTTTTGAAGCGACGCCGATCGATTCGATCCGTCCGTTCCGGCAGACGACATCCGTCACGATCGTATGATACAGCATGTCAACGCCCGCCTCCTGCAACATGCAGTCATAGACCACTTTCAGGCGTTCCTCGTCAAACGCGGAGTGTGTCAGCTCCGAGCCGTAGCCGCCCGCCTCGTGCAGCCCGCGGACAATTTCCTTGAATATGCCGCCGATCAGCGAGCCCATATCGCCCGTTACCGGATGAGGGTATTCATGGCCTGCCCATGGATTCACCAGGGCGCTTGTCGCCATGCCCCCGCAGAAACCGTACCGCTCAACCAGCAGAACGCGCGCTCCCGCACGCCCCGCCGCTATGGCAGCTGCGGCCCCCGACGGGCCTCCTCCGCATACGATGACATCGTAACGCATCGTTCGTCCTCCTTCGTCCCCTTGATTCGTGTTATTTTCGTGATTATGCGACCGCTTACAGACGCATCGTCTCTTTTCATCCCCCGCTCTCCGTCCGCAAATTGAGACAATGAACGGCTAGCGGATAAGCCACCTTCTTAACGTTCTAATTTTTAGAACGTTGTTCTATTATTTAACACCCAAATAGTAGCACAGCGATCGTGGAAATACAATCCCGGATTTCGCACGTTTTTTCACCTGATCGTTGATTGACGCAAACTATTGTCGTATAATGAGGCTGCATCGAATTCTAAATATAAGAACAGAGTTCTAAATAATAGCGGTAACAAAGAATATAGCAAACCTTAAGGTTCGCTGTACCGATTATGGAATGTGGACGGAGTGGAGCTTATGGCGACAGACGATCAGATCAAAACAAAAACGTTATTTAAAGCGTTGCAGGTGCTGGATTGCTTCACCGCGACGACGCCCGAGCTGGGCGTTACGGAGATCAGCGAACGTCTCGGCTTGTACAAAAGCAACGTACATAACATCATGGACACGTTCGTCAAAGCCGGTTATATCAAAAAAAATCCGGATAACGGCAAATACAGGCTTACGCTTAAAGTGCTGCAGCTGGGCCATGTCGTATCGAGCAACATCAGCTTCCGCAAAACGGTTCAGCCCCATATGCAGGAGTTGGCCGACGCTACGGGCGAAACCATTTTTCTGGCGATTCCCGGCGAAGACGCGGAAGTCGTGTACCTCGATTCCTCCTCGCCGAGAAATCTGATGACCGTCAAATCGGTCATGGGCATCAAGGCTCCGCTCTATTGCACCGGAATCGGCAAAGCGATGCTCGCCTATCTCCCCCGCGAGGTCGTGGATACCGTGATCGGTCGGGGACTGGCTTCGATAACGGACAACACCATTACCGATCCCTGTACGCTGCTGGACGAATTGAACACGATCCGCCTTCGCGGCTACGCGATCGACAATATGGAGCACCAATACGGCATCAAATGCGTAGGCATGCCGATCCGCAGCCGCAAGGGCGACGTTGTCGCGGGGCTAAGCATATCCGGTCCTTCGCTGCGCTTCGACGAACAAACCATTGAAGAGCATGTGCGGAGACTCGCAGCGGTTATTGCGGTTTTGGAGATTGATTGAGTGTAAGTGCGTGTGTTGACTGAGAGCGTATCTGTAGTGTTGCGTCAGCGGGTGGGCGTATCAAAAAGCATACTTCGGTGAGCATGTGAGTGTATGCGGCAGCCGTTCGAGCCATAGTAGAGTAAAGGGCTGGGATTACCAGCCCCTCCTCATCAAACCGTACGTGCGGTTTTCCCGCATACGGCTTTCCGATGCTCTTCACCCTGGGCAGTTACGTACTTGCCTGCAAAGTTGCGGATT
>NZ_JBYUPU010000053.1:0-42018 GCF_058135425.1 Paenibacillus sp. MAH-35
GAAGCCGCAAAAAGAATGAACCTCCAGATTGGATTGGCTTCCAGTTCCCCGCGAAAAAGAATAGTAGACCTTTTAAAAAGATATGAAATCGCCCATTTTTTTACACATATTGCAACCGCAGAAGATGTGGATCATGTGAAGCCGAATCCGGATCTATATTTAAACGTATTAGAAAAAATGAATTTAGAATCTTCTCATGTCATTGCGATTGAGGATTCACCGGCGGGATTAATGTCTGCAAAAAGAGCGGGGATATATTGTGTGATAGTGCCAAATGAAGTTACTAAAAGATTAACTTTTCAGGAATTTGACTTACGAATAAACTCTCTAGATGAAATCGAGTTATCTGATTTAATTAACCAAGTAAATATGGAAAGAGAGACTCCTCAACTACCGGGGAAGGAGTGATGCCCGGTGCACCGGATCAAAGAAGCCGTCCCGTTCACAGTGACGGAACCGAAGAGTGCCCAGCTAGACGTACAACGACTGAACCAAGCCTATGAAACGCTGCTCCGGACGTTTCCCAGCCTCTACAGCCTCCTGATCGTCAAGGATGCGCAGCTCGTCTTCGAACGATACGCGCCGCAGGTCGAGCCGACCGCTGCCTACAGCATCAAATCCATCACAAAGAGCGTCATGAATGCGCTCGTTGGCATCGCCATTCGGGACGGTCTGATCGCTTGTCCGACCTGAAGGGCAATAGTTAATATCGTTAGTTTCACTTGAACAACAACATACAAATTTGTTGTTTAATGCTCACGGGACGACCGAGTGTGGGAGTATCCCCCACACACAAGATTCAGACAACAGAAGATATGCAGGATAATAGTTGAAAATATAAATCCGTGCAGAGCAACCGCTATTGACAAACCAACTACTACGTGTTACTTTGTAGTTGTAGTAAGTAATACTTCATACCAGTTATACAGAATAGCAAGGGGTGATTGTGCTGGAGAATCTAACGGAAATGCTCAAAGGCGTGCTTGAGGGCTGTGTCCTTGAAATTATAAGCCGCGAAGAAACCTACGGCTACGAAATCACGCGGCGGCTAAACGCCCTCGGCTTCACAGATGTTGTGGAGGGAACGGTGTACACCATCCTGATCCGGCTCGAAAAAAACAAGTTGGTGGAGATCACCAAGAAGCCCTCCGACATGGGACCGCCGCGAAAGTTTTTCGCGATCAACGACGCGGGCCGCGAGGAGCTGCGGAAGTTCTGGGAAAAATGGGAGTTCGTATCATCAAAAATTAACGAGTTAAAGGAGAAGAAATAATGAATTTTTGGGAAAAAATCACCGGCAGCGACATGACTAAGGAAATGAAAACTTTTGAATCGCGAGCCAAAAAGCTGCCGGCTGATTATCAAGCGGCATGGGAAAAAATAAGTGCGAATCTTTGGTCGTACTCCGATTTCAGCGGTCGCAACCTCATGCCAATTCTCGACGGCGTGCTTGGCCTGCTCGAAGAAGCGGCGGCTGACGGTCAGAGCGTCCAAGAGGTTTTGGGTGACGATATCCAAGGCTTCTGTTCAGCGCTGGCCGGCGAAGAAGGGGCAAAATCTTATCGCGACAAATGGCGCGAGCAGCTCAACCATAATATCGCTAAAAAATTGGGTAAATAGGAGGATAACAATGAGAATACAAGATATCATTCAAGGCAAAAAAGAATGGCGAGCGCACGTGGCGCGTGTCAAAAGGCTCCCACAAGATTATCAGATCGTTTATAAAGAGATTCAAAAATATTTCTTTAAGGTCGGACCCGTTGAACTAACCGAAGGTACGGGTTTGCTATCGGGGATTGTCGATCTTTTTGAAGAGGGCGCGGCCTTGGGGAAAGGCGTGCTCGATGTGACGGGAAGTGACGTAGCGACTTTTTGCGACGAACTAATCAAAGATTCTAAAACTTACGCTGACATCTATCAAGAATCTGTTAACCAAGAAGTTAGCAAGGCAATGAAAAAGGTTACGGATAAAAAAAAGGAAAAGGGGGGATAACGGGATGGAAAAAGCAATTCAAGTGAAAGGCCTGCGAAAGTCTTTCAAGGACAAAGAAGTCCTAAGGGGCGTCGATTTTGAAGTGAAGCAGGGTGAGATTTTCGCCCTGCTTGGCTCCAACGGCGCAGGCAAGACGACGATTGTCAGAATCCTCACCACGCTGCTCAAGCAGGACGGAGGCACCGCCACCGTAAACGGATTTGACGTCACGTCAAGACCCGAGAATGTGCGGCATGCGATCAGCCTGACCGGGCAATTTGCCGCCGTGGACGAAATATTGACCGGGCGGGAAAATCTGATCATGATCGCCAAACTGCGACACCTTAAAAATCCGCGTCATGTCGCAGATGATTTACTGAATCGCTTCGGGTTGAACGACGCCTCCGACCGCAAGGTGTCCACCTACTCGGGGGGTATGCGCCGCAGGCTCGACATTGCCATGAGCCTGATCGGAAAACCGCAGCTTATTTTCCTTGATGAGCCGACCACCGGGCTTGACCCCGAGGCACGCATTGAGGCCTGGAAAATTGTTAAAGAACTTGCCGACGGTGGAACGACGGTATTCCTGACCACTCAATATTTGGATGAGGCTGAACAACTAGCCGATCGAATTGCCATTTTGCATGAAGGCAGGATTATTGCCAATGGCACGCTTCAGGAACTGAAAAAGCTGTTCCCGCCCGCAAAGGTGGAGTATGTGGAAAAACAACCTTCATTGGAAGAGATTTTCCTCGCAATTATCGGTAAAAAGGAGGCAATGTAAATGGAGACGGTAAAGAGTCACTTTTTTAGCGACATGAGCGTGATGCTTGGACGTTCCATGCGTCATATTTTCCGCAGCATGGACACCATCATCACGGTCTGCATCACTCCGGTTGCGATGATGCTGCTGTTTGTCTATGTGTTTGGCGGCTCAATCCAAACCGGTACGGATAACTATGTGAACTACCTGTTGCCCGGTATCCTGCTGATTGCGATTGCAAGCGGTATATCCTATACGGCTTACCGTCTCTTTATGGATAAGCAGCGGGGCATCATTGAGCGGTTCCACTCCATGCCGATTGCGCGTTCCGCCGTGCTGTGGGGGCACGTGCTGACCTCGCTGGTATCCAACGTCATTTCTCTTGTCGTCATCATTCTCGTAGCGCTTATTATGGGCTTTCGCTCGTCGGCAGGAGTCCTGCCATGGCTCGCCGTAGCCGGTATACTCGTGCTGTTTACGCTGGCTTTGACTTGGGTCGCGACGATTGCCGGTTTGTCCGGAAAAACGGTGGAAGGTGCAAGCGCATTTTCCTACCCGCTTATCTTCCTGCCGTTTATCAGCTCGGCCTTTGTGCCGACCGATTCGATGCCGAAGGTCGTTCGCGCTTTTGCCGATAACCAGCCGGTGACTTCAATCGTGGAGACCATCCGTGCTCTGTTGTCAGGTCAGCCTGTGGGCAACGATATATGGATCGCGCTGGCGTGGTGCGTCGGAATTATGCTCGTGGCTTATATCTTTGCGATGCGCGCGTACAAACGGAAAGCAACTTAATGCTTATAGGCATTAAAAATAATGATAAAATCAAGTAAAGGCCCCCACTTACAATTTGAAGATTAAATTTCAGGATCAAACAACAAAAGCTTTCCATCTTTCATTAGAACTAGCGGAGACGATAGCTCAATCGGTATACAACGGCAGCCGGCCAAAAGTTCGGCTGCCGTCGTTGCGAACGGGCAGATTATTTATATAGGTTACCCATCCGCTGACTAACGGCGTTCATCGGAAGACGTTAATTCGTACAGGCTGCGCACCTCGCACTGAAGCGTATCGGCGATCGAAATCGCGAGCTTAAGAGACATCACTCTTTTATTGTCGATAAAATCACCCAGCCGCTCCCGTCTCACTCGCAGTTCAAGCGCCAGCCGTTCCAGCGGCATTCCTGCTTCCTGAAGTCTTTCTTCCAGCAGGCAACGGCCTAGTTCGTACTTCAATATGCATATGCCCCTCTCAGAAAAAATCGTCCAACGAATTCTATGATTTCCTTTCCGCTTTGGCTTCATCCCCGGCTTGGATCTCGGAATTACCATTTTATACGATTCAAAATGCCTTCTCAAAGCCTCTCAGATCGTCTCGGTACGAGGCGTCTGTTTACGGAAATCGCTCGGTGTTACACCGTTGCTTTTCTTAAACATGCGGTAGAAGTACGAACTGTTCGTAAATCCGGTCAGTTTGGCGATGTCCGCCACGGAATAATCGGATTCCAGCAACAGCTGCTTAGATTGATTCATCCGCACCTCTTGAATGGCGTCCGTCAGTGTGCAAAAAGTAAGCTGTTTGTACAAGCGGCTTATATAGATCGGCGACATGTCCAGTTCGTCCGCAATCGAGTTCAGGCAAAGGTTCGGATTCGCATATTCCCGATCGATAATCTCATTGATACGTTTGATCAAATCGGTTTGTTTCGAATTTTTTTTCGCCTCTAGCTGTTTGCTTAATTGATCGAATATCCCGAAAAATTGTGTCGTTATTTCTTCGATGACTTCCACCTGGTTCAACGAGGCAAGCGCAGAGTCGAAGTCGGCTTCGACGACGATCGCGTTATTTTTCCGAATCGTTTTCAAGACGTTGATGACGGTGAACGTCAGATGGGAAATCGTCAGTTGGACGACGGAATACGGGTATTCCCCCGTAGCACGCACCATTTCCGAGTAAATGGCCTTGGCTTCTTCGCTTTTCCCCGTCATAAGGCAATCGACCAACTGCTTTTCCCGGTGGACCGGAAACGCGTAATCCTTCAGCTTCAAGTTCATGATGTCCTCCGACCAGATCAGGCAGCCGTGGCCGTAAAACAGCCGGTGAAGGGAAGCTTCTTTGACCTGGTTGTACATCAGGATACTTTGGTTGAGGGACGGTCTGACCGGGCTTACGGTGACGGAAACGGATACTTTAAGATGATTCCGAACTTCTTCCTGCATTAATTTCAGCATGCTTATCAATGCGTTTCTATCCGATAGTCCCTGAGGATCGTCGCTTGCGAGCAATAAAAGTACGCGATCGTCGCCAATATCGACACCTTCGGCATGATACGAGGAGGAGCTAATTTCTCCGCAAATGTTCATGATAGCGTATCTCACCAGCTTAAGATGGTCCCGGTAATAATCGGCGCACTCCGCAAAACGATCCAACTTGAGCAAGATGAGTCTGGAGGGGTGATCCGCCCGGATGGTGAAACCGAATTCGGTCAGCTTCTCCTGCAGCGCTTCCGGGCCATAGGCCTCCCTGCGAAGCACAATACTCCGTAAAAAGTGCTGCTTTACGATATGCTGGTTGTTTCTCCGCTCGATTTCAAGCGACTTTAATCGCTTGAGCACTTTATCAATCGGTCCATACAGTTTGCGGGTAGCAGCAACGGACAGCAGTAACCCGAACAGCAGCACCATAAAGCTGAAGGCAATCGTTTTGGTCCTCATACTCGTAATCTCGCGCGTAATCTCCGAATAAGGTGTCGTCCGCACATACCTCCAGCCAAGCGAATCCGGGGCAGTGTAAGAAACGAGCGACTTGACGCCGTCAACGATATCCACGAAATAGTCGGAGGCAACGCGGTTATCCAGAATGTTCCGAATATAACCATTCCCTGAGTAATCGGTCAACATCGGATCGTCGCCGCTGCGCGAAAGCAAAATGCCTTGTTCGTTCATAATGAACATTCTGGCGCCGAAGTCGGCGGTTAAGCTGCCGAAATCTTTATTGACCCACGACTCGGCAATATTGAGTACGACGGCGGCGCTCGTTTTTTTCTCGAGCATATCAAACGATAAATAGGAGTAGCTGCTGACCTGCTTTCCATCGCCGATTGCATACATTCTCGGTATCGGATAATACGGACGGTATTCCTGAATGTTATGGAAAATGTCTACAATTCCCCGGTCGTCCAATTCCTCCTCCGTTTGGCTTCCGTTTCGGAACGTGTCTGAGCTGATATAGTACATTCCGGAGCTTGCATTGTATACATAGATCGATTCGATAAACGGCATCGATAGCCGGTAGTTGTTCAATTGCTGCATCGCCAGTGTTACATCGTAAATGTCCGGCTTCGGGAAGAAGATCAGCTTGGAGATCGTCAAGTCTCCGTAAATTTGAAACGATAGCGTCTTTGCCGTATCTGTCATCTTCGCCACCTCCCGACTCGTTTGTTTCAGAGAGTTCAAGTCGGAGCGGGATACTTGCCGGATGGCGATGTTTTCAAAGTTCATAATGAGCAGCGTGGAAGAAATGAGCAGAGTAATGACTGTACTAACCACAAGGCTGATCAAGATGTTTTTGTACAAGCTCCTGTTCTCGCGTTGACTCACCCGCTTCTCATCCCCTCACAAAGTCATTCCAAAGAAGTATATCTTACATGCCGTCCATGTTGCCATAGGGAGAGTGAAAAAGTAGAAAGAACACATAAAAGTGCGAATTGTTCACTCCGGGAACAAGCGCAATAAGGGCGAAAACTTCATGTTTATGACGCAATGTGGAGTTTAATTGCGCCTGCTTTCCTTGTACGATGGGGAACGGATGGGCAGGCACGCTATCAGACGTATCTTCCGCCTGTCCTATTTACAGCCGGGGAGGACAGATTTCGTGTCGAAGCGAGGATTTTGGAATGAACTGAATAAAAACAAGCTTATGTTTCTAATGCTGCTGCCGACTCTTTTGTTTTTTTTCGTCAATTCGTATGTTCCGATGGTCGGCATCTATTTTGCGTTTACGAGATTCGATTTTCACGGCGGGCTGTTTGGAAGCCCTTTTGTCGGGTTGGACAATTTTAAATTTTTGTGGAAGTCCGGTAAGCTTGCGGAGCTCACACTGAACACGATCGGCTACAATTTGGCTTTTATTGTGCTCAAAAACGTGCTGGCCATCGTCCTGGCGATTTTGCTTAGCGAAATCCACGGGAAGCTGTTCAAAAAAATATCGCAATCGATTTTGTTTTTGCCGTATTTCGTATCGTTCGTCCTGCTGAGCGCCATCTCGTACAACATGTTCAACTATGAAACCGGCTTTGCCAATACGTTTCTGAAGTCGCTCGGCATGCAGCCGTTCAACTTTTATGGCGCGCCGTGGGTGTGGGTCATCCTGCTCGTCGTATTTTACCTGTGGAAGCATATCGGCTACAGCATGATCATTTATTTGGCGTCCATAACTGGAATCAGCGACGAGTATTACGAAGCGGCCCGGATCGACGGAGCTACTTTGCTGCAAAGGATTCGGCATATAACCGTCCCGATGCTGAAGCCGACATTCGTCCTTCTGCTTCTGTTTTCTCTCGGCAGCATCATGAAGGGGCAGTTCGATCTGTTCTATCAACTGATCGGAAACAACGGCCTATTGTTCGGCAGCACCGACATTATCGATACGTACGTGTTCCGGTCGCTGAAAGAAACGTTCGATATCGGCATGGCGACCGCGGCGGGACTGTATCAATCCGTATTCGGCTTCATTCTGATCGTGACTGTTAATTACATCATCAAAAAAATAAACGAGGATTACGCCTTGTTTTAACTTGAGGGAGGAGGTTCGGTTATGAACGTGAGAGCTTCAGAGAAATCCGCCGCCTTTAGCGTGCTCGCCTACACGGTCGTCGCGTTGGCAGCAATCGTCTGTCTATTTCCATTTTTGCTCATCTTGTCGGGGTCTTTGACTCTGAACGAATCGATCATCAGGGATGGATACCGGCTGATTCCGAAACAATTTTCGCTCGAGGCTTACAGGACGATTTTCGCTACGCCCGGTCCGATTCTGAGGGCCTACGGCGTGACGACTTTCGTGACGGTAGTCGGTACGACGATCGGGTTGTTCATGACGACGATGGCCGGGTACGTCCTGCAGCGCAAAGACTTCAAATACCGAAATAAGGCCATGTTCTTTATTTATTTTACTACGCTGTTCAGCGGAGGGCTCGTACCCTGGTACATCATGATGACCTCGTACTTGCATTTGACGAATACGTACATGGCGCTCATTTTTCCCGGTTTGGCTTCGCCGTTTCTGATCATATTGATGAGAAGCTTCATCAAGTCAACGATTCCCGACGAGGTGATCGAATCCGCGAAAATCGACGGTGCGAACGATTTCGGCATTTATTTCCGCATTGTTCTCCCCCTCGCCATGCCGGGCATCGCCACCATCGGGCTGTTTATGGCTCTCGGGTATTGGAACAGCTGGTTTTCTTCGTCGCTGTTCATCAACGACCCTAGCAAATACGAGCTTCAGTTTTACTTGTACAACATCATTAATACGATGTCATTCCTGGCCGATCTGGGGGTAAGCTCCGGGGTCACGCTGTCAAGCGACATTCCGATGGAGTCGACGAAGCTGGCCATGTCGCTCATCGTAACAGGGCCGATTCTGCTGCTCTATCCGTTCGTGCAGCGGTATTTCGTCAAAGGCTTGACCATCGGCGCCGTAAAAGGTTAGACCCGGCTTCAACCGCTTTCCGCGGCACGCCGGCTGACATAGTATGATAAACTTTTAGAAAGCAGAGGGAGGCATCACATGAAAGGAAAGACAATGCACATCTTTGCGCGATTCGTCGTCGCGGCGCTCGCAGTCGTGCTGTTTGCCGGGTGTACCGGCAAAACGCAGAATGCCGGGGAAACCGCGAATACGGCTGGTATGGGCAAAGATCAGGACTTTTCGAAAAGGGTGGAACTGCAATTTTACATGCTGGGGGATCCGCCGAAAGATTTGCCGATCATCGAAGCGAAAATTAACGAGCTAGCTTTGAAAGACTTGAACGCCACGGTAAAATTCAATTACATTTCGTGGACCGACAATACGACCAAGTACAAACTGCTGCTTACGTCCGGCCAGCCCATCGACCTGATCTATACGGCGAACTGGTTCGGTTACCAGCAGTACGCGAAGAAAGGCGCTTTCCTGCCCCTGGACGAGCTGCTGCCCAAGCACGCGCCTAAATTGCACGGATTCGTGCCGCAGGATATGTGGAACACGGCCAGGATCGACGGCAAGATCTACACAGTACCTTCGACGTACAAAGAGTATACGACGGGGGGCTTCATCTACAGGGAAGACTTGAGACAGAAGTTCAATCTGCCGAAGCCGGAATCGATTCCTTCGTTTGAAGCTTATTTGGACGGAATCAAGAAAAACGTTCCGGATTTGTTCCCGCTCGCTTCCGGCTTCAATATGCGCAACTACTTGGAGCTTACCATCGATCCCGCCGGATCGTTCCCTTACGGGATGACGGCTTCCTACGGTAACCCCCGCGAGATGACGGCATATTGGGGTTCGCCGGTCCATCTGGAAGGATTGAAAGTAGCGAAGAGATGGGCGGATAAAGGCTTCTGGTCCAAAAACGTGCTAAACGAAAAAGAACTGGGCAACAATCTGGTCATCGGCGGCAAGTCCGCGGCGCTGTTCTCTCACAATCCGTCCATGTTTAACGACATGAACACGAAGACGCAAGCGGCGCATCCGGACTGGAAGCTGGCATACTCGCCGTTTCCGTTCATCAAAGGATACGCGACGCCGGTTACGCCGATCGGTAACGGTTTCGCCATTCCGAAGAGCAGCCCGAATCCGGAGCGGGCCATCGCCTTCTACGAAAAGCTTGTGACCGATAAAGAGTATAACCGGCTCACCGAATACGGAATCGAAGGGGTTAACTACAAGGTCGATAACGGGTATTACCAAATGATCGGAGACAGTAAATCGAACGGTTTCCCGCGCGAGGCGATGAACGGCTGGTCGTGGCGGAATCCGGAATATATGCTGTTCGACAAAGGGTACGACGGGGTCAAAGAAATATTTGCGCAGCTGGACAAAATCGCCAAGCCTGATATTTATTCCGGCTTCGCCGAAGACTATACGGCTTATCAAGCGGAAAGAGCCGCGCTGGAGCAGGTGTCCAAGCAGTATCTCGCGCCGCTCGAAATGGGGCTTGTCGAAGATGTGGAAGCGGGTCTGAAGCTGTTTATTGAAAAAGCCAAAGCGGCAGGGCTGGAAAAAATCCAAGCTGAATATAAAAAGCAGTGGCTTCAATATTTGGACGAATCCGGCATGAAATGAGAATGGAAATTGCCCGGGACTCCTATACAGAGAGGACGATAAGGTTGATTAAAAAACCGATAGTGTTGTTGGTTACTGCAGTCAGTATGTTAGCCGGGTGCAGCGGAGGACAAGATAGCAAAACCGGTCAAACTGCGGACTCCGCGGCGAAGACATGGGAGACACCGAAGGAGCCCGTTACCATTAGCTTCTATTTGCCATATGCAACCGATACAGCTACGTTCATGGAGCAGTATGGTAACGCAATCGTTAAGAAATTCCCGCATGTTACTTTAAAACTCGTCAATTCCCCGGATACCAACGTGGCGGGCAATCTGTCCAACTTGCTTGCTTCGCAAGAACCAATCGACATTTTCTTGAACGGCGATACCAATCATTACCGATACATAACGCCGTTTAAATTTCAGTACGACATAACGGACATGATCAAGAGAAGCGGCTATGATCTGAAACGTCTTGAGCCTAGTACGCTAGAGGCTGTGAAGGCCCTTTCCCCGAATGGCGAAATATATGCATTGCCTTTGCGGATGAATGTAATGTCCCTATTGTACAATAAAGACCTGTTCGACAAATTCGCTGTTCCTTATCCAACGGACGGAATGACTTGGGACGAAACTTACGAGCTTGCGAAGCGGCTCACTCGAAAAGACGGGGATACGCAATACAGAGGCTTTATTACCCAGTCTTACAGCATCGCTTGGCAGAACCAAATGTCCCTCGGATTCGCTGATCCTAAAACAGATAAGCCCTTATTTTCTTCCGATGAACGTTGGTCTCAATTTGTCAAAAATATAAATCGTTTCTACGAGATTCCAGGCAATGCACTATTGGAAGGCAGCTTCGGCGGAATCAACAACCTGTTCTATAGTTCAAAAGTAGCGGCTATGTACGCGGCTTCCATTCCCGGAACAGCGCAACAAGTGAACTGGGATTTGGTCACTTTGCCGGAAATCAGCAATCTTCGCGGTATTGGTTCGCAGGCTTCGCTCAACTTGGCTTATATACCGAGCATCAGTAAGCATAAGGAGCAAGCTTTTGAAATTATCGCTTATATGACCAGTGATGAATATCAGACCGATATTGCCAAAAAAGCTCTGGGACTGCCGGTCATTACAACCCAATCGGCAAAAGATGCGTTCGGTCAAGACAACCCGAATCTTGCAGGGAAAAACCTGAAGGCGCTAACGAAAAATAAACCGGCTGCGCCATTCCAGCAATCGCCTTATCAAGCGATTACGAACAACCAGCTTGAAAAGCTCTGGTATCAGCTCGGTAAAGGTCAGCTTGACATCAATACCACCTTGCGGATGGCGGATGAGAATGCGGTGAAGGAAATTGAAAAATTGAAATCCGGTCAGTAATTTAGGGTAAAAAGAAAGGTTTAATGGGGATTCATCCAGACTGTCGAGAAAGTCTCGACGGTCTTTTTATTGTATACTCATGAAAATGGAGATAATCCCTCTCCCTTGCGGCGAGCCCCGCAAATGATACATAAAGACCCTGCAGGATGGTGCAATGGATGTCGGGAAGGGAAATCGCATCTCTGTTATGCTTGGAAGCAACGAGGGGAGGAACCGGATCATGGATATGCTGGCACAGCTGAACGAAGCTTTAAGCTATATCGAAGAGAACTTGACGAATGATGTGAACTACCAGGAGGCGGCGAAGATTGCCTGCTGTTCGGAATACCACTTTACGCGCATGTTCTCCTTTCTGGCCGGCATCACGCTGTCGGAATACATCCGCCGCAGACGCCTAACCTTGGCGGCACTAGAGCTAAGCCACAGTGATATGAAAATCATCGAAATTGCGCTGAAATACGGATATTCGTCACCGGATTCCTTTACCAGAGCTTTCCAGGGTGTGCACGGGGTTACTCCTTCGGAAGCCCGGCTTCATGGCCAGTCCCTCAAAGCCTTCCCTCGGATGACGTTTCAACTGACCATCAAAGGAGGAAGTGAAATGAACTACCGGATTGAAGAGAAAGGGGCTTTCCGCATCGTGGGGATCAAGAAACGGGTCCCTATCGTGTTCCAAGGGGTAAACCCGGAGATTGCGTCGATGGTTGAAGGGCTCACTCCAGAATTAATTCAGGAAATTAAAAGCTATTCGAATGTCCAGCCTTCGGGACTGATCAGCGCATCCACGAATTTCAGCGAAGGGCGGATGGAGGAGAAAGGAGAGCTCGACCACTATATCGGCGCTGCCACTACGCAAGAAGCGAGGGACGGCTTGGCGCAGCTGGAGGTGCGGGCCTCGACATGGGCTGTTTTCACGGCAGTAGGCTCATTTCCGAGTGCACTTCAGGAGATATGGGGACGCATTTATTCGGAATGGTTTCCGTCGTCGGAGTACGAGTTAAGCGAAGGGCCGGAAATTCTCTGGAACGAGCATAAGGATACCACATCGCCGCAGTATAAAAGCGAAATATGGATACCGATTCAAAAGAAATAAGGATTCGCATCGAACAGGGCTGCCGACATAGATCGACAGCCCCTCGTTGCATTCACCGGCATGTTACAGATCCTTCCTGCTAAATGCCCGGCAACCCAACAGGAGCAGAACCGCCGCATACCCGACCGTGTACAGAAGGAAGGCGTCCGATGGAACGCTCGGCATGGAGAATGGACCCATGTCGGCCGTGGCAAGACCGGCCCAATCCGCCCCCCCGAGAACCTCGTAGAGGCTTCTCCGGTAAACGGAGTCCGTGGGCAGGAGCAGCCCGGTCAGCAGGAGAAATTTGTCCAGTATAGGGTGGCTTCCTTCATAGATCGTGATCCCTTCGACCAGACCGCTGAAGAGGGCCAATCCGTACAATAAGGCGGCGCAAATCCCGTTCCCCAGCATCGGCAAATAGACGGAACCGAGCATGACCAGGGTGAGGAGAAGAAGCGGCATCCAAATAAAAAGCACGAGACCCCGCAGTAAATCCCCCACAAGCAGAGGAAGTCCGGCCAGGCTGTGGATGGTCCAGACCACGGAAACGAACAAAATGATACTGTACACGGCGATCCAGACGGCATGGCCCAGCCATTTCGCCAGATACAGCCTCCAGCGGGAGATGGGGCGGGCGGCGACAGCCAGCAGCAGACCGTTCTCCTGTTCACCCGTGACGATCCCCATGGCGGAGAAGAGCACGAAAAAGGCCGTTAGAAATTGTGCGAAAAAAAGCCCCAGCACCGTCAGAACCATGCTGTTCAACAGAGATTCGGCAGGGGATACCCGGTTCTGTTCGAGCGTACCGGCCAGCTCCCGAACCCCGAAGGCAAACAGCACCAGAAAGACGAAGGTCAGAATAATCGTGACCAGGAACACCCGCTTACGGGTCAACTCCTTGAAGGTGGCGGCTATATACATCGTCATAACGGGCCACCTCCTTGGCGGGACCGGGCCATCCGGAGGAACCAGGCTTCCAGGCTGTTCGGCTCGGGGCCGGATTCGTAAAGCGTCAGGCCGGTGCGGACGAACAGCGAGCACAGATAGCCGGCTTGTTCCCGGTCCGTTACAAGCGCGGTCAGGAGGGCGTTGCCGCTCTCGTCGGCCTCGACCAGGCGCAGCAGGGAGGGGAGAGCGCCGCCGACAGCGCCGCCAAGCTCCTCCCACGTCCCCGGCAGCCATCCGCCAAGCCGGAAGCGCCAGTTGGCACTGCCGCCTCCGCTATCGCCGGTGCCACTCAGCAGCTCGTGCAGCGGCCCCGACGCCAGCAGCTCGCCGTCGTACAGGAAGGCGGCCTCATCGCACAGCTCCTCCACATCTTCGAGCAGATGGGTATTGAGGAAAATGGTCACGCCCCTGCCCCGCAGCTGCTTCAACAGGCTGCGGATCTCATAACGGCCGATGGGGTCCAAGGCCGAAGCGGGTTCGTCCAGGATGACCAGCTTAGGGTCCAAGAGCAGGGCGGCAGCCAAGCCGAGACGCTGCTGCATTCCTTTGGAGAACCCGCCGACCCGGCGGTCTGCGGCTTCGGACAGACCGACCAGCTCCAGGGTATCGCGGACCCGGCTTCGGAAAGCGGATGCCCGCGTCTCCTGCGGGCGCAGCCCTCCCAGTTGACCGTGGAAGCGGAGGACCTCCGCCGGGGTCAGCCAATCCTGGTAGCGAAACAGCTCGGGCAAATAGCCCAGCTCGCGTCTCGCCTCCGGCCGGCCCAAGGGCCGGCCCAGCATGGCGGCCCGCCCGGAGTCGGGGCGGTGGAGGCCGGCCAGCATTTTAACGAAGGTGCTTTTGCCGGCGCCGTTGGGTCCAAGCAAGCCGAAAATGCAGCCCTCCGGCACCTGCAAGGTGATGCCGCGGCAGCCGCCGCGGCCGTTGTAGGTTTTGGTCAATTCTTCGGTGTCGATCATCATCATGGCTGGATAAGCTCCTCGGCTGCCCGGCGGAAAGCGGACTCCACAGGAAAATCCTTCAAGGTGCCGCTCAGCAGCCCCATACGGTCCCCGGCAAGCCAGAGCAGGTAGCGATTCTTTCCGTCTGTCGTCATGACCGCATCGTGTCCGCCTAACTTGAAGTTGATGGTTACGCCGTCACGGGCCGGCACCGGCAGGGTGCTCTGCCAATCGCCGATGGCCGCCAGCTTGGTCCGCAGGCTGTCCGGCAATACAGGCAGCCCGAGTACCGCCTCCCGGACGGTTGCCGCATCGATGCCGTCCTCCACGGTCAGCTCCGGCTTGCCGAATTGGAGCAGTCTTACCGGCTTGCCCGACAAGGTGCCCTCCGAGGTGATGCCGTCCGGGACGTGCAGCCGGATCGTTTTCCCGTCGGCATCGACAGGCAGGGTAGTGGTGCCGCCCAAACGGGTGAGCAGCCGGTTGACCGCTTTTACATTCAGATTAAAGGTAAGTGTGGTAGCCGGCTGGAAGACGGGGGAGGCGGGGGTTCCAGGCTGAAGGAGCCCGCCCATCCGTTGCTCCGCTTCGTCCCAAGTGAGGGTATGGGATTCCCCGCCTCCGGATTGGGTCAAGGTGCCGTACTGGGCCAGTGTGAAACTCCGGTCTCCTTCGGGCGAGCCGCGCTCCAGAAGGCTGGAGATGGTCGCCATGTCATCCGCCGATATTCCGACTCCGACCATATGCTGAATGCGGAACGTATGCTGCATGGCCGCCAGCGCCCGGTCTCCCAGGGGGGTGGTGAACAGGACGACTGCCATAGCAGCGGCAGCTACCCCTGCGGTCCATCTCCGAATTCTGCGCTTGGCCGGTCTTTCCGTTCGCCAGGAACCGTCTGCTCCTTTAACGCTTGTCCCTGTTGCCGCCCTCGGCGTCCCGGCAACCGGGGCCCCTTGTTTCCCTTCGAATGCTCTCGTCTGCTTCATCTCCACCGCACCATCCTTATTGTGATCATCTGGATTTTTATCCGATCGGGCTTTGTTTCTTCTTTCATCCGAACGCGGGCTCTGCTCCGCATGCTTCCAAAACGCCGGAGCCGGCTCCCGTGCCGTCAGTCTCTCAAACCGGTCCCAAGCCCGGTCCGTATCAAAAATCGGCTCCCCGCCGGTCCGCTTCTCTCCGTCCGCCATCGTGCCGCTCCTCCTCCTGCCCGTATTTCTTCTTCAGCCGTTCCTCTGCACGGGCCAGCAGCGTCCCGACAATCTTCGGGTTGACCTCCAGCCGGAGGGCAATCTCCTCGTAGCTGTACCCTTCCTCCCGAAGCAGAAGGGCGGTCCGGTCCCGGTCCGAGAGCTTCTGCAGCACCCGGCGGACCACGTCGATTTCCCATTCCCGGATGACTTCCGTTTCTCCCGAAGGGACGGCGCCTTCCGACCAAGCCGCGATGCGGGCGGTTTCCTTTTCCAGCAATGCCTCGCCCGACGACCGGTGCCTTAAATAATCGTACCCCACCCGGGTCAGCACCCGGTGCAGCCAAGCGCCGACGGCTTCCAGCCGGTCGGGAGGGTTCCGGTATAGCCGCAGGAACACCTCTTGGGCCAAATCTTCCGCCGCCGCGTAATCCCCGGTCAACGCATAAAGCTTCCGCGCGACTCCGGGATAATGCTCCCGAAACAAGCGCTGGAACAGCTCGGGTACCTGTGCGCCATCCTCCATGTTGCTGCCGTCCCCCCTTTCATGTATAAGACGGATGCCAGGGCGGTTTTATAGCAGGGGAAAGCAGGATTTAATCATTCCGGGCGCATTCCCTAATTAGTTCCTACTCCCATTATGATCCATCCGGATCTATCAAAGTCGGTTAGCTTCGTTTCGTTTTCCATTAGGGGCCTGTGAATCCTTTTTTCTGTCATTCTAACTTGGCCAAAACATGTATGTTACCCATTAGAGCCCGACCTATTAAAATCTGCGAAACCCAAGCGAGCGTTACATGATTAATCGGGCGGAATAACGCAACATTTCGCCTCTGTATTGCGTTAAATTAGAAGAGGTGGGAAAATGAGGGGATTCATTGTATTCTTCATACTTTGTTTTCTAATAAGCGGATGCAGCAGCAAGCACGTCAAAATAAACAGCGAATCAATGTTTTATAATTTTTCAGAACCTTTTCGATTTCCTTTTGAAGTTAATGAGGTTCGTTCAGAGATCGCAATGGATAACCCAGACTATCTCCATCAATTCGTTTTTCATTATAAAAACAAGCAAACGATGCAAGAAATACGATACATTTTAAGCAAGGTTATTGACAAACCAGAAGAAATATCCCAAAAAGACAAGCAACCCTTAGAACTTAAAAGTGGGAAGCTAGCGTATTACCAAGAAGATCCGACCAGCCAATCCATATGGTGGGAAGGTGATAATGGTTTCTTAGCTCGATTTGTTTATTATATTGACGGTAATCGCGAGCGACTAGGTAATGACAAATTAGCTAAGTCCGACTTAATAGATTTGGTAAATCAGGTTCAACAGTAATGCGATTAACAAATGTAGCTGATGGGAGGCACATATAAGATTGCATAATAGACTAAGGAATGAAAGATTGGTTAAAATGTTTGGGATTTTTCTTGGTTTAGTTTTTTTATCAATTATAGGGTTCTACTTATTTGCAAGCATATTGAACCCTGTTAGTGATGAAGGATTATTAACTGTTGTATGTTTAGTTATTTCTCTTCAAATCTCATTTCTTATTAGTTACGTGATGACACATTCGAAAAAATGACATTCAGATAGCGACAGAAGGAGGTAGTGCAATAATGGATAAAATAAAAATAATTACTCGTTTACAAAGCATTGAAATGTATGCCTCTGAATTTATAAGTTTTTGTAAAGAGATTGTTGTGAATATAAAGGATGAACTTCTTCAGGACGTAACGGTATCAACATGGGATGACAGTAGGAATGCAGTTTATCATTTCCAAAATAATCTATCCGATTTTAATGATGAAAACCTTGAAAAAATAATAATTGCAAATAAAGCAAAAGATGTTTTTAAAAATGAAAATGAAGATGATAAAGAACTGAGAAAGAACTCTAAAAGCTGGGCCGGCTTTAGCTCTTTACTTTACATTAAAAAAATTAAAGAAAGTGAAGAAAGCGAAATATCAATAAGCATTACACAAGGGGCTTATGAAGCCAATAAAACAGCGTTTATCAATGTTGAATTTTCAGATAGCTTTCTGAAGTTAATATCAAAAGAGTTTTTGATAAAAATAATTAAAAGTATAGAAATGACAGGCCGCCTAGACTATGCTGTTGTTATTTCCAATGATTTTAGACGTAAGGTTAAAACCAATGGTCAAAATATATGGATAGGCTACTTGACTTACTTTAAAAATCAAAAGATTAATAATATACTTCCCGGCATTGTTAGTATTATTGAACTCAAAGATGGTTTTCTTATAGATTTAAATGAGAAATTAGAAATTTCAGCCGAAAGTATTGATAAAGCAATTGAGGTAAGAAATTTATTCGATGTTGGCTTTCTACATTAATTCATGTTGCATTCAATATACCGCTTCGGATCAACACCTCTAGTCTGAAACATTGCTTTTTGATTCTATTATTTGGATGTGAAACAAAGGTAGGAGGAAAGGATCTGATATGGGAAACCGGACATTCCTGAGCGTTACAAGTGCCGATACAGATTCGGTCGATTATGAGAATACAGCTTTCGAGACGAATAATTTTCTCGCTCCAGTATGGTTTTGTCTGGTCAGCCAAGAGGAGTTCCAGCGGTATAGCGGGCAGCTTATGCAAGCATGGAGCAAGATTCAACCCTATATGGACCAACCGATGTGGAGGATCTGCCTGAGTGGGGATGCTTTTCCGAGGCATTCCAATGGCAGATTCCATGGGCGGATGCTGCAGAGCAGTTGCGCCTGAGCTTACCCGGCACGCTGGCCCATTTTCCATCGCTTGCCGCTCCTGTGCATGAGTGGCTAGAAACCTTGTCGACCCATGTACAGCGGTATTCTGCTGCGGTTATTCATCTGGAGCTTTCGCAATATTTCTCGTTCACGGGCGATCCCGCCCTCTATCTGAAAGACATTCAAGAATACGTTACCCTCTGGCAGTCGCCGCATCCCTCGCAGGAGAAGGTCTGGCAGGGAGCAGCCGACAACTTCTATATGCTGAATGGGGAACATTTGCCATGGAGAGAACGTACAGCAGCTCAACCGGAGCAAGCTCCTGAAATTCAGCCAGCACAGTCCATCCCTCCAGCATCTGGGAGGCGCCAGCCCAAATGGCGGCAGGAGCTCTACATATGGTTGCTTGCGATTCTGTCCGCAGCCCTCTTTTTTACCGTCTATGTCAATACATCCAGTGGTTGGTTGGCGGTGATCGGCTTCTTCATCCCCTCTTTGTTTATCGTTTTGTGGAATAGGATTATCGGTCCTAAAAAAACCTCCCGCCGTCAGCCGGAGGCGGCCACTACCTTGAAGAGGAACAGTACTCCCTCTTATGTTGTGCTCAGGATTGAGTATTTCGATGGGCATTCACCTATTGGGGTGGATGGCATGGAAACCGGCCCTTCGGAGGATAAATCATTACCGGATCTTATCCCCTGGCTGCAAATCATGCAAGCGAAGGTGCTTACATCTCATGAGGTTGAGCTCATGATTTCAACTAAAAATCCACCAGTCTCTACCTTACAACTTCATTTGAAGCTGGATGAACAACTGGTAGCCAAGGATACCGTATCAGCGGTTAATGCCATTGTGTTGGCTCATAAAATGTCTGTTTAAAAAAATATAAATGATCTTGAGGCAGAGACGGAAAAGAACCCGTTGGCCTTCAACGATGGTCGGAGTGTATAAGTCGAGTGACATTGTCATCATTATTATGATAACGAGGCAGATGTGACTTTTTATAACTCTTTAGAAGATAAATGAAATGAATTAGTATCTGGTTTAAACCATTAACTGGATAGGAGGAACGGTTGATCTACGATGGGCGGGCACAATAGAGATGCTACGGGACGGTGCCCGGTATTTGAACAAGTCGCCAAAATCGGAGCAGGCGTTCCATTACAAATGAGAGGTTTGACTGCAAATCAACTGCGTGAAGTCGTAGATTGTGTGTTAAGCCGTTCTTCTTTCAAGAAAGCTGCTGCAGCTATTGGGGAATCCTTTCGAAAAACAGAGGGGTATCAACAAGCGGTTCACGAGATTTTCGAATTTAAAAGTCATTTTCAGATTTAAGTATTGATGGAATTCAGAAAGATCACATGGGGGAAGTTGGAGCTCATTTAAATCAACTTGGGTCCATCGCAGCTTGTATTCGGGGGCCGTCTCATGGAATAATGACACAATACGACTCAGCCGAGTCCGCAAAGTGTTCATTGGGATGGAGGGGATACCGTTGCTGACGATTTTGAAATTTGCGGCTACGTTCCCGCTTTTTCTAGTATCGCTCGTCGTATGCTGGCGGATGTTACACAAAGAGAAATACATAAATTCTATTTGGCTATCATTTCTCATTCCGGCCATTTTGCAATTCGTGCTCGTATGGATCTCGAAGGAAGGGTCGGAGCTCTGGCTAAAAGTGTTCATGGGCATCAATATTGCCTTTACCGTATTTGCGGCTTTTATCGTTTGGTTTTTGCGCCAATTGGCTAGAGCTTATAAAAATTAGATGATTAAGACAGAAGGCAGTCGTTCAGAAGGAACGGCTGTTTTTTGCTCGATGACAGGTATGACGTAATAGGAGTAGTAGGGATAACCCGACTTGAGGATATATGAAATTGCGGAGGCGAGGGAATGACGATTGTACGATTGGCGACTTTAGACGATGTTGATGAACTTGTTCAAATGCGATGGGATTTCTCTGCAGAAGATTACGGACTTGGTACGGCTAACTTTGAAGAGTTTCACCGGATTTGCAGCGAATTTTTGATTAAGGCTATCGGAAGCGGAGATTGGTACATTTGGGTTGCGGAGGTTGATCGTACCATCGTTTCGCATATGTATCTGCAGCTTATCCATAAAGTACCGAGGCCAGGTAAATCACCAGACCCTTACTACGGCTATGTGACCAATGTGTATACTCGTCCGGCCTTTAGAAGCCAAGGGCTTGGGACGGAGATTCATCGGGCTATGGAAAAGTGGTCCAAAGAACATGAAGTTGAATTTCTTATCTTGTGGCCCAGCAGCGATAGCACTCCGTTTTATAGGAGAAACGGATTTTCCCGCTGTGAAGAGGCCATGGAAAAGCATTGGTGACCTGAAGCATCACTCTACATGCTGTCATTCTTGATTTGGACGGATCGATTGCCTAAATCAGCGGAACATACGAAAAGAGGATGCCGACAATAAAATGCGGCATCCTCATTTTGGATGTTCCGTTGCCAACAATTTAACGAAAGTATATTCCGAAGCTTAGGAACTCACTACCGCTTCGCCGGTGTCTCGCTTTTGTGTTCAATAACTTGCAATACTTTGGGTTCAATAGCTCGTAGCATTTGTTCATTCGAGCGATTGTTTGTAGCAGCATCGCCATGAAGCTCGCCTTGAAGTTGCGCATCCACCTGGGTTTGGGCAATCACATCTATTACTTGCTGCTTGGAGACGTTTTTAGAGGCTGCAATCTCCACCACCGATTTACCCGTAGCTAATTCTTGCTTTAATTGTGTCGGGCTCATGTGAAGTAAAGCAAACAGTTTGGCATCATTTAGAAAGGCATCGGCAAAATAATCAGGCTTGCCATTGGTAGAGAAAAAACCTTCTACTTGAATGGTTGCAGGCGTAGTCTCGCCTCCGATCAGAGAAGCACTGATGGTATGACCCTGAACAAATACCTGGTAAAACGGCGTGTTCGATCCCTTTTTGGTGTAATTCAACATGAACGTTTTTTGATCTGCGGTTTCCATCTGCTCCATAGCAAACTCATATTCTTCAATGCTGCCATACATTTTATCCAGAAGATTATCTACCTTCGCCTTGATGTCCTGACCGCTTAAAGCCGTGAGCGGCTTCCCGGCAGACTCCCAATTTTCTTGAATCACATGTTCGATCGCACCTGTCACGCTGTTTGTATGAAGCGTCATCGTTTTGCCGGTTCCTCCTTTTTCCCGCAGGGTGATGCTGGTTTGGACACCTTGAACGGAACTTGCGTCGATAATCTCAAACGATTGGGTTTCGGGAAATGCGCGGTACAGCTTCTCAAGTGTTGCTTGTCCGACTTCATCCACTCTAACTTGTTCAGCAGTCATTGGCGTTCTGGTCAGCATATCAATCAGAGTAGGAGCCGCAAAGGCTGCGGTTGGAATCAAAATAGCGGCTGCGACGATTCCGCTGATTAAACGTTTTTTCATGGTTGGTTTGCTCCTTTTTCGTTGCAAATATTGAGAATAGGATTGTTCGATTCGTTTGGAGATGGCCGGGGGACACTCCATCGTTTCTGCTTCCTTATGCAGATGTTCGCGTAGGTTGCGTTCAATAGTCATGGATCTCTTCCATCCTTTCCGGGGGGAGATTCCCTAAAATTTTTCGAAGCATCTGGAGACCTGCATGATATCTGGACTTGACTGTGCCGATTGGAATTCCGAGCAGGGTCGCCATTTCCTCGAGCGTATAGTCGTGAAAAAAGCGGAGGACAATGACCGTTCGTTGTTTGTCAGTCAGTTTTTGGATGGCCTGCGATATCATTTGGCTTGTCCCGTCCATCCATACAGCAGGCTGATCCCAATGAGACTCTTCCCGGGTGAAGGCCCGGATGCGTTCGAAAATCCGGAATCTCCGCCAGCTCTTGACCCGAAATCGCTGTACTTGACGGATGACCAAGCCGTGCAGCCAGAAGCGGAAAGGCCGGTTCGTATCGTAGGTAGCCAGCGAGGTCCACATTTGGATGTAGATCTCATTCATGACATCCTCCCGATCCTGCTGATGATCCACCAGAAAGGAGACGGTCCGGTAGACATCCTGATAGGTAGCCTCATACAGCGTATGAAAGGCTTCCTGGCTACCGTCTTTCATTTTTGTGAGCAATTGGTACATCGAATCACTTTGCATGCGGAGGGCCCTCCTGAATAAGCAGCTTACACCCTATATTGTCTCTATTTCGAAAAAAGGTTCGGTTTTTGGCGACTGGTAATATGAGCTTAACATCAACTAGTCAAGGCTGCCGAAGAACCGGCAGCCTCATGGAGCGAATATGGATTAGGGGGAACCTGTTATGGTCCGGTTCGTTCCATACGATTGCGCACGGCGAAACGGCGGAAATGTCTGGTCACGGCAACCGGATGACTGCCTTGCAGAAGGTCGGAGCAAAACCGGATGGAAGAGGCAGGGGAAACGCTTATATTCGATACGAACCTGTGGCATGGAGGGGGATTGAAGGATAAGTCCGTGCTGAGTGCGCTTCGACAGGCATCCAAGAACAGGATGGTGGTATCGTTTCGGTATACGAATACGGATGGAGCCGGGGAACAGCGGGAGGTGGAGCCTGTCGGGTTAGCCTGGAAAGGGTATGCCTGGTATTTGTATGCGTACTGCAGGCTGCGCAGCGACTACCGGACGTTCCGGCTCTCCCGAATAAGCGACTTGCGTGTTCATATGGAGCAGTTCGCCAATCGAGGCGTACGAATGGAAGAGCTTGACGCGCGATGGGGCAATCCGGAGACCGGCTCTTCCGTTGACCTTTTGCTGCATGCTCACCCGCGATTAAGAGTACGTATGGAGGAAGCCTTCGGTCTGGACCAGGTGGAGACGCAGGAAGACGGTTCTTTGTTAGTAAGAGCCAGCTACCCGGATAATCATTGGATGTACGGCATGATCCTCAGCTACGGACCGGACGTTCGCGTGCTGGAGCCTTCGTTTGTGGCGGATCAGATTAAAGACCAGGCAGAGCGGATTGCAAATAACTATTAGCGGCCGAGAGGTCCGGGATGCTGGTGCCCGCCGCGATCGGGGCGGGCTTTGCGCTTCCTTGCCGAGTCAGCAAGTGCCGCAAGTTGCTTTTCGTGGGTGGCCGTTCGGGCCTCTTGCCTTGCTTCAAGCAGGGAAGGAACCGAATAGGAGCGGTTTGTGAGGCTGTCGATTCAATGTGGACAACCAAGTGGAAAGGGAAAAGATTACCTTCTGGCGAGTTTTGTCTGGAATCCCCTACCTTACAATCCTTATGAAATCAAGGGATTCCGGACAACCTGTTTGAGCAGAAGAAGGTAACTTTTCACTTGGAACGGTCTGCTAAAACTTCTACACAATGAATCGACAGTCTCGTTTGTACCCTTTATTTTGTCGAAAAACCGGCATGGCGCGAAATAAGAGCGGTTCGAAGCTGCTAAATTCCGCGAAAAGGGTGCAGACCGGACCAGTGGGCTGAAATAAGGGGTACAAACCACCTTTATTTGTTTTGCTCGTTCCCATATGCCGAAAATAGGTACTAGAGACTTTTATTTTGTGCTAGAGCCGATACGCATTACGTTTTAGCGAAGCCGGAACATGTTCTGTCTGATAAAACCGTGAACGATTCCTTAAGAGCAGCGAGCAACTCCCCCTCACATAGCAGCAGCGGAAGCCCGGGACCCGTCCCGGAACAGTTCCGCTGCTTTTTTGCTGCCGGTTCCGGAACGCCCCTCTCCCATCCGCAACAAATAATGGCCCCGCTCCCGCCCAACATTTACGAAATCTCCACCTGCACTTAACGCTCCACTAATACTTGCTTCTTATGATGGAGGTGTGAAGGAAATAAAACATTTCAAGCATGATGAAGGAAATCCTACAACAGGAGATGTGGATGCGAAGATGATTCAGTATTTATGGTTTGACCTCGGGTATACGCTGGTGAGCACGAACCGGGAAGACGTGTATCAGAAAGTGCTGGAACGTTTCGACGTATTCCGGAACCGGGAAGAGATCGCAATCGCTTATCATAGGGCGGACAAGCTGTTCATGCGGGAATATCCGGGCGTGCTCGGCAAAGACAGCCGGGCGTTTTTCCCCTGGTATATCGGGACGCTGAACTATTTTCTGCGGCTGTCGCTGCCGATCGAGGACGTGCTTGCAGTGCAGCGGGACGTAGCCCGGGAATGTCCGGTCCAATGGAAAGCTTTCGACGGGGCGAAGATGACGCTTCGCCATTTGCGGAGCCTCGGATACCGGCTAGGCCTGATCTCGAATTGGGATGAGTCGGCACGGGCGGTGCTCGCTCGCAATGGACTGGACGAGGAACTCGACGAGATTGTGATCTCCTCGGAGGTCGGCATCGAGAAGCCGAATCCGGACATTTTCCGGATGGCCCTGAGCCAGGCAAACGTTACGGCGAGCGAATCGCTGTACATCGGGGACAACTATTACGACGACGTCGTCGGCTGCCAGAAAGTGGGCATGCACTGCCTCCTCATTAATGCCTACGGCAACCGCGGGGTCGAGGAGCTGTCGTACCATCCGATCATAACCGGCATTCAGGACGTCGCTGCCTACCTCGGACACCCTCGGGTGCAGTTGGAGATCAACCGGTAAGGAGATTTGGCGGATGTCGACGATCACGGAGAAAATCGAAGCCCAATTCGATACCTTAAGCGTCGCGCAGAAAAAAGTGGCGCACTACATTCAATCCAATATGCAGGATGCCGTGATGCTGTCGGCGCAGAAGATCGCGGGCAAGTCCGGGGTCAGCGAGGCGACGGTCCACCGGCTGGCGCAAGCTTTGGCTTACCCGAGCTTCTCGGGCATGCTTCACGATTTGCGCGGTCATGTGCTGAAGGATCAGCGGGCCGTCAAAAATTTCGTATACACGACGAGCCATCAGGAAGATTCCTGGATCGAGAAACATTTCGTGCAGGAAATCGAGAACCTGCGGGAAACGATGGCGTGGACGGATAAGGCGGACGTTCATCAGGCGGCCCGGATGCTGCTGGATGCGGACCGGATCTGGATCGCCGGATGGCGGATGGGCTTGTCGGTCACTTCGTTTTTCAGCTTCGTCCTGAAATATATGCTAGGCAATTGCGAGCTGATTCCCCAGGGAGGTGTTGCGGAGTACGCGGCCTATATCCAACCCGGGGACCTTGTATTCGTGTGCGGGTTCCCCAGGTACTGCTCGCGTACGCTCAAGGTGGCGGCGCTGGCCAAGGAGCAGGGAACGAAGGTAATCGCGCTGACCGACTCCGGGCTGTCCCCGTTTGCGAAGCTGGCCGATCTGACGCTGTACGCGGCATGCCGGTCCACCGGATTTCTCGATTCGTACACAGCATCGTTATCCGTGGTGAATGCCCTTATTAATGAAATCTCCCATCTGGAGAAGGAACGGGTCAAGATCAATATCGAGAAGATGGAAGTGATGTTCAAGGCGTTTCAGGACAACTTCGAGTGGACGAACCGGTCGAAACCATAATCGCTGCAGGAAAGGATACTCGATGAATCTTACAGTAATCGGCTGTTGGGGGGCTTACCCCGAGAAAAACGAAGCGACCTCGGGTTATTTGGTCGAGTGCGAGGGCAGCCATATTTTGCTCGATTGCGGCAGCGGCGTGTTGTCCCGGCTGCAAAACCATTGCGCGCTCGAACAGCTGGACGCCGTCGTCCTTACCCATATGCACGCTGACCATATGGCGGACGTGTACAGTTTGGAGTTTGCCATATTAATTTTGATGCAGATCGGCAGACGGTCGAAGCCGCTCGACATGTACGTGAACGAGAAAGAGCTGGACCGCCTTGCTTTCGAATACCCGGATTATGTCCGTGTCCATTCCGTCCGGGCAGGCGAGGAACTGATGATCGGCCAGGTGCGGCTGCAGTTTTCCGAGACGGTGCACGAGATTCCGTGTCTGGCGGTCAAGCTGACGTCGAGGGAAGGCAGAACGCTCGTATATTCGGGCGACACGGGGTATTGTCAGGCGATAATCGATTTGGCCCGGTCTGCGGACGTGCTGATGATCGAAAGCAGCTTTTACGACTTTCAGGCGGGCCGGATGAAGGGGCATCTGACGGCGGGCGAAGCGGGCAACATCGCGGCATTGGCCGGCGTGGGGCAAACGATTCTGACGCACTTTCCCCATTACGGAGATTTGAATCAACTGGTTCTGGAAGCTTCGCGTCATTATGCAGGACAGATCCGTTTGGCTTATGGCGGCATGCAAATCCACATTTGAAGGTGAAAGGGGTTTTTCTCTTGTTGAAGCTTAGAAAATCGTTCGTGGTTGGCTTCTCTTCGCTTATGGTTGCATCGATGGTACTGGCCGGCTGCGGCAGCAACAACAGCAACAGCAGCAACAGCAGCAACGGCAGCGTTTCTTCCGCAACCGGGGGAACGGGCACTTCGTCTCCGGTTTCCACCTCCGGCGGGAAGGTCAAGGGCGGTACGGTGCGCGTAGCGATGGCGACCGAGCCGGACAATCTGGACCCTTACTTGTCCGCGGCGACGGATACCGGCTCGATGATGGACAACGTATTCGACGGATTGTTCGAAGGAGGCGAGAACAGCGACCTCGTTCCGGCTGTAGCGGAATCGTACAAGGTGTCCGAGGACGGATTGACGTATACGTTCACCTTGAAAAAGGGCGTCAAGTTCCATGACGGCTCGGATCTGACCTCGGAGGACGTGTACTACTCGTATGCCAAATTAGCCGGTCTGAACGGGAAAAAGCCGCTCTCCTCGAAGTTTGCCGCGATTGAGAAAATCGACGCTCCGGATGACCACACCGTGGTCGTGAAGCTGAAAGCTAAGGATGCGGCGTTTCTGGCCGCCAACATTGTCGGGATCGTCCCGAAAGACTATGAAGGGCACAGTGCGAAACCGATCGGGGCGGGTCCGTTCAAGTTCAACTCGTATACGCCGGGCCAGCAGCTCGTGCTGGAGCGCAACGACAGCTTCTACGACAAGGAGCATGCTCCGACGCTCGACCGGGTGGAATTCAAATTTATGCCGGACGCGAACGCCTCCGTGCTCGCCCTGAAGTCCGGGGATATCGATATGGTGCCGGGTATCTCCGCGCAAGGCGCGCTCCAGCTCGGAAGCGGGTTCCGGATCGTGTCGGGGCCGCAGAATATGGTGCAGCTGCTGGCGCTGAACAACTCGGTCGAGCCGCTGAACAACGTGAAGGTGCGTCAGGCGATCAATCACGCGATCGACAAGGACGTCATCATCAAGACGGTCGCCGAAGGCAACGGCGTCAAGCTCGGCTCCAACATGAGCCCGGCGATGAAGATGTATTACAAGGAAGGTCTCGACAAGCGGTACGAGCCGAACGCCGAGCAAGCGAAGAAGCTGCTGAAGGAAGCCGGCTACGAGAGCGGGATCAAGCTGACGATTACCGTCCCGTCCAACTACAAGTTCCACGTCGACACGGCTCAAGTGATCGCCGAACAGTTGAAAGCCGTCGGCATTCAGGCGACGATCAAGCAGATCGAGTGGAGCAGCTGGCTGGAGGACGTGTACAACAATGCGAAATACGAAGCGACGATCGTCGGTTTGACGGGCAAGCTCGATCCGCACGAGGTACTGGGACGTTATGAGACGACTTATTCGAAAAACTTCTTCAAATTCAGCAACAGCGAATATGACAATCTGGTCGGCAAAGGCCGTCTGGAAATCAATCCGGACAAGCGGGCCGAATTGTACAAGCAGGCGCAATCGATCCTGACCGAGCAGGCGGCCGCGGTATACATCATGGACCCGAACCGCTCGGTTGCGATGAAGGACAGCCTGCAAGGCTATAAGATGTACCCGATTCAGAAATACGATTTTGCCGCTATGTACTACACGAAGTAACGAGGGAGAGTTTCGGTGAGATTTTACATCCGGAAGCTGCTTACATTAGGTTCGACCGTCTTGCTGGTGTCGATCATTACGTTTCTTGTCTTTCAAGTGCTGCCGGGGGACCCGGCCGAGATCGTGCTCGGCGTCGATGCGGACCCGCACCAGCTCGCAGAGCTGCGGCAGACGATGGGGCTGGACCGTCCGGCGGCGGAACGCTACTTGTCCTGGATGAAGGATACGGCTGCCGGGGATTTGGGCCAGTCGCTGCGCTACCATCGCCCGGTGGCGGACATCGTGGCGGAGCGATTGCCCGTGACCGTATCGGTCGCGCTGATGTCCTTGGGGCTCACCCTGCTCTTGGGCGTCCCCCTCGGCATCTATATCGCGCGGAAGGACGGCAAGCTGCCGGCGCTGCTGCTGTCGGCTTTCACCCAGCTCGGGCTTGCGGTGCCGTCGTTCTGGCTCGCCTTTATCCTGATACTGGTCTTCTCCGTGACGTTCCGCTGGTTTCCGACCTACGGCTACGTCCCGTGGAGTGAAAATCCGGTGCGGGCGTTCCAGTCGCTGTTCCTGCCCTCGCTCGCTCTCGCCGTACCGGGCATCGCCGTCGTCATCCGGTATTTGCGTAATACGCTGCTTGATCAGCTCCGCATGGATTACGTGCGTACGGCAAGAAGCAAAGGGCTGCGCGAGAAAATCGTGCTGTACCGCCATATTTTGCGCAATTCGCTGATCCCGGTGCTGACGATCGTCGGTTTGCTGATCGCGGATACGCTGGGCGGGAGCATCGTCGTGGAAAATGTATTTGCGCTGCCGGGACTCGGCAACCTGCTGATCACCTCGATCGGCACACGGGACTTGCCGCTGCTGCAAACGATGGTGCTGTACATTGCGGTTATCGTGGTTTGCATCAATTTTGTCGTCGATATGTTGTATAGAGTGATCGATCCGCGCATTCGACTGAAAAGGTGAACATGATGAAATGGAAACAGCTGATCCGAAACAAACCGCTCGCCATCGGCGGCGGCCTGATCGTCCTGCTCCTTGCGCTTATGGTGACGAGCCTGTTCTATACCCCGTACGGTCCGAACGATATGAACACGGCGATGCGGCTCGCTCCGCCGCAGGCCGATTACTGGTGGGGGACGGATAATTTCGGGCGGGATATTTTCAGCCGGATTATGGAGGGAACGCAGACCGCCTTTCTGATCGGCTTCTCGTCCGTAGCGATCGGCTTGTTCTTCGGCTTGATCATCGGAGCGGTCGCCGGTTATGCGGGAGGCTGGGTCGACGAAATTTTGATGCGGATCATCGATGCTAAGCTGGCTTTTCCCGGCATACTGCTGGCGATTATGCTCGTTACCGTATTCGGTCCCGGGCTGGGCAATACGATTATCGCCCTTGGCGTGATGAGCATCCCCGCGTTTTCCCGGATCGCCCGCAGCGGGTTTATTCAATACAAAGAGTTCACGTTCGTCAAAGCCGCCGTGGCGAGAGGGGCGGGGCCGCTGCGCATTATCTTCCGCCACATTTTGCCGAATATGACGTCGCCGCTTATCGTCGCCGCCTCCTTGCGGTTTTCCGGGTCCATTCTCGCCGAAGCCGGACTGAGCTACCTGGGGCTGGGCGTACAGCCGCCCGATCCGAGCTGGGGGCGGATGCTGAGCGAGGCGCAGCCTTTTATCATCAACGCTCCGTGGTACGTCCTCATTACCGGTGCGGTCATTACGGCGATGGTGCTGGGGTTTAACTTGCTGGGAGACGGGCTAAGAGACGCTTACGACAAACAGGGTTAGGGGGATACCGCTATGGCAAGCGCCTTGCTTGAGCTTCAGGATATGGAAGTGGCGTTTACGATCGGGAAGAAGACATATCCGGCGCTGCAGCAAATTTCGTTTCAGGTGAAGGAAGGAGAGACGGTCGGAATCGTCGGGGAATCCGGCTGCGGCAAAAGCTTGACGTCGTTGTCCGTGATGGGCTTGCTGCCCGAGACGGCGGCGATGACCAAGGGCGGGATCGTGCTGGACGGCAAGTTTATGGAGCCGGCCTCTCCGGAAAGGTGGGGCGCGGTCAGAGGCAAGCAGGTATCGATGATCTTCCAAAATCCGATGTCGGCGCTGAATCCGCTGATGCCGGTCGGCAAGCAGATCGCCGAGATGGCGATGACCCATCTGTCCGTCTCGAAGCCGGAAGCGAAGCGGCTCGCCACGGAGATGATGGTCAAGGTCGGCCTGTCCCGGGTGGAGCGGTTGTACGACGATTATCCCCACCAGCTCTCCGGGGGCATGATGCAGCGGATTATGATCGCGATGGCGCTCATCTGCAGCCCGAAGCTGCTGATCGCCGACGAGCCGACTACGGCGCTCGATGTGACGATCCAGGCGCAAATCCTCGATCTGCTGCGCGAGATGAACCGCTCGACAGGCACCGCCATTTTGTTGATTTCCCACGATCTGGGGGTCATTCGCGAAGTATGCGACCGGGTGATCGTCATGTATGCCGGGTATATCGTCGAGGACGCTCCGGTCGGGGATATTTTGGATCATCCCAAGCATCCGTACACGGCGGGGCTGCTGCAATCGCTGCCGGGCGCAGACAAGCGGGGGCGTCCGCTGTATACGATTCCCGGCCGGGTGCCGGCGCTGGCCGACCGGCGGTCCGGATGCCCGTTCGCAGGACGCTGCCCGAGTGCAACGGACCTGTGCGAGTCGGTCGCCCCGGATCTGCTGCAGGCGGTCGCCCATCACCGGGTCCGGTGCCACTTGTATGCGAACGGCGGGAGGGCGGTATGACGGAGGCGCTCATTCAAGCCAGCTCGCTGACCAAGCATTATCCCGTTCCGAGGCAGAAGCTGTTCGAGAAGCGGCACATGCTGCGGGCGGTGGACGGCGTTTCGTTCCGGATCGCCGAGGGGGAAATATTCGGGCTGGTCGGCGAAAGCGGCTGCGGCAAATCGACGACGGGCCAACTGCTCGTGCAGCTCGTGAAGCAGACGGGCGGAGAGCTCTTCTACCAGGGCCGGAACATAAGCGAGCTGTCGGACGGCGAGATGAAATCGCTGCGCAGAGACATTCAGATCGTCTTTCAAGACCCGTATTCGTCCCTGAATCCGAAGAAGACGATCGGCTGGATTCTCGAAGAGCCGCTGATCATTCATCGGATCGGCGACAAACGGTCGAGGCGGAAAATCGTCGCCGAGACGCTGGAGCAGGTCGGACTCGACCCCAGCTATGCGGGCCGGTATCCGCACGAGCTGAGCGGAGGACAGAGGCAGCGTGTCGGCATCGCCGCGGCTCTCGTGCTTACGCCGAAGTTCATCGTCATCGACGAGGCCGTTTCCGCGCTCGACGTATCTGTGCAATCGCAAATTTTGAACCTGCTCAAGGAGCTGCAGCAGAAGCGGGGATTAACGTATTTGTTCATCTCCCACGATCTGAACGTCGTCGAATATATCAGCGACCGGGTAGGCGTTATGTATTTGGGGAAAATGGTGGAGATTTTCACAGTCGGTGAGGCGGTGGACGGGCCGCTTCATCCTTACACGCGGGCGCTCTTCTCGTCGATCCCGGACGTGAAGATGAAGCGGGAACGGGTGACGCTTCAGGGCGAGGTGCCGAGTCCGATCCATCCGCCCGGCGGCTGCGCGTTCCATCCGAGATGTCCGCTGGCGACGGACAAGTGCCGCGTAACCGCTCCGGAATTAAGGCGCGTTGCGGCCGGGCACGAAGTCAGTTGCCATTTATACGAGGAGGCGAACGATACACCGTGAAATTGGGCGTCATATCGGATTTGCATGTGGATCTTAACGAGCTGGGCGGCGAGCCGCCGATCGAAGAAGCGCTGCTGGAGGTCGCCGCCGAGCGCGGCCTGGACGGCTTGATTATTGCCGGAGACATCTCGAACGATATGAACCGCAGTCTCGCCGTCCTTCATGAATTGAAGGAACGGTGCGGCTTCCCCGTTATGTTCGTTCCGGGCAATCACGATTACTGGAGCAAGGACAACGGAATCCGCGACACGTGGCACATTTACCGGCAATTTCAATCGCTCGAAGGATGCTTGAGCGAGAGACCCTGCGAGCTGGATAACGGCTGGGTCGTCGTCGGCGGCTCCGGCTGGTACGATTACACGATGGGAGAGCCCGACTACTCGTTCGACGATTTCGAACGGATGCACGCGATGGACCGGACGTGGCAGGACAGCATCTATGTCACGTGGGGGAGGAGCAACCGCGATATTCACCGGTACTTCTACGAACGTCTGGAGCGGGAGCTGGCGGAGCACCAGGGTAAGCCGATCGTGATGGTTACGCATATGCTGACGCACCCGTATTTTAAAGTGCCGATGCCGCATCCGCAGTGGTCGTACTTCAATGCGTTTCTGGGAAGTACGGAGTATGCCGAGCTCTACCGGCGTTACGGGGTGCGTTACGGAATTATGGGACATGTCCATTACCGGAAACGGCACACGGATCGGGGAACGGAGATGATCTGCGCTTGCCTCGGATACCGCAAGGAGTGGCGGAAGGCGTCTGCGGTCGAGGAGATCCGGGACTGCTTGCAGACGATTGTTTTGTAGCTGCCACCGGGAACCAACAGGGCATACGTGAAACCGTCAGGTGCCCTTTTTTACAGAAAGGAACGGCAATTGACTGGCGTCGAGATGGAATCGACGTCAGTTTTCGTTGTTGTTGTTGTTGTTGTTGTTAAGGCAAACCCGTAATGGACATGATTGCAGCTTAGAAAGGCAAAAACGGAAGAGTTGATGGCTAACGGACAAATGAGAGGCTTACGTTGCTTTAATTGCTATTTGCGCTGGATAATCTGCTTCTTAGGTGCATGAATGACCGTTAGAAATGAAAAACAGCACAAACTGACGTCTAAGGTGTTGTGATGTCCGTTACCGAACAGATCCGCTAAATTTTCGTGATTCGCCGAAGCTTTTGGGCTGTACAACGTTCCAACCCCCGTTTTTTTGATACAATAGATTAGATTACGATTAGGGGAGGTTGAAAATGGTACGGTTACCAAAGTATATTCATAACTCACAGGGTACACTGTGGTTGACCGAGGACGAAAGGGACAATTTGAAAATCAGCTACCGCATCAAGGAAGTATTGTTTGAGGAATCGAGCCCGTTTCAGCACGTGATGGTGCTGGATTCGTTCGATTTCGGTCCCATGCTCGTGCTCGACGGCGTCGTGCAGACGACTTCGAAGGACGGGCACATCTACAACGAGATGATTACCCACGTTCCGCTAACGGTCCACCCGAAGCCCAAGGATGTGCTGATCATCGGAGGGGGCGACTGCGGCGCCGCCAAAGAAGCGGCCAAGTATGAGGGGGTCGAACGGATCGATCTGGTCGAGATCGACGAAGCCGTCGTGAGGGCCAGCAAGCTGTACATGCCGGAGGTGTCCGGCAATTTGTCCGATTCCAGAGTCAAGTATCATTATGCCGACGGCGTTGATTTTGCCAAGAAGCAATCCGCCGCCTACGATGTCATTATCGTCGATTCGTCCGATCCGGTCGGACCGGCGCAGCAATTGTTCGAACCCGCCTTCTACGAAAGCCTGCACCGGGCTTTGCGCGAAGACGGCTTGATGGTATGTCAAAGCCAATCCCCGATTTTCCACGGCGACGTTTTGGAGCAGACGTACCGCCGGATCGGGAACATTTTCCCTTACTGCCGCCTATACACGGCTGTCGTACCGACTTACCCGGGGGGCTTGTGGAGCTTTACGATCGGCTCTAAGCGAGAGCTCCCCGCTCCGGAACGAATCCGTTTCGATAAATCAGCGTTGTATGTAAACGAAGAATTGATCCGCCGCTGCTTCTCCCTGCCCGCCTTTCTGAAAGAGAGGCTGGAGCTTCCGCTGAACGTGAGCGCGGGCCTGGCTCAATAGCCGGGACCGGGGCGGGCGCGGAAAGCGAAGCCGTGCGGCAGAATCGCATAAACGACAAAACGGGAGGATGGCCGTTCGGCCACTCTCCCGTTTTTTGTTAGTTGAAGTGTAGTTTGCCTATGTTCTAGCGGTCCATCAAACCGAACTGGATCGCCAGACGTTTCAGGATAACGACGGCTTGCGCGCGGCTCGATTGCTGCTTCGGCTCGAACGCGTCGTCGCTCATCCCGTTCATCAAGCCTTCGGCGACAGCGAAAGCGGCCGCATTTCTTGCCCAGTCGCTGATCGCGGAGGCGTCTGCGAACGGCTGCAAGGCGCTCGCTGCTCCTTTGGCAGGCTGGCTCGTGACGAAGGCGGCAGCGCGTTCAGCCAGAACGGCCAGTTCCTCGCGGCTGATCACCTGGTCCGGACGGAACGAGCCGTCCTCATAACCGTTGATCAGTCCGGCGCCGGCTGCCGCAGCTATCGCTTGCGCATACCAGTCGCCCGAGCGTACGTCGTTGAACGAAGCGTCGTCTTGGTGGTCGGTCAGACCGAGCCCACGAACGAGAAGCGCTGCGAATTCGGCCCGGGTAATCGGGCGGTCAGGAGCGAATTCACGATCGGTAACGCCTTTGGCCAGCAGCTTCGAGGCCAGCAGATTGATATCGGCCTGCGCCCAGTGGCCTTGCGTATCCTGGAAAGTTTTGTCGACTGCGACAACTGCGTACAGGCTGTTGCCGGTCCGCTTGATCGTTACGATCGTTTTGCCGTCCGCTTGCTTGAACCGGGCCGGTACGAACGTCATCTCCCCGGTGACCGGATCGAATACGACTGCGGTGGCATAGCTCGGTACACCGCCCGAAAGGGCAATCGAGCGTTCCACGTACCGGTTGCCGAAATCACGGACTTCCAGCGACTCGCTTCCGGCTTGGACGAGGATACGGAAATCGTAAACGTCCCCGATCATTTCGCCGCCTTCCGCTTTTATCGCATCCGCGACAGGTTTTGCATCCGCTCCGGATTTTTTCTCGATCGAGAGCGTAACTTGAAGGTCGTCCGCTTTGGCGCCGAGCCTGGCGGCCAGCGCAGCGCTATCAAGCAGATCGGCCGGCAGCTTGTAGCTGACATCGCCGACTTTTACGGTAAGCACCGCGCCCGCTACCGAATCGGCGGCCTTGACGAGATCTTGCAGAGAAAGCGTCACGAGAGCGGTCGGCTTCGTGGCCGGCACTTCGACGATGATTTCCTTCGCTGCGCTGCCTTGCTTCTTCAGCGCGTCCAGCGCTTGAGCGATCGCCTTCGCGTCCAGAGCTACTTTCATGGCCGGCTTGCCTTGAGCGTCGGTCGTCTCGGATGCGGTCGAAGGCAGTACTACGCCGCCGTCAACCGGCTTCGGCTCCGGAGATGGTGTGGACGGTCCCGGTCCGAATCCTCCGCCGGTGGAAGGAGAGGTCGAATCGTCCGGCTCTTCCGTGCTGCCCGGCGTGTACGTCAGCCGGATCGACTTCTCGTTTGTTTTCATCCCATCGACATAAACGGCGAAGGTGACGGTGTTGCTGCCTTGCTGCAGTTGGACGGTCCCGGTGAAATCACCGTTCGTTGCGACTGCGGCGGCCGTATTGTTCAGGCTGACGGCGACATCGGTTCCGGCTCCGAGCAGTTTGACATGCCCCTTGATCTGCGGATAAGCGGTCGATACCGTCTTGCCGTCGTACGCCATATATCCGGAAAGGGCGGCGGCCCGGATGTCGTCCCCGACGTTGTACGAATTGGCTACGAGCTGACGCTTCGTGCGTACCCCGTTCTCGTCGAGCGCGGAGATGACCATGCCACCCGCAGGAATCGCGCTGTTATTGTCCTCTGGTGCGCCCCAGTTCCAGCTGATCGCCTGCGTTTTATTGGCGATTTTCGTTACTTTGCCGGTCGCGTCGGCTACGACTTCGACGCCGAAACGGTTCGCGCCGGTCGACGTGCCGAACTCTTCGTTGTACACGTTCAAGTCGCCGGAATTCCGGCTGACGTTGTAATAGCTGCCTTCGATAAAGGAAGAAGGATGGCCCGGCTTGCTCATGCCGATCTGATAATCTTTCACATACGCTTCGTTGTCGATGGACGCTTTCACAATCGGCCAGTTGGCGAGCGAAGCGTCAAACAGCATCAGGCCGTTCGAGCCGCCCAGGGCGGTTTGGAAAATTTCCCGCTGCAGGGCAGGGGACTGCAAGTCCGCAAGCGCCATCCCGGCATACAGCGGCACTTCGCCGTTCGTGACGATCGAGTCCAGCGTCAGATACCGCTGAATCTCCGGCGTTGTGCTGTAGTAGGTGCCGACCATCAGGAAATCCAGCGCATGGATGTATCCGGTTTGATAATACTCATTCGTATAAATCGAATCGTTCGGGAACTTCAGACGGCTGTCGTAGCGGAAGTTTTTGCTTCCCCAGTGAACCCCGTTCAAGTAATAAGATTCAAACCAGGCGCCGACATAGGCCGACGTTTGGATCTTCTTCCCTTTGGAGGACGAGTAGCGGTTGACCAGGTCGCGCGTTTCCTCCACGAAGCTTGCGATCGTGCCGGAGCGGAACTCCCACCAGTCCTGGAGAAGCGGACCGTCCACCCGTTTGCCGTCCACATAACGGAAAATATCGTCCGGCCATTTCGTGAGCGTTTTGCTGCGCTGCTGCAGGAACGTTTCGAACTTCGCCTTCGTCAAATCGCTGAAATCGGCGGTTTCGTTGTCGTAACGGCCGCGGTCGAGAATGATGCCGTCGACGTTGTAGTTTTTCAGCACTTCCTCGAACGTCTTCAGCTGGTAGTCGCGGACTTCGTCATTCGAAGGATTGACGAACAGCACCGCTGCGCCGCCGGAGCCTCCGGTTAGCCCTTTTTGGCCGTAGGCGCTTTCTCTCAGACGTTTGATTGCCCCGTTGTCTTCCGGACGGAAAACCCGTTCTTCCCAGTCCAGATGCTGATCGATCACGGCAAAGTCTTTCACCGCGATGGACCCTTCGGCGAATACGTTAAAGGCTGCATGTACTTTCAATCCGAGCGTATGGCCGTGCTGCAAAAACAGCTCCAGCAAGTCCAGATCGGGATTGGAGCCTTTCCGGTCGCTGGCTACCATCTCGCTGACGTAAGGGCGGTGGGTCAGATCGCTTTGTTTGTAAGAGACGTAACCTTCAACCCCTTTGACGTCAAACGCGATGTCGGTCACGCCGGCTTCCTTGGCTTGGGTAAGGAAGTTAAGGACGCTTTGGCTCGACTGGAATTTCTTCGCGTTGGCCGCCTGGTCGACCCACAAAATGATCTGCTTGTCCGAAGTCAGGGAAGGCCGGCTGAACACGACGATCGATTTGCGGTCCAGCTCGTTTCCGTTTTTGGACAAGACGGCGTCGAGATAGTTCGGTCCGGCCGCGAGCTCTGCGATGTGCTGGAACGTGCCGTCCGGTTGCAAGGCGACCGTATTGCCGCCGATCGTCAGGGAAGCGCCGGTCGGATTCGTAATTTTACCGGCGATCGTCGTCCGCGTATCGGCTGTCGTAAACATCGAGAGTCCGTCCAGCTGCATTCTCGGGACAGCGCCCGTACCGCTCATCAGGTCGGTGACGGAGACGACGTTGCCGTTTTTGCGCAGCTTGACCTGATCGCCGACTTTGAATTTGGTCGCCAAATATTTTTTGATGTCATACGTGCCGTAGCTGTTGTCTTGCGCCATGACGACATAGCCGCCCTGCGGAATGTCGAGCTCGCCTCCGACCCACGACGGCGCGCTGTTGCCGTTGGCCGGATTGATCATCTTGGTTACTTTGTTGTCCTTGTCTACCTGAAGCGCCACGTTAAAGGCGGGCACTTGAATTTTCGAGCCGTATTCGGGAGTGAACAAGGCAATAATATTGGGAATGCTCGTGACATCCTTGTCGATGTAGTTGATCGGTTTCTTCGGTCCTTCGACGACGATCGTAATGTCCTCCGGAGGAGCCTCGATCTCGATCAAGTCGCCGCTCTGCTTCTGATACACGAGCTGCAGCTTCGTTTCTTGCAGTACGGCGGCATTTTTCAGCAACTGGACGGATATGGTATTGCCACCCTCGACCAGCGTCACCGTCTGGCTGAACGCTCCGTCGGCCCCGACCGCCACCGGCGTGCCGCCTACTGTGACGGACAGCCCGGCATCCGGCTTATAGTTCAGCACCTTGCCCTGCACATTGTACGTGGCCGTAGTTACCGTCGCTCCCCCTGCCCCTTGGACTTGCAGGCTCGGCAGGTTCAGGACGTATTCCGGGGTGACCGGTGCTCCGCCGTGCTGGAGGAAAACCGTATCGCCCGCTTGGAACGCATAGTACAGCGCTTTGCGGAAATTTTTGTCAGCCCAGTTGTCGTCGGAAGCCAGGATGACGAATCCGCCCGGCGGAATTGCGACAGTTTGATCAGACTCCCATGCCACAGGCTTGCCGTTAGACGGGTTAATGCCTCCGGTCGGGCCTGCAACCTTAAGGACGACGCCTTGTGCGTCCACCTGGATCGCTGCGTTGTTCTTTTTCACTTTCACCACGTTGCTGTTGCCTGCCACATTGGTGACCGGCGTCCCGCTTGTAAAGATCGCGAGATAGTCGGATTTCTGAGGATTGTCCACATCGATGTTAATGTGGTTTACTAACAGCTTCTTGCTTCCGTCCTGCGTCACGGCATACACCGCATTGCTGACGGCAGCGCTTTCATCGCCGCCCGCCGCTTGCGCCGTCGTTCCGAGATTCGGAAACAGCGAGACTAGCAGACAGACGACGAGGAGCACGCTCCACCTAGTCGTATTTTTACGCAATTTTTTCCACCATCCCTTTTCTTGTTGTTTGGAATACGGTTTCATTATAGGTGGGAGCGGTTTCCTCTTATAGAGCAGATGATGACAACTTTTGGCACTATGATGACATTCTAATTCAAGTCCGCACTTCGGCGGGACTAACTCGAAGCCTTAATGTTACGGAAGTCCCGACAGGCTCGGGACGTTGGAACTACTTGTACTGCCGGTGGAGAAAACGGCTGATTTTTTTCGGATACAGCTATTGACCCTCCTCTGAGGGGAGCCCCTAAACTGGGTTCAGGAAAGGAGCCAATCGATATGCTTTATACGGTTAAGGAAGTATCGTCCCTAACCAACGTAACGGTCAAAGCGCTTCATCACTACCACAAGCTCGGCCTTCTCGTCCCCTGCGAGATCAGCGGGGCGGGATACCGGCTGTACGGAGTCCGGGAGCTGGAGCGGCTGCAGCACATTCTGCTGTACCGGGAGCTCGACTTCACCTTGGAACAGATCGGGCAGCTGCTGGACGGGAACCCGGACAGACCGTCCATTCTCGCGCAGCAGGAGGAGCTGCTCGTCCTCCGGAAGCGCAGGTTGGAAACCATTATTCAAACGCTGCGAACGACGATTGCTTGCGCACAGAAAGGAGAACAGATGGAGATGAAAGAGATGTTCAAAGGTTTTGAAAGCGACGAGGCATGGAAAGAAGCGATGCAGGAGCAAAATGAGCATCTGAAAGAAACGTACGGCTACGATATGCTGGATTCGGTGGAGGTGGACGCCCAAAGTATGAATGCGATGGCGGAAGAAGCCGCGGCATTCATGACGGGAGTGGCCGAGGCGCTGAGGAACGGCGTGAAGTGCAAGGACGACGCCATACTGCGGCTTATCCGCGAGCATCTGGATTTTCTGAATAAGCAGGGAGTGTCGGTAACCGCCGAGGAGTTTGCATCGCAAACCCGTTTTTTCCTCCAGGACGACTTTCATCTGCAGATGCTGGAAGGACAGCAAGTCGGCTTGGCGTATTACCTTAGTGCGGCGGCGGAATGTTATGCGGCGGAAGAACGGAAGTAGCTGCTTGTGACCAGAATAAACGTGCTTCGAGAGGCTGCCGATTTCAATCGGCGGCCTTTTGGCGATACGACGACGGTCGCGCGTAGAAATCTAATAAATAGGATTTACAACTTGACCGGACGGAGAAGGAAAAATTATCCTGATACTGAGAGCCGTACTACCTGGGATTGAAGATTCGGAGCGCGAATTAAAGGAGACATATTGTGAGTCACAACCACCAGTATGATTTCGAGTGGAATTACAATTCGGATGAACCGAAAAGAGAACAACTGTTTCCGTTGTTCCAAGCGGTATTCAATCTGAACGAATCAGACCTCAAGGCGTTATACGCAAGCGGATTCGCTAATCCTACGTACACCCCGTTTACTTATTTCCATGATGGAACTGCGGTTGCCAATGTTTCGATGTTCGAGCTGCCGATGAGGATCGGCGGGCGTAGGGTGAATGCGGCGGGCATCCAATCGGTCATGACCGACCCCGGGCACAGGGGGAGGGGATTGTTTCGTCAATTGTTTGAGACGATGCTGACTGAGCTGGACCGGCGGCATGAGGCGAGCTTTTTATTTACCGATTCGCCGCGGCTGTATGAAGGCTTCGGTTTCAGGAAAGTCGAAGAAACGTTCTTCGTCTCTCCGTATCGATATCGTCCGGGCGAAGCGAGCGAACGAAGCATACGGAGCTTAAGGAAGCTGAGCTTAACCAATGTGGAAGATGTACAGGTGATCCAGGAACAATTCCGGCAACATGCGCCCGTATCGTCTATCTTTGCTCCAATGGCGCACGGCGCTTCCTTTTATTTGAACATGCTCGATCCGCAGTTGCAGTCCAACTTGTATTACTCCGAGCAGCTTAAGGCGTTGATTGTTTGTAAATTTGAAGGCGAGACCCTGAAGCTGTACGACATCGTCGGAAGGCGGATACCGAAACTTGATGAAGTAGCCGCAGCGATTGGCGAACCGGTATCGAAGGTGGAATGTTATTTTCATCCCGACCTGCTTCATCCGGGGCCATGGACGCCGATACCTTCTCCGGGTCATCTGATGGTAAGGGGGGCTATCGAGCTTCCGAAGCGGATTCACTTTCCGATTACGGCTGCTTTTTAAGAGGATTGTGATCGGAACGATGTTGTTCCGGAGTGTTATATTTTGATGGGTGAATCGGAAAGGAGGCGTTGCAGATGAAAAGAAGAACTATTTTTCATAAGCTTACGAATACGAATAAGGGGAAGACGGTTTATTAGCTCTACTAACACCGGTATTCCCTGACAAAGGGGATGTTCGATTTCAACAAGGTTCGAAATGGATTTGGAGATGAACTAGCGCAGCTTAAGCCATTATTACGGGAAGCGTATCAGACCGTGCATGAATATCAGTTGCAACGAATACCAGCAAATGAAATCAAAATGCGGGAAGCGATTGCAGCCGCGGCAGTTATTTTGAACATATTCATCCCTCATATCCTCAGTTCAAAGGGCAAGTACATTGAAGCTTTAGGGAGACAACAGGAAATGTCTCCTTTTGATTTAATCGTTTGTTTCGACCAGGCGATATATGAGTTGCATCTGTGGACTCTGTTACAGGAACTGGGCATTAAAAGGGGGGAGTGGTCCCGAAGCCAACAGCCCTGGAGCAAGGAGCTTCGGACTTTGTTGGATGAGCGTCAGCAGATTGCAGCAGATCCGATCGCGGCGGTGTCGTATGCCATGCAGCGATAATAGCCAGAGAGTTCAATATTCCTTGCATAGTCGGTTGCCGTAATGCGACCGTGGTTATAAAAGACGGAGAACGAATACGTATGGATGCGGTCTCCGGCGTAGTTATGGGAGTATGAATCACCGGGGTGAATGATATGGAGGATACATTGGTTTTTGGCGAGTATAACGACCGTATCGATTATCGAAGAAGAGATGGCTGTTATGCCGTTATTTTTGATACATAGTTTTCGCAAACTCGTGACTTCAGTCATAAGTTAGAAAATATCGGATAGGGCGTGGCTTATGACACGTTAACTATCCGATACATGTTTAGGTGACTATTACAACAATCCCTTTAATGTCAAGGTTTCTATAGGTGAACAACGCTGACATATGTTATCCTGTAATCAGAGGTGATTATGTGTCAGAAATAA
>NZ_JBYUPU010000054.1:0-41844 GCF_058135425.1 Paenibacillus sp. MAH-35
AGGCAGGTTGCCTACGTGTTACTCACCCGTCCGCCGCTAGCCCCGAAGGACTCGCTCGACTTGCATGTATTAGGCACGCCGCCAGCGTTCGTCCTGAGCCAGGATCAAACTCTCCAATAAGGTTGAGCCGCCTCTCCGATTTCACTCACGAGAAGCATCTCTTTATTTTAGAGCTGATTGCTCAAACGTACTGACTTGTGAAATCTCGCAGCTTGCGCCAACGAAATTTCTTTTATGGTCCGTTTCATTTGTTCAGTTTTCAAGGAACTTTGTTGTCGCCGTCATGGTTCATAAGCCTTATTTACTGGCTCATTTTTTTAGCGAATCATGTCGTGACAAGAACTTATAATATCAGGTTTCAAAATGGAATGCAACTCTTTTCTTAAATTATTTTTCGGATTCGTTCCAGGCCACCCACATTAGCCGTTACAACGCAGCAAAGACCAGGTTAAATTACATGTTCGACAAAAAGAAAAGCTTCCTGACGAAACCTTAGCCGTGATGCATGACCCGACGTACGAGGCAGCTTTTCTTGCGAGCGGAAAGAATTCAGCTTCGCTGAAAACTGAATCTTTCTTAGCTCTTAAGGAAAAACCATCCGGTCAAAGCATCCGGACGGTCCTTGGTGTGCAACGTTTGCGCGTTGAAGGGAAGGGGACCCTCGCTCGGGCCGCTCGTTGATGAGTTTTTAGGGTAACAGATCGCCTTCGGTTATGGCCCGTGAGCAGCTTTCACACGATCAGATCCCCTTCAGCTTTCGCTAAAACGAAATACGTACAGACTAATCACATAATAAGAGTCTCTGGCACCCTCTATATTCGACATATTGGGAGGACAGAGACGAATAGAGGTGGTTTGTACCCCTTATTTCAACCAACTAATGGGGGTATAACCCTTTTAGCGGATTTTAGAAGCTACAAACCGCTCTTATTCCGTGTCCAGGCGAGTGTTCGAACAAAATTAAGGGTACAAACCACTCTTATTCGGTTCTCTCTTACCTCTGAGCGGGAGCACAAGGTCCAAGATGCTACGATGAACGTCCGGCATTGTGTCCATTTAAGAAAAAAATCTAACACAATGCATGCCCGGCGTAAGCGATAGCTTCTATTCGGTTATCCCTCAAGCAGCCGCTGCAGTTCTGCCTCGTCCTCGATTACAGGGATGCCTAGTTCTTTCGCTTTGGCCAGCTTACTGCCCGCACTCTCGCCGGCAATGACAAGATCGGTCTTCTTGGATACACTGCCGGTTACCTTGGCACCGAGCGCTTCAAGCTTTTTAGCGGCCTCGTCCCGCCCCATGCTGGTTAGCGTACCGGTGAGCACCACGGTTTTGCCGAACAGCGGATGCTCGGTATTGGCCGGCTGCGCCCGTTCCTCCGCTTGCGGCGTTACGCCTGCCGCCAGCATCCGCTCGATGCTGCGGATCATGACGGGATCGGCAAAAAAGTTCACGATGCTCTCCGCAACGATGCCGCCGATATCCGGGATACCAGTTAACTCGTCGGCCGTAGCGGTCATCAGTCTATCGAGGCTGCCGTAATGCTCGGCCAGCGACTTCGTCGTCGTTTTGCCCGTATTGGGGATACCAAGCGCGAATAAAAACGAAGGCAGATCGCATGTCTTGCACTTCTCGATCGCTTCGAGCAGCTTCTTGGCCTTCTTGTCCCCGAATCGCTGCAGCTTGATCAGATCTTCGAATTGCAAATAAAACAAGTCGGACGGATCGCGCACCTCAAGCTCGTCATACAACTGCTGGGCCGTCATAATACTGAACGTCTCGATATCCATCGCATCGCGCGAGGCGAAATGCGTGATCCGGCCTATTAGTTGAGGCTTGCAGCCAAGCCGGTTCGGACAGAACAGATGAGCGCCCCGCTGCTCCAGTTCGGTGCTGCAAGACGGACATGCGGTAGGATAAACAATCTCCGTTCCGTCCTGCTCCTCGGTCACTTTGCCGAGAATTTCCGGAATCACGTCATTGGAACGACGGATAAAGACAGGTGTTCCGAGTGCGAACTTCAAATTTTTGCGCTCGATGTCGCCTATGTTGTTAAGCGTACAGTTGGACACGGTAACGCCGGCGATATCTACCGGCTCGACGGCGGCGACAGGCGTCAGTTTGCCCGTCCTCCCTACTTCCCACGATACCGATTGCAGGATCGTCGTCGCTTCTTCGGCTTCGAATTTAAAAGCTACCGCCCAGCGTGGAAATTTATCGGTATAGCCGAACACTTCGCGTGTACGCATATCGTTAATTTTGACTACCGCACCGTCAATCAAATAATCAAAATCATGCCGGACGGTCTCCAGCCTGCGCAACTCTTCGGCGACATCCAGAATCGAGTCGTAAAATTGCACGTATGGGTTCACCTTAAAACGGTTGTCCCTCAAAAATTGCACCATTTCTCGATGGTCCTTAAACCGGGCTTTATCCGAATATCCGACATTGTATATGAAAGCGTTCAGTTTTCTTTCGGCTGTCGCTTTCGGATTCAAGTTGCGGAGTGCTCCGGCTGCAGCGTTACGCGGATTTTTCAGCGTCTCCGCCGCGGTTTTGTTGTAGGCATCGAAGACCGACAAGAACATCATGCCTTCGCCCTGCACCTCAAGAATCCCGTCTTTGTAAGGAATTTCAAGCGGGATGGAGCGAATCGTCTTCACTTGCGGAAGAATCCCTTCGCCAACGACCCCGTTGCCGCGCGTGGAAGCCTGAACGAGCTGACCTCCGTCATAAGTCAGATTCAACGAAAGTCCGTCGAACTTCAGCTCTACGACAAAGGAGGGCTCCGGCAGCGGATCTTCCGGATTACGGGTATTGTAATCGTTAATCAGCTTGAGCACCCGGGTATGCCAAGCCATCAGATCATCTACATTTTGCGCTTTATCCAGACTCCATAGTCTCGCCAGATGTTTGTGCGGCTGAAAGCCGTCCAGCAGCTCTCCGCCGACGCGCAAGGTCGGAGAGTTCGGCAGCGTGACGCCGGTCTCCCGCTCCAGCGCAACGAGCCGGTCGTACAGCTCGTCGTACTCCTTGTCGCTAATGATGGGCTGATCCAGCGTATAATACTGGTAATTGTGCTTGCCGATTTCATCGATCAAGCTCTTCATCGTTTCCATCGCATCTGCCACGATTCAACTTCATCCTCTCATAAACGGATTAAATAGTCCGCAATCCTGCACGCGATCCTGTCCGCACACTGCCGGCAGGACGGAAGTTTCGTGTCAGCCGTTTACAGCTTGGAGATCGGGGCGAATTTCGCGAGCAGCCGCTTCACCCCGACAGGAGCAGGAAAAGCGATCTGCAGCTCCGTATCATCGCCGCTTCCCTTTACAGCAACGATGACGCCGGTCCCCCACTTGCCATGGCTCACTTTATCACCGTTCGCATACGATGCCGCCGCGCCGCTTCCGGCAGCTCCGGCCTGGCGCTGCTGCACACCTGCAGCGGCTCTGCCGGCGACCGATTGAGCTGCGCCGATCGAGCTTCCCGCCGGCGAGCCGTATGCTCCCCTCGAAGGAGATCCGTATACCGACGTGCCGCCGCCGTATCCCCCGCTCCGGGAGCTGTAAGAGGATCCGCTGCCGCCAATGACGCCGTAACCTCCCGCATTCTCGACCAGCTCCGCGGGAATTTCTTTGAAAAACCGTGACGGCGCGTTCGCCGCCGTCTTCCCGAACAGCGTGCGCATCCGTGCGCAGGTCAAATAAAGCTTCTCCTCCGCACGCGTGATGCCTACATAAGCGAGCCGGCGCTCTTCCTCCAGCTCTTCGTTGTCCAGAAACGCACGGCTGTGCGGGAATACTCCTTCTTCCATGCCGATGATGAAGACGACCGGGAACTCTAGTCCTTTGGCACTGTGCATCGTCATCAGGATGATCGCGTCTTTGTCGCTGCCGTCGTCTTCCTTGTCCATCGTGTCGATGTCCGCGATTAAGGCCAGATCGGTCAGAAACGACACAAGCGACTTCTCTTCGCTTCGCTTCTCGAAATCAAGCGTAACGGACAGAAACTCGTCGATGTTTTCTAATCGCGACTTCGATTCAATCGTATTTTCCCGCAGCAGCTCTTCACGGTAGCCGGTCAGCTCCAGCATCTTCTCGGTAAGCTCCGTAACGGACAAATAGTCGAGCATTGCGTTCAAATTGCGGATCAACCCGTAAAACTCGGCCAAGATAGCCCGAAATCTCGCGCTTAATTCCAAGCTGTCCGCCTGCTCCAGCGCGGCAAAGATGGAAATTCCCCGCGCCGCCGCAGCTTCAGCCAGCTTGTCCAGCGTCGTATCGCCGATCCCGCGCTTCGGTACATTAATGATCCTTCTTAAACTAATATCGTCATCCGGATTCGAGATCAGACGCAGATAAGCCAGGATGTCCTTAATTTCTTTCCGGTCATAGAACTTGATGCCGCCCACGATCTGATACGGGATATCCGACTTGATCAAAATTTCCTCGATTACCCGAGACTGGGCATTGGTCCGGTACAGCACCGCGTGGCTCGAATACTTCTGGCCCTGCTTATAGTTTTTGACGATTTCCCCGGCTATAAAATAACCTTCCTCGTGCTCAGAGCCCGCTTCATACCGCTGCAGCTTGCTTCCGTCGCCTTTGTCCGTCCATAACCGCTTGGGCTTGCGTCCGGTATTGTTGTTAATGACGGCGTTGGCCGCATTCAGGATGTTGGAGGTGGAACGGTAATTTTGCTCGAGGTAAATCGTGCGGGCTTCCGGGTAGTCTTTCTCGAAATTCAAAATATTTGCAATGTCCGCTCCGCGCCAACGGTAAATCGACTGGTCGCTGTCGCCGACGACGCATATATGATGATGCTTGTCCGCAAGCATCCTGCATAGCATATATTGAGCTCTGTTCGTATCCTGATACTCATCCACGTGGATGTATTGGAACTTGTTCTGGTAAAACTCCAGCACATCCGGAACTTGCTGAAACAGCTCGATCGTCTTCATGATCAGGTCGTCAAAATCGAGCGAATTGTTGGCCTTCAGCTTCTTCTGGTAAAGCGTGTATACTTTGGCGACCTGGCCTTGAAAGAAATCGCCGATTTTGCGCTCGTACCGCTCCGGCGTGACCAGTTCGTTTTTGGCTGAACCCAGCTCCGCCTGGATTGCCTTCGGCTCGAACTTTTTGGCGTCGACGTTCAGTTCCTTCATACAAGTCTTTATAACCGACAGCTGGTCCGTGGAATCGAGAATCGAGAAATTGGATGAATATCCGATCCGCCCAATGTCCCGCCGTAAAATGCGAACGCACATGGAGTGAAACGTGGACACCCAAATGTCGGACGCCGAAGGTCCGGCGATTTTCCCGATTCTGTCCTGCATTTCCCGGGCTGCTTTATTCGTAAATGTGATGGCCAAAATGCTCCAGGGAGCCGCTTTCCGCGTAGCGATCAAATAAGCGATCCGGTGCGTCAAAACGCGCGTCTTGCCGCTGCCCGCTCCCGCCATAATAAGTACGGGGCCGTTCAGCGCCTCGACCGCCTCCCGCTGCTCCTTATTCAGTTTGGCCACTGCCGCATGAATATCGATGCTTCCGTTCATTCCGGTCAACCTTTCTATTCTTGTATCGCCCGGACTGTCTCCAGGGCACGATCCAGGTTCTCGTATACGGCGTTCCCGACGATGATCGTATGAGCCGCTTCCGACGCCAGTCTCGCTTTGTCGGGGCCGTCGATGCCTCCCCCGTAAAACAGCCGGGTACGCTCGAGCTGCGCCGCAGCGCGCTTCACCAGATCCATATCGCCGAACATACCGCTGTATTCGACGTAAAATACGGGAAACCGGAACAGCTTCTCCGCGATTCTCGCATAAGCGACCACATCGTCCGCTTGCAGCTCTGTCCGGGCTTCCGTTACGCGGGCCGCACTGGAGCCGCTGTTCAAAATCACGTATCCCTCTGCTGCAATCTGATCCCACTGCATCATCGGACCGTATTCTTTCACTGCACGGTGATGCTGACCGACAACAAAATCCGGATTGCCCGCGTTCAGCACGACGGGGATCAAATACATATCGAATCCCGGAACGATCGCGTCGTGTTCGGATATTTCCAGCACACAAGGCACCTCGAACCGGCGAATCCGGGACAGCAAATCTACCGTATTATCAAACGTAACTCCCGTTGTGCCGCCAACCATAACGGCATCCGTACCCGACATGCATACCCGCTCGAGCGCCGAGTCGGTTATGTCCCGTTCCGGGTCCAGCTTGAAGACGTGCTTCCACCGTGCAATGTCGATGTTCAACCGTGTAACCCTCCGACTATCCGGGCGTTGTTCCCTTCAAAATAAAAACTAATCTCAGTCTATGTCAGCACTCCGGGGGTGTCAAATGGTTCATCGCGGCGTTTGCTTCCATCATACCAAAAGCGAATGTATGTTCGTAATCGTTTCCAACAAGGAAGCATTCCCTATAAAAAATAAAACCACGGAAGCTAAAGTTCCGTGGCTGATACCAACCTGCTTTATTTGTCGCTCTTCTCATACTGCGCCAGCTTGGCGCGAAGTTCCTCAATCTCTTTTTGGAGCGCCTTCTTCTCGACGTCCCGCATCATCTCGTCCAGATTGGGAGCCGGCTTCTGCGGAGCGGGACCGGCGGACGGCGGAGCTTCCGTCTGCGGCTGATAGCCGGGACCGTAGCTGGGCGGCTTCGATCCGTATCCGCTCGAATAAGTGGAACTTCCGTACGGCTGATGCGTCGTTCCGCTGGAGCTGCCATAATACGAACTGCCGCGGTAGTGCGGATCCGAATGATAGGGTCCGGGGCCGTATTCCGGCCGGTTCGGATACCCGTATGTTGGGTTATAAAACGGATCGAACGCCGGTTCCTTCGGAATGACGAGGCAGGCGATAAAATATATCGGGATCAGTGTGCCTCCGGTGAAGAAAGCCGTCACCAGCAAGACGACACGCAGCAGCGTAGAATCGACGTTAAGAAGTTCGGCCAGCCCGCCGCATAAACCGAACAACTTGCTGTCTCTACGGGACCGGTACAATTTTTTCATGTCGGACAACACCTTTGTATGGTATTGGCTCACCGCATACCGGACTTGGCAGCGATGCAACCTTATGCTTCTAGTATAGAAAATCGGACGCCCATCCAAAACGGACCGAAGATGGTATTCGGACTGGACTTAAGTCGGGGTCGACCGACAGGTCTTCGTATCGGGCACGCCCTTCCTTATGGTAATATAAAATGGTTGAAATGGACAGCGGAAGTTCCGCAAACGACGGAAAAGAAAAGAGGGAACTTACTAATGAAGCAATACTTGCAGCTATGCGAAACGATATTAAACGAAGGCGTGCACAAGTCGGACCGGACCGGCACAGGCACAATCAGCTTATTCGGATACCAGATGAGATTTGATCTGCAGCAAGGTTTTCCGCTGCTGACTACGAAGAAACTACATCTTCGCTCGATCATTCACGAACTGCTGTGGTTTCTGCGCGGGGACACAAATGTTGGCTATCTGCACGAACACGGTGTATCTATATGGGACGAATGGGCTGATGAGAACGGCGATTTGGGGCCGGTGTACGGCAAGCAGTGGCGCTCATGGGCCAAGCCTGACGGCGGCGCGGTCGACCAGATTGCGATCGTGCTGGATCAAATCAAAAACAATCCCGATTCGCGCCGGATGATCGTCAGCGCGTGGAACGCCGCCGAGCTGGACCGGATGGCGCTGGCCCCCTGCCACTGTCTGTTCCAGTTTTATGTGGCGGACGGCAAGCTGTCGTGTCAGTTGTATCAGCGGAGCGCGGACGTTTTCCTTGGCGTTCCTTTTAATATCGCCTCTTATGCGCTGCTGACGCTGATGATGGCTCAAGTTACCGGACTGCAGCCGGGCCATTTTGTCCATACCTTGGGCGACGCGCATATTTATTCGAATCATATGGAGCAGATCCGTCTCCAAGTAACCCGCGAACCCCGGCCGCTGCCGGCGATGAAGCTGAACCCGGATGTCCGGTCGATCTTCGACTTCCGTTACGAAGATTTCGAGCTGATCGGCTATGATCCGCATCCGCGCATTAAAGGGGAGGTCGCGATATGAGCGGACAAGCACCTGCTTCCGTCTCGATGATCGTCGCCATGGCGCAAGGCGGCGTAATCGGCAAAGATAACAAACTGCCTTGGCGGCTCCCGGCGGATCTTGCCTTTTTCAAAAGAACGACGATGGGCCATCCGGTGATAATGGGGCGCAAAACGTACGAATCGATCGGGAAGCCGCTGCCGGGCCGGTTGAATATTGTACTGACCCGGGATGCCTCCTATGCCGCCGACGGCTGTAGGGTCGTCCATACGCCGGAGGAGGCGCTTGAGGCCGCTGCCGGGCAAAGCCCGTTCGTTATCGGAGGCTCGGAGGTGTACGGCATGTTTTTCCGCTACGCTGATCGGATCTACGTTACCTCGATCGAGGAACGATTCGAAGGGGACGCCTTTTTCCCCGAACTCGATCCCGATCAATGGGAAGTTACCTCGAGCGTGGCGGGCGAGGTCGATGAGAAAAACGCACACCCTCATACGTTTCTGACTTATGAGCGCAAGCTTGCCTGAGTAACACCAGCTGAAGGAGGGGAACCCGTGACCGGTGTATATAAAGCCGATTTAGTAGCCGCCTACAACCGTCACGCTGAAGAGCGGGACCAAGCGGGAACGGCCGAATGGAAAGTTCGCGAACGAGAGCATTTTCTGAAAACCCTTAGGAAGAACGATACCAGGACGTTGCTGGAGGTCGGCTCCGGACCGGGACGGGACGGTCTGTTTTTTGCATCCGCCGGGCTTGAAGTGGTCTGCACCGACCAGTCCCCGGAGATGGTACGGATTTGCCGGGAGAAAGGATTGCAGGCCGAGGTGCGAAGCTTCGACGATTTGGGCTTCCCGGATCAATCGTTCGACGCCGTGTACGCCTTGAACTGTCTGCTGCATGTGCCGAAAGCGGAGCTCCCGGCCGCCCTGAAGGAGATTCGGCGGGTGATGAAGCCGGACGGGTTGTTTTACATGGGCGTGTATGGCGGGCGTGATTCGGAGGGTGTATGGGAGCAGGACTTTTATGAACCGAAACGGTTTTTCGCGATGTACACGGATGAGAACTTGCTGAAGGCAGTCAGCAGCTTGTTCCGGATCGTATATTTCGACACCGTGTCGCAAGGAGAAGACAATCCTCATTTTCAGTCGCTGATTCTTCAGCCAAGACAGTGAGCGGCAGCTTAATAAACCAGTTACACCGGTGCTTCTATGAACGATAGAACTCTTCCAACATGCACCGTTAACGCACAGAAGCGGCCGGATAACCGGACCGCTTTTTTCATCGTTGCAGGAACTCAAGGTTTGTAGAGTCGCAAGGCCTTAAAGCGTTGCTTTAAAAAAAGTGATTGGTCATTCATCGTGGAGAAGGCTTCGTTTAGAAGCATTTTTCGCTAGCAAACGGCAACGTTCTCATTATACACCGCCAAATCCCACACGAGCCGAAAGAGACTGCAGATCCGGAAGCGCAACATCCGGCCGCAAGTGGAAAGGGAGCGGTTCCTCAGACGACGGAAGATTGGCCGCACCGTACAGCCAGATCGTTTTCATGCGTGCGGAACGGCCTCCCGCAATGTCCGTATGCAGATTATCGCCGACCATTACGCATAATTCAGGGTATTTTACGCCGCAGTTTTCCATAGCAAGCTCGAACATATAAGGAGCCGGCTTGCCGAAATAATTGATTTTCCGGCCCGTCATCGCCTCAAGCGCGCTATACAGAGCTCCGGTCTCCGGCACCTTTTCGCCCCGGCTCCCCGGATGAAACAAATCCGGATTGGTCGCAAGCACCGGCGTACCGGTGTCCATTTCTTCCATAGCTGCCTGTAGCTTCGCGTAATCATAGGACGTATCCCGGCCAATCACGAGCGTATCGGCCCGTTCGTCGCTGTACAGCGGCACTAAACGATGCCCGGCCCGTTCCAACGCGCTATGCAGGGAACGGCTGCCGATCACTTTAAGCGTCGTTCTGCCGTACAGCCTCATCAGGTGCAGCCCTATTAGTTCCGTAGCCGTCATAATTTGTTCGGACCCGGCTTTTAGGCCCATCCGGACTAAGCGGGCGGCCACCTGCGCGTCTGTATCGGTAGAATTATTCGTTACGAAGCGGACCTGCTTCCCTTTATGGCTTAGCCATTCCAGCAGCGCCAAAGCCCCGCCCGCCAGCCGATCGCCAAAATAGATGCAGCCGTCCAGATCAAAAAATACCGCTTCCGCCTGAAGCAGCAGCTCCAGAGCTGCGGATACGCTTCGTTCGTCATCCTCCAAAATTAACATGACCTTCCGTCCCTTCTTCCCAGCATCAGCTTCTTTCCGTCCGCGTCCGGGATCGCGATGCCGAACCAGCTGGCAACCGTCGGCGCTACATCCACAAGTCCGATGTCCGGCAGACGTGCTCCCCGCTCGATCCCCGGGCCTGCCGCGACAAAGAATGCCCTCATCTCGTCCCGGTCCGCGAAATAACCGTGCATTCCGGTAAATTTGGACCGCTCTGCCGTTACCTCGCCGCCTTGATGCCCAAAGTTGACAAACCAGTCCAGATGCATGTCAAAAGCGAAGTCCGGCTTAAAACGGCTATGTTCGCCTCCTGCGGGGAGCCCCCATTTTTCAAATTCCGCATCGTCCTCCACCAGCAGCCGGACACCCTCCACGGACCGGAGCCGGGAACGAACCTGCTCCCGCAGCTTTTCTCTTTCCTCAGTGTCTTGTTCCAGCAAATAAGCGTACCCGCTGCCGCCATTGGAAACGGCCATCACCTTGCTCCGTTCGGGGCATGCCTCGTCAAACCAGCCCAACTGCTTAAACAGTACGTTCGGATAAAACGTTCGGGTCGCGTCGGCAAAGCCGTGATCGGACATAATGACCACAAACGTCTCCTCCGTCCCGCCTGACGCCTCCAACTCCTGAAGCAGCTCCCCGATTCGCTCGTCTATATAGGTCAGAGACCAGTCCAGTTCCTCGGAATGCGTGCCATAATCATGCTGATAGCTGTCCGGAAGCAAATAATGGACAAGCAGCAAATGGGGGGAATGGCGCCGGATGAGATGCTTGGCGATTTCGGTCGTCAGCCAGTCCTGCATAGGACCTCGGGCATGATCTTTGCTCCATGACGCATACCTGTGCATGGGCAGACCCAAATCCACAAGCTCCTTCCATAAAGAAGCCGTGCTTCCCGCCTCCATTAATTCCTGCTCGTAGCATTCCGGTATGACGAAATCGAGCCCAGTCGCGCCCCAAGTTTTAGGCCAGCACAAGGCGGCTGTAGTGCCTCCGATTTGTCTCACCGCGTCATAGATCGTTAGACTGTGAACGGACTCTTCCTTCGGATACATCCGCTCTCCGAAGTGCTCCCCGACCCGGTTCGTCTCGCGGTCCACGACCCAATTGCCCAGAACGCCATGCTTGCGGGGATAGGTGCCGCATACGAGGCTCGTATGAATAGCCCACGTAGCGGAAGGCGTAATGCTGCTCATCCCCGCTTCGACGCCCCGCTGCGCAAGCTTTTTCAGGTTCGGCATCGGTACGCCGCTCCGATTCCAGCTGTTATACCCCAACCCGTCGATGCTGATTACAAGAACGCGGGGCAGTTTGGCGTTCGCTTTGTTCATCATTGACACCCCTTCCTAGGGTCCGCTCGACACGGTCCGGCTCCGGAAAACCGGCTACTCTTTCAGACCGCCCAGCGTCAGCCCTTGAATAAAATATTTCTGCAGCATTAAAAACATCGCTATTACCGGTACAGCCCCTACGGCCGCGCCTGTCATCAACAGTTTGAAATTAGCTAGATTGGCGTCCTGGAGGGTCTTGAGGCCGGCGGTCAAAGTAAACCATTTCACATCGTTCAGCACGATGATCGGCCATAAGAACGAATTCCACTGCGCCACGAAGGTGAATATCCCAAGCGAAGCCATCGCCGGCATAGCCAAGGGGATAACGACATGGATGAACGTTTTCCACTCGGACGCTCCGTCAATCTTGCTCGCTTCCAGCAGCTCGTTCGGTGTGTTGACCAGAAACTGGCGCATTAAAAACACACCGAACGCTCCGGCCAACCCGGGGAGGATCACTGCCCCCAACGTATCGTACAGCTGAAGGTTTTGCACGATCATAAACGTGGGAACGAGCGTAACCTGTTCAGGGATCATCATCGTGGCGAGAATAATCCAGAACACCGCCATCCGCCCCGGAAATTGCTTTTTGGCCAGTACGTAACCGGCCATCGTATCGAACAATATACACCCGAGGGCGCCTATTACGGCAACGACGGACGTGTTGATCAGCCATCGGATAATTTCGGTACTCTTAAACAAATACACATAAGACGAGAACGTCGAACGGATCACTTCCTGCATCTTCTCTTCGTGATATTGCACCCGTTGTCCGTGGCCCGCCTGCTCGGCTTCCCGCTTTTTTTGCCACTGCGAGAAGTACTCCACAACTCCGAACGGATACAGCTTGGGAGGATCGGATTCCACATACGATACGGGCTGCTTCATCTCTTCATTCTGATAAGACGGCAACTGAAGGGATGTGGTGAAGATCCAATACAGCGGCAGCAGAGATATGACCGCCATAACGAGCAGCAGCCCGTATACGATCCATTTTCCGAGACGATTACGTGCGGTATAGGTCATGAGGGTCCTCCTCTCTCAGCTGTTCTTGCTTCTTAAGCGAAACTTGAAGCGCCGTCTGTCGTCGTCGCCGGATATTTGATACTGAATGATCGAGAACACCATAATAATCAGGAACAAAATAACGGATTGCGCGGAAGCAAGACCGTAATCGAAATCGCGGAAGGCGGTTTTGTAGATGACGTGCACAACAGTTTCCGTAGCGTTGCCCGGACCGCCGCCTGTCATCATGACGATTTGGGTGAACACTTGGAACGAGCCGATCAAGGTTAGAATCAACAAATAAAACGTCGTCGGCTTCAGCAGCGGAACCGTAATTTGTCGCCAAATCTGAAAGGAAGACGCCCCGTCTATACGGGCCGCTTCGACCAGATTCGGATTCAGGGAGCCCATCGCCGCCAAATAAATAATAATCCCCGCACCGGGCGGTATAAGCAAGTTCATCAAGATTAGCGACCACAGCGCCGACGAGGATTGCCCCAGCCAGTCGATCGGCTGCAAACCGATCCATTCCAGCATTCCGTTGAACAAGCCGAACCGGTAATTAAACATCCAGCGCCATACCATCGCGATTACAACCATAGAGGTGACCGACGGGATATAAAAGGCGGCGCGGAAAAACGTCCGGGATACCGGCCGGAGGGGGAAAACGAGAGACGCGATAACTAAAGCCGACCATACCGATACAGGTACGGTTACGATCGTGTATACAAACGTGTTCCATAAGGAAACCCGGAACATCTCGCTGCGGAAAGCCTCGATGTAATTGTCCAGTCCGACCCAATGGGCATCGAATATTTCAAACTGTTGAAAGGAAAGCGCCAGCGACCAAAAAACCGGGATAATCGTGAAGAGCGCAAACAACAGCAACTTGGGCAGCAAAAACCAATAAGCGGGCGCATACCGGCTGTAGCTGCGCTTGAGCTTTTCCTTGAGCGTTATGCCGGTCTTCATGTGATGCATGTAAGATTCCAAGCCCCAGTCCTCCTTATGAGGGGCCGGAGCTCCCGTTATCGGCGGAAGCCCCCGACCGTCTTATCGTTTCTGAAACTTCATTCGTTGAGCTCTCGGAAAGGCAGCTATGCAATCGTTGCCTTTTGATTACTTTCTCAAAATCGGCTCCACTTGCCTGCCTGCGTCCTTTAATGCTTGTTCCGCGCTTTTCGTGCCGTTTACGGCAAGCTGCAGCTCTTTTTGAATCAGCTCGTCGATTTTCGCCCACTGCGGATGACGCGGCACCATAACGGCGTTTTCCGATATTTTTTGCGCCTGCTCCATTTGCGGATTATCTTCGAATGGGCGTTTTTGTGCAGCCGATTTTTTGGATGGAAACACCCCGTAATATTTGGCCGTCGTATAGATTTCGTCCGTCGTCGTCAAAAACTTCATAAACTCGACGATCATCTTGCGCTTCCCGTCATCCTTCTGCTTAAACATAACCCAGCCGAGAACGTCGCCGATTGTAGTTGATTTGCCGGTTGTACCACTTGGGTATTCCGCAACCATAAAGTTCATCTTGTAAGGGTCTTTCTGGGCCGAAGCGATCGCCCACGAGCTCCACGGCTGAACGGCCATCAGCCGTTTGTCCGCAGCGGCAAATTGCTTCCACGTATCGCCGACGTTAGACGTTCCCATATCGGGAGGGGCTGCCTGGTGCTTGAATTTCAGATCGAGAAACTTTTGCAGTCCGCTGATCGCTTCGGGCGAGTCGAACGTATACCGGGTCATATCTTCGCTTAACGGACGCCCGCCATCCATCATAATGAACGGCCATGCCTCGTAGTAGCTCGGCATAATATAAGTCGAGAAACCGTGCTTTCCGTCTCCGGTAAGCTTCTTCATCTTGTCTACAAATTCTTCATACGTCCATTTGCCGTCCTTAGGAGGCTCTACTCCTCTGGCTTTGAACATATCGAGGTTGAGCAGCAGCGTATGCACCCGGGAACTGACGGGAATGCCGTAATGCTTGCCCTGATATTCATACTCGGCTAACGTGTTCGGGAAGAAGTCGTCCAGCTCTTCCTTGGTATAGAAAGGGTCGATCGGCTCCACGACACCTTGCTGAATGTTCTTGACGCTGGCAATCCGGTTGCTGACGTTGTATACGAGATCGGGCCATGCCTTGCCCGCTATGGCGACATTTAATTTGTCTTCCATCTCCGCCCATGGAGTCTGTACGATCTTGATCGTTACACCCGGATGAAGCTTTTCAAATTCGGCTTTTTTCTGTTCGATCCAAAAATACTTATTATTTTGATCATCCGACCATCTTGGGCCGTCCCAGACGGTAATCTCCCCGGTCCAGGCCGGAGCGTCCGCCGAGCCTTGACTCACTTTCGAGCCGGACGGAGCCGGGGACGAGCTGCAAGCGGACAGTACGACGGAAGCGATCAAGGTGACGGATGCCAGCTTAGCAAATCGAAAACGACGAAACATTCAGATAGACCTCCCGCTTAAAGTAATGGTAGTAGAAGAAAATCGAAATAAAATGCAAATGCAGTCGAGCCGGCAGGCCTCACCCCCTCAACGGAAAATAAAAAAGAGAAGGCGCAAAGAGGCGGCCTCCGCCATAGGCGGAAGTTGCAACTCCTTGAGCTTTCTCTCATCACACAAACTCAGGTTCGTTTTATTTTATTGTTACATCCCGTCAGGGAAAAAATCGTTGAAGCTTTTGCGCCATAACGCCGTTTCCGACACGGATAACGAGGTGGCGCCTGCATTCAACGCAGTCCGCGCTTCGTCCACGGTCCGGATTAGTCCGCTGGCGATGATCGGAATCGTATCGGTTGCCGCTGCATAGGTTTCAATTACTTTCGGTATGACTCCGGGCATGATCTCGATTCCGTCCGGTTCAAGCTGATCGATCAACTTGAGCCCGTTGTCCACGGCCAGCGAATCGATGACGAACAAGTGAAGGATGCCGTACAACCCCGCCTGCTTGGCCGCTTTTACCATATGACTCTTGGGCGTCACGATACCGTCTGCCTGGATATGGTCCGCTACGAATTCAATCGTTTCCTTGTCCGTGCTCGACAGTCCGCGAACTAGATCCAGATGGATGAAGGAATGTTTTCCCGCGTTCCTCACTTGCGTGACGGCCGGAATGATCTCCGAAGCGCTGCCGCCCATAAAAAACACATTATCCACTTTGGATTCGAGAGCGGCATTTAACTCCGACAGTTTGCGTACGGCAGCAATGATCGGCTTGCTCCCGATTCGATGAAGTAAAGTCATCTTCCACTCCCTTAGATGCCTACTGAAGCCAGTATATCATACGGATCTCTTCTTGTTTGTTTAGTATTTGTTAATGTGGATGCGAGTCGGCCCGCTTCTCTGCATCGTCATTTCGCGACGTCAATCGGACTCCAGATTCCCACCTGCTCTTCTTCCTTGTCCTCCCGAATATGAAACACTTCTATCGTGTAGGCATTACGCAAGGATACGTGCCCGTTCTCCTTCATAAACCGCTCCAGCTGTCCGTAGCCTTCCCCGATCGTGCGATTTGTGCAGATTACCCGTGCTTGATCCACACACCTCCGCCAAAAGAAAAACCGCCGCTAATCGTTAGCGGCGAGTGAACTATTTATTTGGCTTCCGGTTTTTTATATGCATCGAAGATCACTTGAACGTCGGTTTCGGCGAGCGCATACGCCCATGAATCACCTTGTTTTACGATCCAGACCAGCCCGTTGTCCAGCTTGCCGGCGTATACGTCGGCAGATTCCTTGCCTTCTTTGCTGAATTTGATCTCGAGCTTCAGCTCGGCCGTATCGAGCTTCAATTCGGAAGCAGGCCGCACGAGCTGATCGGTTACCGCAAACAGCAGCTTGTCGATCGCCGGCTCGACATCGCCCGCCTTCACTTCCTTGCCGTCAAGCGTCCAGGCCGATTCGTTGAACGATTTGGTTTTGTCCGTTTTGACGACCGATTTTTTGGCGCCCTTCCATTGCAGCTCCACACCGACCACGTCCAGATAGTTGAGCTTAAACGGACTTTTGTTCATAAAGCTCATCAAATCTTTTTGCAGTGTTGTGATTTGCTGGTCGGCCAGCTTGTAAATGGCAGGACTATCTTTCAGCTTCGTATAAAAGTGTCCGGCAATCGGCAAGGGAGATCCGATCTGCACCGTTTTGACGGTGCCGTCGTTCAGCGTCACTTCAAATTCCTTGGTCGGGCTGCTCAAGCCAAACACCGACAGATCGGATGGATTGGCCTCGACTTCGCCGTCATGCTTCAGAGCCGTAAAGCTGCCCAGCCAGCTTTCCACCGTACTCGTCTCGACCGGCATCGCCGCCGGCTTGACCATCGTCCACTTGCCGTCCTTCTTCTCGAACTCCAAGCCTTCCTCTTTCAGCTTAAAGCCCGCGATATCCTCCTGCTTCATCGTGACGAGCGGCTTGGAAACCGGCTCCTCCTCTTCCTTCTTGAAAAACGATTGGCTGGATGCATACCAGAACGCCCCGATCAATACGACGAGAAGCACGATCGTCGGAATGAACCGTTTCATCCTTTTCTCCTCCTCCACCAGATCGCCCCGCCAAGCGCCAGGATAAGCAGCGGGAATGCTACGATGGTGCCGTAGAAAATCCACTGTGCCTGATTCGGCATAATGAACGCCTGCTGCATCGCTTCTTCCTCACGCGGACGGATGGTGACCAGGTTCTCTTGTTCCTGCAGCCAGTTGACGCTGTTCAAGGCGAAGTCGCGATTGCCTTGTTCGCGAATAATCTGATCGTGCAGGAATTGGGCATTCCCGATCACGACCGCCTTCGGCTTGCCGTCCTTGTTCTCGATCGCGTAAGCGACATCGAGCGGACCTTTCGGATCGTTCTCGTCCTGCTTGGACTTGCCGGTCGTCAGCTGCGTCATATCGGTTTCGCCGTAAGCTTTGTCGGTTGATTTCAGCAGCGCTCTCGTCTTCCAATCGGTATTGTTCGCATCGGTCATTAACCCGAGCGCAACCGGAAGAATCGTTACCCGGTTCTGATCGGACAAGTCGTACGTAATATCATGGTAGTTGTAGCTCGGAACGATCGTAAGCGGATCTCCGAGCAGCGTACGGCCGGTCTCCACAACGACCGAGCGGGAGTTTTTGACGTTGATCGTATTAAGCAGATCGTCGATATTCGTCCACGTGCCCAAATCTTTGGAGAAACCGAGTGCGATAAAGAGCTTGCCCTTGCCTCTCACATATTCTTTGAGCAGCGTGCTTTCCTTGGAGTCCAGATCGGTTTGCGGTCCTACGAGGAATACGGCTTCCGCATCGTCGGGAACTTTGCCTTCCTTATACAGGTTCAGCTCTTTGACTTCGTAGTTCTCTCCTTCCAGCGTAGAGCGCAGCGTCGAGATTCGTCCGGACGGCATCTCGCCGTGTCCCGTCAAGAAGTACACCGGACGTTTCACGTCGGACGTTAGGCCCATAATCGCCGCAGTGAACTTTTCTTCGCCGCTGAACGTATAGGAGCCTTGCGCCGCCCCCGGACCGAACAGCTCATAGCTGAATACTTTCTTCTGCTTGTCGCCCATCTCGAACACGATTGTTCCGGCCTGATCGATCTGATACTGCTGAGCTTTGGCCGGCTCGCGGGTCGGGTCTACCTCTTCGAAGGACATCTTGCCCGAACGCTTGGCGTATTCGTTCAGCATATCGCGGATATCCCGGTACATGATCGAGTCGTCCGCCGTGGTGCCTCCCGTGAACATCGTTGCCTTCACATCTTTGTTCAAATCGTTCAGCACCATGACCGTTTTTTCGGACAAGGAGTATTTTTTATTTTTGCTCAAATCCCATTGGATGCCCTTCAAGGAACTCAGGAAGAGCGTTACGATAATAAATATCCCGATCACGGCAATCGATAAAACCGTCGCATTCGTGCCTTTGATCCATTTGTTCACGTCTCTTCCCCCCTTATCTCCAACGTTTGCGTTCCAGCGTCTGAATGCTCAGGACGAGGAACACGGCGATCAGCGTCACATAAAACAGCACATCGGCCAATTGGAAAATCCCTTTTTGCAAATTGATTTGACGGCCGGTGAGCGAGAATTGAATGATCCATTCCTTAAACTTGCCGCCGAAACCTTCCGCCGCCCAGTCGATCAGCCACAACACGAGCAGGATGACAAAAGCGGCAATCGCCGCAACCATCTGGTTGCTGGAAAGCGTCGAGGCGAACAAGCCGACCGCCATCATCGCAGCGCCCAGCAAAAACATGCTGAGATACGACAGCCAGAGCACGGACGCGTCCAAATCGCCAAAAGCCGACATGATCCACGGATAGATCAAGCTGCTTACTACGAGCATAAACATCAGTGTAAGCGCCGCCATATATTTCCCGAACACAATCTCTCCGATTCCGGCAGGCGACGTAAGCAGCATCTCGTCGGTACCTTGGCGGAATTCCTCGGAGACGAGGCGCATCGACAATAACGGAATAATGAACAAATAAATGAAAGTCGTGTTTCCGACGACAACCCGGGCATCTACGATGCTGTAGTTGGTCAGGACAAAATTCCAATAAAACATCACGCTCGACAGCAGCACATAAATCGCAAACGCGACGTAGGCGGTCGGCGAGTAGAAGTACATCTGCAGCTCCTTGCTGCAAATGGCCATAGCTCTACGCATTCTTCTCCACCTCCGGTTCCTCTTGCGGCTCCGCCGGTTCTTGCTCCTCGGGTTGCTTCTCGTCAGTCGTCAGCTTCAGGAAGATGTCTTCCAGGCTGAGGCTTTCCTTCTTCATGCCGAGAATCGGGTAGCCGCGTTCCGCCATCTGGTAAAACACCGCTTCGCGGATATCGGTACGATCCTTGGCCGTCACCTGAAGCAAGGTCGACCCGGCTTCAACGCGTTCGCGGTCCAGTTCTTTGACCACTCCTACGTCCGGCAGCTCCAGAAGTTCGCGCATGACGTCCTCCTTCGGCCCTTTAATCTCCAGGCTGACTTCGAACGTCTCGCCCATCGTGCCCCCGATCCGGTCGGGATGCTCATCCAGTACGATAACGCCTTGATTGATGATCAGTACCCGGTTGCAGATCGCGTTCACTTCCGGCAAAATATGCGTGCTGATCAAAACGGTATGATTTTCGCCCAATTCGCGAATAAGCTGCCTGATCTCGATGATTTGCTTCGGGTCGAGCCCTGACGTAGGCTCGTCCAGGATGAGCAGGTCGGGTTTATGCACGATCGCCTGGGCGAGACCGAGACGCTGCTTATACCCTTTGGACAAGCTGCGAATAATTTGCCTCTCCCTGCCTTGCAGACCCAGCTTCTCGATGACTTCGCCGATCCGCTGCTTCTGTTCGCGCACCGGCACGTCGCGGAGACTGGCGACGAATTTCAAGTACGAGGTGACCGTCATCTCCGGATAAAGCGGCGGGGTTTCCGGCAAATACCCGATCTTTCTTCGCGCCTTGCGCGGATGATCGGCCATCGACAGGCCGTCCACCAGAATCGACCCTTTCGTCGGATTCAAGTACCCTGTAATCATGCGCATGGTAGTCGTTTTGCCGGCTCCGTTCGGACCCAAAAAGCCGACGATCTCGCCTCGGCTCATCGAAAAATCGATGTTGTGAACCCCTCTCTTATTCTCGTACAGCTTGCTCACCTGTTTGACTTCCAGCACCTTGACTCCCTCCTCTTCAGTAGAGACCTTAATCCCCAGGCTCATCTATCGGATGCATATCCCAGACTAACTCATTTTACCAGAAACAATATACTAACCAAACAATAATCAAACCTTAAACAAATATGAAAATTAGATTAAAATTTTGTGTCTAAATTGTGAACGAGTTAGAGTGATGAAACCATCCATGTCCCGGGGCACAGAAAAAGCAAGCTCCGCTTGCAGTAAGGTGCAAGGAAGCTTGCCTGTTGGACGAACTCCTGTCCGAAATAAGTGTCGTCAAGTCCGAAAGCTGTATGCAATGGGAGGGAGCCGGGTTTACATCTTCGCCTGCTCCAGATCTTCGATTCGTTGAAGCACCGAATATTCGTCCGGATAAATCATCAAGTATTCGGTCAGTCCGACCATCCGGAACAATTTTTGAAAATGCGGCGTAACGCCGTAGGCGAAGGTGCGAAACTTTCCCTTCAGCCCGGCCCTGACGAGGCGGATCAGAACAGCGATTCCCGCGCTGTTAATATACGGAACGCGCGTACAATTCAAAATCAGGTAACTTCCCGGCGACCCCAGGCCGGTCTCCCACGCCCTCATGCCAAGCAGCGTCTCTTCGGCCTGCTTCGTCAAATCACCGCTCATATCGAGAATAACACCGTGTCCGAAGCTGCGCCTCTGTATCTGAAACTGGTTGTCCATCGCCGCCTACCCCTCCCCATTCGATACGAACTCGACCTCTGTATAAAACGTTCCCGCCTCATAACCGAACTGGACCCGGTCGGACAACGATCGGATCAGAAACAGCCCCCAGCCGCGGGGATTATCCTCCTCCAGCTTATCCTCCGCTCGCGGCATATCTGCCTTGGCGGCCATCCAGCCCTCGTAGTCGAAGCCGCTCCCCTCGTCGAGGATCCGGCATACCGCCCGTTCCCGGTCTACTTGCAGCCGGATGCGGACCCGCTTATGAAGATCCAGCCCGTTCCCGTGCTCGGCCGCGTTCAGACAAGCTTCCGCAACAACCGTCGCCATATCGTCAAGCCGGTGCGAGAGCGGGGCAAAGCCGTTGAGATAACCGGCCAATAGTGCAAGTATCCGCCGTTCTTGCCCGAGCTTGCTTCGCATGCTCCATTCCCCGTACATCCGCCGGGAAACTCCCGCTTCACCCGTCAACCCTCCACCTACTTTCCGCCGTGCAGGCGCCGATCTCCGTATCCTCAATATAGCTTACGAATCTTACAAAACACTTACATGCAGACGAACCGTCCTTGGGGAGCAGCCCGCTTATATTCCCTCGCCTTGCAGCAGCCGTGTCGTCTCCGGCAGAGGCGTCACATTCAGCTCCTCGCGGCATACCGCCTCCAGCTTCCGGTACCACCGGTTCGCCTCAGCCGTTTTACCTTGCCGCATCAGCAGCCGGATCATCCCCTGGTAGGCTTCCTCCTCGGCGGGTCGGACCTGCAGCCAGCCGATGCAATGGGATTCGGCCGCGTCATACCGCGATTTCTCCATAGCGAAGTAAACCAGCCTTTTTAACGTTACGGCCTGGACCTCCGCGTAGTGATTTCGAAATCCATCCAGCCAGTCAATGTAAGGAAGCTCCGGCACAAGCTCCTCGTACATCTGAACCGCCTGCTCGTACAGCTCCGCAGCCAGCTCGCGGTCGCTTGGCCACAGCTGGTCGCCTACGCGGATGAGTGTCCGATATTTTTCCACATCGGCCTGTTCGAGAAGCGCGCCGATTTTGACTACTCCGCCCCGCGCGATGATGGCGTCCTCGCATCCCAATGCTTCCCGTAAAACCTGCTTGAGGCTATGGATCGTTACGTACAGCTGGCCTGCCTTCCGGTCGGAGTCGCTGTCGGCGAACAGCTTCTCGAGCAGTTGATCCCGCGGGCACGCGTAGTTCGGCTGCAGCAGCAAATACAGCAAAAGCTCCTGCGCCTTCCGGCGTTTCCAACGGAAGTCGGCCACCTCGGTGTTGCCCCGGGTAAATTTCATCATGCCAAAGCAGGTTACGCTCCACAGCAGCCCCCCCTGCTCCGTCTTCTCGTCACGGTCCCGAACCAACGCATCCAGCGCGCGCTGCATCGCCTGAACTTTCGTCCTCGCCTGAGCGGATGCGCACAGCTTCGCCAGCGCTTCGGCATGGACAAGCGCCCGGCGCGCCCCCGCTTCATTCCGTTCCTCCCGTTTGCGCTCAAACCCAAGACAGACATACTGAAACTGGATCGAGGCATCGCCTGCAAACCGTCTGACGTCGTCTCTCAGCCGCTCGAGTCCTTCCTCCGGCAAGACCTGGCCGCAGCGGAGCATCGCTATATATCCGCAGCAGCGCAATGCTGCGTCCAACACGACGGGCAGCTTGTTATGCGACAGCCCGGCGAACGCATCGGAGGCTTCCTCCCACCGCTCCTCGAAGTAAAGCGCCGCAGCGGCATAAGCCGCCTCGTAGTCGGCTACGGCAGGGCTGGCGGATAAGCGCAGACACAGCAGCGCATGCGACTCCTGAATCCGGCTGCCTAGCGCCGGCCCGAGATCGAGCAGCATTTCGAGCAAAACCCGGCTGCCGTTCTCCGGATCTGCGGCCCGGTCGAATGCGTCAAAGGCCGCCTGGTAGTATAACCTCCGGCTGCTTTCTTCGCCAATCAACTGCGCTCCCCTGGCGATGGCGAGAGGAACGTGCCCGCCTTGCGCCGTTTCTTCGCGCTCGTATTCGTTCCGGAGAAAGATCAGCAGCGTCTCCGCCTCGTGAAGCTCCCCCATGCGCATGTGCACGTAAGCAAGCGAGGCCATCGCGGCGAGCAGCTCCTGCTGAAACGTCTGGCGCGCAAACCCTTTCACCGACTTTTGCAGCAATTCCTTCGCTTCCGCCAGCCGTCCTGTATCCGCCAGCCGTTCCCCGTACGTTTTCTGCAGCAGGGGCGACCCGCTCAGGACGCCGTCCGGCAGCATGGCGAGCAGCTCCGCATCGGGCCGCCCGCCTTCGAGGATGGCGCATTCCAGCCGGATGACCGCCATCGCATAATCTCTCTGATCGATCCATCGTCTGACCTCGTTCAACGTCAATCACCGCTGCTCTTATGTGATACCGTACTAATTCGTCGGCAGCGGCCGTTTCCCTCTCCGCCGCTCCAAAGAAAAAAGCGGAGCCCCGCAAACCGTATAACCGGCTTGCGCGCTCCGCTGCAACTTCCTTTATTTGACCAATTGTCCCCGGGTGACGCCGAGCTGGTTCGTCGCCTTCAGCGCCCGCCACACGTTCGTACCGCTGATCGTCCCCTTCAAGGCGCGGCTGTACAGGTCGAGCACCTCGCGTACTTTATCCGGCGTCTCCTCCAGAAACTCAACCCGGAACGTCGTCAGCCCAAGCTCCCGGAACTGGGGTAAATACTCCGCTCCGGACTGTTCGATCGCGTTATAGACCGTGTTGCGGCACCCTTCGTCCACGCGGACCGGGTGAGACATGCCGATCCGGTCCTGAAGCGATACGCGACGCTCCTCGCAAGGCCGGCCGCAGTTCGTATAGTCCGTACCCTCGCTCAGAAATGTGCAGTATACGCAGTGCTCCGTATGGAACATCGGCAAATGCTGATGAATGACAAGCTCCAGCCTGGACGGGTCCGTCCTCCGCAGCATATCGACCATCTGTTGAATATTCAGATCGTAGGACGGCGTTACCCGGCTGCAGCCTGCGTCGACAAACAGATCGACCGTCTTGTGGTTGACCGCATTCAGCGAGAAATCCCCGATCAGCTCCGGCTTGTAGCCGTCCGTGCTCTCTGCCAGGTGTTTCATGAAAAAGTACATCGCGCCGGTGTTGCGAACCAGGATGGCGTCAGGACGCAGCTTCAGCATGTTCTGAAAGTATCCGGTCTCTCCCGGCATATGGATGCGCGGGGTCGCAAGAGCGATCCGTCTGCCGGCAGCCCGGACCGCTTCGATCGCGGCGGGAAACTGCTTGATAAATTCAAAGTCGGCGTAGATCCACTGAACGTCGGTTGTGAGCACCGCTTCGACCTGCTCGAGGTTCCGGCAGAGCGCGATGAGACGCGGCTCCTCCCGTCCAGTGAGCGCGCTGGAGGCGACGGAGGCCCCCGCTTCGTCGGAGAATACTCCCGCCGGCAGCTGCCGGGCCGCATCCGCGTACACGTCTACACTACGCTTCTGGTAGCGGCGCGGCTGCTGGCGGGCCGTCTCCAACAGCTCGACCGCACGCCGGCGCATCTGATTCAGCTCCCGCATCGGGACGATGAGCGAACCCTCCATCGCGACCTCGAGGCCGCTCAATTCGAAAATCGTGCCGCCGAGACGGCCGAGCTGCTCCTCGAATAAGGCGCGGTCCATCGGTCTTTTCTCCGCCTGCACCAGATGCAGCTCCGACTGCACCTCCACGCGGTTACCCGTCCGCACGTCGGTCCATACCGATTGCAGCGGCTCGCCAAGCCGCCCCGATACGTGGACGGTTACCGGGAAGACGCGGTAAGGTTTGTCCGTCTCGAACGTCTGCCGGAGCCTTTTGTCCAGATGCGGGTCGCTCGTCTTCCAGATCCGGTCGCCTACGTGGACCCGCTTCAGGTCGACGTCGTTGCGTCCCGGGACGATCTCGATGAGTCCGCCTCCCGCTTCCCCTTCGAGCTTGACTCCTTTGCGGCGAATGTCGTACACCCGTCCGCCTTCCTCCGGTTTGGTCGGGTCACCCGCATCGAATACGATGCCGTCTCCCCGCTTGAGCGGAGCCTCGAGCTCGCATAATACGCCGTCTCGCAGCAGCTGCTTCACCCGGCCCAGATAAACGCCCCGGCTTTTGGGGAATGTGCCTTCGACCAGCTGTTTGTTGTTCGTTCCTTTCAGGAAGCCGTAGGTGAACCCTCGCGAGAAGCTTTGCTGAAGCTCCCGCAGCTCTTCCTTGGACGGCTTCGGATCGCGTCCGGCGAAGTAGTCGTCGATCGCCTTGCGGTATTTGCTGACGACGTTCGCTACGTACTCCGGAGATTTCAGCCGCCCTTCGATCTTAAACGAAGTAACGCCGGCTTCAATCAGCTCGGGTACGAGCTCCAGCGCCGCCAAATCTTTGGGCGACAGCAGATAGGCGATATCTCCCATCGGCTTCTGCTCGCCGTCCACCATCAAATCGTACGGAAGCCGGCAAGCCTGCGCGCATTCGCCGCGGTTCGCCGAACGGCCGCCCCACATTTCCGACGTCAGGCACTGGCCCGAATACGATACGCACAAAGCCCCGTGAACGAACACTTCCATCGGCAGCTTCGCCCGGTCGCCGATCTGCTTGATTTGCTTCAAATTATTCTCGCGTCCGAGCACGACCCGCTCGATGTCGAACGGCTTCGTAAATTCGACCGCCTCCGGCGAAGTGATCGTCATTTGCGTAGAGCCGTGAATCGGGAAGTCCGGGGAGATGTCGCGGATCAGCTTGACGAGCCCGAGATCTTGAACGATGACAGCGTCCACTCCGGCATCGATGCAAGCTTCGATGAGCCGCTTGGCGTCGTTCAGCTCCTCTTCGAATACGAGAATATTAAACGTAACGAACCCTTTGACCCCGTACAGATGCAAAAAGGACATAATGTCCGGCAGCTCGTCCATCGTAAAATTTTTGGCCCGGACGCGGGCGTTGAACTTGTCCACGCCGAAGAAGACGGCGTCGGCTCCGTTCGCCACAGCCGCCCTCAGGCAGTCCCAATCGCCGGCCGGAGCCAGCAGCTCGATATGTTCGATGCGAATGTCTTCGCGCATGTTTCGTTTCCTCCATTGCTTACCCGGTGCGGCCCCAGCCGCCCCTTTATGCTTACTAGTGTACCAGAAAAGGGGGGCCGGACGCTATTGGAGCGATTTGGAGCAGTTTTTACGAACATACGTTCCGATACCATTTTCAGGCCATTATTTTGACACTGTCCATTTAGCTCATACACCTACTGCTCCTCGCCCGGCACGACTCTCCGTACGATTTCCTCGAACGTTACAGGCGTATAGTCCCAATGTTCCACACAAACGTTGAAGTAATGGTTCCCCTCGTATTTCTGCCCGTGAATATGACCGTGAATATTGACGTAGGGCATATGCTTGTTCATGTACATAGGTTCATGCGATAGAAAAAAGAAACCGCCGTAAACGATCGGATATTCGCTTACTTCCTGAAAACCCGCCTCCAGCCACCAGGCGCGCGAGCGGCCCCGGTCGTGATTGCCGAGGATCAGCGTCTTATAACCGTTCAGCCGGCTGACGATCGCCGTCGTTTTCTCCCGGTTCAGAAACGAGAAGTCGCCGAGGTGGAACACCTTATCGTCCTTGCCGACGACGGCGTTCCATCTGTCGATCATCGTCTCGGTCATCTCGTCCGTATCCGCGAACGGCCTCGATTCAAAGTCGATAATCGATTTATGTCCGAAGTGGTGGTCTGAAATCATAAATACGCCCGCCACCGCCTACACCTCCCGGCCCAGCATCGCCAATGTTTCGGCGCGCGTCGGCAAGGCGGGGATCGCCCCGCGCTTCGTCGTGGTGAGCGCCCCCGCCGCATTCGCAAAGCTGCATACATCCTGTACGAACGACTCCTCCGCCATCGCCTCTTCGAGCTGTTCCGCACCGATTCCCGCTTCGGCAAGCCGGCAAAGTAGCCCTCCCACGAAGCTGTCCCCGGCGCCGGTCGTATCGACCGGTTCTACAGGCACGCCGGGAACTGCGATGCCGCCCTTTTTCGTAAAGACCCGGCAGCCGGCAGCACCGAGCGTTACGACGATACAACGAGGCCCCAGCTCGAGCATCAGCCTCGCCCCTTCCTCGATGTCCGCTCCATGGAACAAAAACGCAATCTCGTCCTCGCTAACTTTCACAAGATCCGAGAGCGGCAACTGATCGACGATGACCCGTCTTGCAAAGTCGGCATTCGTCCATAGCGGCAGCCGGACATTCGGATCGTACGAGATCAAAGCACCGAACGCTCTCGCCCGTCTGGCCGCATACAAGGTAGCGGTACGGCACGGCTCTGCGATCAGCGACACCGAACCGAAGTGAAATATCGCTGCGTCGCTCAGCAGGTCGTCTGTAATCTCCTCTTTGCGGAGCAGCATATCGGCCGCCGGATCGCGATAAAACATAAAGTCGCGTTCTCCGTCCTCCCGCAGCGATACGAACGCCAGCCCCGTGCGCGCTTCGTCCGTCCGTACGAGAACCGGCTCGACACCCGCCCCATACAGCGCCTCCTGCAAATAGTCGCCGAAGGCGTCACGGCCTACTTTGGCTATAAACCGGGATTTTCCACCCAGCCTGGCCACGGCTGCAGCCACGTTCGCCGGGGCTCCGCCTGCGGCTTTCCGGAACGTGTCCACCTGCGCCAGCGGCTGGCCGTTCGTCTCCGGCACAAAATCGATCAGCAGCTCGCCCAGGCATACGACGGTGCGTTTGTTCATACGATTCCTCCTCCAACACGGTATTTACCAAGAGTATAACGAAATCGGGCGGAAAAGTGGAGCCGTCCCGGCGTTCCGACACGATTCCCGAAGTTCCGGCAACCTTTCCTCTCCCTCTTTCGTCAAAAGTTAACAAGGAACCGTCTAAATGCTATAATGACTATAGTATACAGAACCAATCCTGTTGACTATATTCAACGACCTACATCTAACCAGTTTTGAGGGATCGACTTGTCATTGCGCAAAAAAGCGGTCTGGCTAGCGGGACTACTCCTTCTCGCCGCTGTGTTCGTACTCGTCTTCGGACATAAAGAAGAGCGGGTGCGTCTGCTGTATGCGAGCGGAGGCGATACGTACGACCGGTCCGCTTATCTGAATTTCGAACAAACGATCGTCGCTAACGCCAAAGTGAAAAAAGCCCGTCTGGACGGACTCGACGGCAACAAGCTTCAGTCCTACGATGCGATCTATCTGGACGTCTCTCTGAAGCAGTCCGACACGCTAAGAAACGCCGTTCCGTTGCTGGAAACCTATGTGAAGCAAGGCGGCCATCTGTTCGTCGAGAACGACCTGCTGAACGATTTACCCAAAGGGTTGCTGGGAGCCGAAGCTATTGCTCCGGTCACCCCGACCTTATACCCGCAGTTCGGTTATCCGGCCGTCCGCGGAAATCTCCAAGGCTTGCAAAATGTGTTCCGGCAATTCGCCGACAACTTTACATCGCATGCTTACGTGAACAATCTGGACGATATCATGCCGGGCTTCGACTGGGGACAAGCCATCGTGCCTTCCACAGCGGAGACGATCGTAACGCTTAACAATCAACCCGTCTACACCATCAACCGGTACGGACAAGGTACGGTTTTCGCCGCCGGAGCTTTTTTGCCTAATCGTTATTTTATTACCGGGTTTGATCTGCAAAGCGGCATGGACCCGTCCAAAGGGTTTCTGACGAAAGCAAGCAAGCATAATGAGTCGATTCAGCGGCCGGGCATGTCCATGTACTACAGCTTCAAGACCGGCCTGCCGCTGGAGCCTTATTTTCATTTTGCTTTCTCGGCGGCCAATCACTTGTTCCGAAGCGAATACGTGTCCTTCGTATCCAAGGAAACGCTGGGCTACAGCCTGAAGAAAGTATACGGACCGTATGGAAGGCCGGCGATGGCTTACCAGAACCATTTCGAGGCGATGCCTGCCTTCCTGCACAAGGAAGCGATCGGCTGGGCCGAGCTGCTGAAGCAGTACAACCAGATTCCTTCGTTCTCGCTGATCCGTTCCGCTTTCGAATGGTACCACTGGTATGAAGGGATCACCGTGCATTTAAATACCGGCACGAATGAACAGCCGTTGTTCGTCGGGGAGTTTCCCAACTCGTTTTATTCGAGCGGCACGCTGCTGATCAGTGGTGAATCGCCGCTTACGCAGGCCGCCTATCCCGCCAATCTGGAGCTTGGAGTTAAGCTGGAGCTGCCTTACCGGGTGTATCCGGCCTTAGCCGACTTGAACGGAGACGGCAAGCCCGAGCTGATCGCAGGAAGCGCCGACGGCTACCTGTACCGGTATACCAATGCCGGACCCAAGCTGTCTACGCAGATGGTACCGGATGGCCTTACTCACCCGGACGGATTCGGCGCGCCGGAGAAACTGAAGCTCACGAACGGGCAGACGATGAGAACGGACGGTTACTCCACGGTAACGGCAGCCGATCTGACGGGAGACGGCAAAGCGGATCTGATCGTCGGAAGCCAGGGCGGCGCTATCGTAGCCCTGCTTCAGCAAGGGAAAGGGACATTCGCACCTCCGGTACCGCTTCTGTCGGACGGATCGCCGATCCGGACCGCCTCTCACTCCGCCCCGGCGATCGGGGACTTGAACGGAGACGGCATACCGGATCTCGTCGTCGGGGATTCCACCGGTCAGCTCACAGCTTACTACGGCATCGCGGGCAAGAAGCTGCAGTTCGGGAAAGCTCAACCGCTGTTCAAGATCGGGGCCAAATATGCCGCCCCTGCGATCCGCGATATGAACGGAGACAAGAAGCCAGACCTCGTCATCGGCAACAATGAAGGCGACCTGCTCGTGTATGTGCAAGCCGACGGGAAGTGGAATCCGCAAGGATCGATTAAAGGCAAGACAAACAATCAGATGGGGTCCAAGTCGCTCGTCGGCGGACAGTTCTCCGTGCCGCTCTGGGCCGATATGAACCATGACGGCAAGGAAGATCTGATCGTCGGCCAAGTCCAATACAGCAGGCCGGTGCCGATCGACGACCCGACGTTCCCTTATAAAAAAGAGCTTACGGAATTTCTCGATTACGCCAAAACCAACAAGCTGGAGATCATCCCGCACGTCTACGTGCACAGCTTCGTCAGCTCCGAACAGGAGAAGCTCGAATTGCAGCTTCAGCGGAAGGCGTTCGACGCGCTCGGGCTGCCGTGGACCCAAACGGGCACGAACCAGCACACTTGGCGGATTAATCAGTCTGACCGGCTGCAGACGCTGCGCAACGAGAACGACGCCGATATCTGGTTTAACTTCGGCTTCAAGCCGTCCGACAGTCCGACCGAACCTCAGTGGGGACGGGAATTCATATGGAGTTTCCCTTTCCTGCTCGACGACAATCAGCTGAAGTCGCCGATGATGCTGTACGCTCCCGGATTCCGCTATTCGGACGCACCGGATGGGAGCAAGCCGGGCACAACGGACATTTACCGCTCGTATGCGAATCTGGATCTGCCGATCGATTATTTCGAGCATATCGAGTACCAGTTCGACAATCCTACTAAAACCGGTGATCTCACCAAGTTCGTGAAGTTTTTCGACACCCTGCGCACGGACTATAACTATAACTTTATGTCGGAGCCGCAAATGGCGCGTTCGTTCCTCGCGGCGATGAAAACGGAAGTAACGGTAGAACGACCTTGGCTCGTCTATGCGATCGACAAGCTGAAGACGAAGTTCGGGCGCGGCCTGCACCTGACTTTATCGTTATCGTCCGATACGAGCAACGTGCCGGATATGGCCGCCGAGTATCGCGACACCGCAGGAGTCGTCTTCGAGCCCGGAGAGCGGTACGCCAATTACCCGTTCGCTACCGATTCGCCGGCTTTCCTGAAAAACGAAGGCAAGCTGTACGTCGGTCTCGGCCTTCGCCGGCTTACGTCCGTATCCGTCAACTGGGGCGCCGAGCCGTTCCATATCGTACGCTCCAACGTGCCTGTGCGGATTCAGGATAACGGCACGGCATGGACGATCGACCTGAATTCCGACGGCATGCAGCAGATCAAGCTGTACGGCCCGCGTCCTCTCGTCATCGAAGGCGAGGATCTGAAGATCGAGCAAGATCCGGAGGACAATTTGTATACCACCGTAACCCATTACGGAGCCAAAACGAGCATTACCGTAACGATGCCGTAACGATCCGTTACGTGACGCACGCGGCATCTTCAATCCGGAGCAGCTTACGAAAGCCGGCGGTTCGGACGGTTCGCCGATCCGATCCCCTCCGGCTGCGTAACCGCCAGGGAATATGACTAAACCTGAAGGAGATACCTGCATGGAAGAGATCCTACTGGAGCTGGAACAACACATCCGGGAGCGCTACGAGATCGACGATAGCGATGACGACTTTACGACCGACGTCCATCTGTTCGACTACGGCTTTATCGATTCCTTGGGAGCGACGGCTTTAATCGCCCATATCGAGAAGACGTACAGCATTCAAGTGACCAATCAGGACCTGATGCTGTATCCGCTGAACACGATCCGCGAGATCGCCACCTTTATCGCGGGCAAGAAGGGAAGGTAATCCATGCTATGATCAGTCCCCATGCTGTTACATATACCGTCTCGCTCGAGCGGCTTGACCCGAGCCAGCACGGCCAGGTCAAATATGCGTCCGCCTTCGTGGACGAGCATATCGACGAAGTCCGTCTCGAAGGCAGCCAGCTCGTGATCGTCCATCGTTCTCCGGGCGGGAACGAGCGGATAACGGCCGGCGTCGAGAAGCTGATCGAGCGTTTCTCCCACGGCGACTTCGGATTTAAAGAACATATTCTCTTCGAGCATAGAGGACCTACTCCGTACCGGGGAGACATTATCGCCGAGCTGATCGAGTCCAAGGCGATAAAAGTGCTGGAGCCGGGCTTGTTCATCTTCCGCGAGCCTTTCTCGAGCCTGCTCCGGTTTCTCGACGATACGTTCGTACAACGGATCGCGAACGCTTTCGGAGCGAAGCAGGAATCGTATCCGGCAGTCATCCATCTGTCGACGCTCGATAAGACGAACCATTTTACATCGTTTCCGGAGCATCTGCATTTCCTGAACCACCTGCGCGACGACCTGGACGTCATCGAGTCGTTCTCCGAGTCGGTGCGCGAGGCCGGCGGCTGGAAGGAAGACGCTCCGCTCGACCTGAACAAAACGATGCCGAAGCCCCGTTTTGCGATGAACCCGTCTACCTGCTACCACTGTTACGAGGGCTTGCAGGGCGAGACGCTGGAAGGCGACGGCATCGTCGTTACGGCGGTAGCCAAGTGCCACCGCTACGAATCCAAAAACCATAGCGACTTCGGCCGTCTGCTCGACTTCAGCATGCGCGAGATCATCTTTGTCGGCAAGCCGGAATTCGTCCGGGAAAACCGTCTGAGGGCCGTCGAATATTTGAAACAGCTGGCGGTTGAATGGGAAATCGACTGTATTATCGAAAATGCGAACGACCCGTTCTTTACGAACGATTTCCAAGTTAAAGCGTCGTTCCAGCGCAACCAGGAAATGAAGTACGAGATGCGTCTGAGCATTCCCTATATCGGCAAAACGATTGCGTGCAGCTCCGTTAATTTCGCCAGCACCGCCTTTGGCTCCGCCTTCGACATCAAGATGGGCAAACGTCCGGCTACTACCGGATGCGTCGGATTCGGGCTGGAGCGCTGGGTGTTCGCTTTTCTCGCGCAGTTCGGATTGAACGAAGACGGCTGGCCTGCCGCTTTCCGCGAGCAGTACCACGCTTGGCAAACAAAAACGAGATAACGAGTGATTCCCGTGAGCTTCTGGACCTTTTGGAGAAAAAACAGTTTCGTGCTGCTGCTCGTCGCCGGGTTCCTGCTGGTCGATACGTTTGTCGCCTGGCGGGACCCGATGACGAACTCGCTGCGGTTCGAAAAGGACGATTTTACAAAAACGTTATACCACCATCAATGGGATCGGTCCGGTCCCGTTTTTTTTGGCAACTCGGCGGTGACCGGTGCGTACATGGAGCACAAAGCTCAGAAACCGCTCGTCGAAATGGGGATGACGTACGGAAAAATTACCGACTTGCGGGAAATATTACAGCGGGGGCTGTATACGGTGGAAGAGCAGCTCGTCGTCGGCATCGACGTGCACACGATGCTGGATCAGATGCAGACCGATCCGCGCTTCCCCTGGTCGAGACCGTGGTATAGCCCGTACTTGTTCCATTACCGGGACTATTTTCAGGATGCGGGCGGCGAGTGGATTCGCAATGCATGGGCGGCAGCCCGTCAAGGCCAGCTGGATTTCAGCTCCTATGAGCCGAGATGGAACGATAAGATGCTTTATTTCGGCTACAAGCCGGCGGAAGAGATGAAGAAAGATTTGGCCCGTTATGAAGCCAATTATTACTGGATGGGCCTGGACGATATGAAAGGAAATCTGAAGGCGCTGGACTGGCTGCTCGGATACGTCAAAGAGCGCAATCTGCCGCTTAAGGTGATCTGGATGCCGCTGAATCCCGACCCGGCGTACCCTCAGCCCGCCTACTGGAAGCAGCTCAAGGAACGCGTCCATGCGATGGTGCAGCCTTACGACGTGCCTGTCCTGGACTTGTCGGACAAGTTCGCTCCGGATACGTTCCACGACATCGTTCACTTGAACCAGGAAGTCGGCGCACCCAAATTTACCGCGGAGGTGGACCGATGGCTGCTTTCCTTCGAAAAATCGGCGAAGTGACCCTGTACGTCATCATGCTTGCTTTGGTGGCCGTATGCTTCACCGGGCAAGGGCTGTTCATCTACGAAGGGTTTTGATCGATTAAAGGAGCCAGGCTATGTCTTATTTGCTCAATCTGCACGCGCTGGGCGCTCTGCTCGGTATGGTGATCGTGCTGCTGTTGACGCGGCGCTGGCCGCAAAACAAACGAATACTTGTCCTCGTGTTTAACTTATGCTTTCTGTACTTGTTCAGCCGGAAGCTGTTCCTGTTCTCCGCCGTATACGTACTCTTGAACTATATCGGCTATGTGTGGCTCTGCTACGCGCCGAGATGGCGCAGATTCGGCTTCGGGACGGCGATTGTGCTGAATATTGGGGCCGTAGTGGCGCTGCGTCTCCTCGGCCTGAATATATTCGAGCACCCCTTGTTCGACGCGATCTACTTATTCGGCCTGATCTATACCGTGCTTAAGGTGATCGACGCCTATTACTTCGCTTATTACGTCGGCAAGGACGGCAAGGCGCCTTTGCTCGATTTCGTCAATTATTTGCTGTTCATCCCGACGTTTACGTCCGGACCGATTTTAAAATTCCGCGATTTCATAGCCGATTCCAAAAAGCCTTATACGGTAAGCGCGGCCGATTTTGAAGCCGGGATCAAGCGGATTATTCTCGGTCTGTTCAAAAAGGTCGTACTGGTCGCCGGGATGACGATCGTCTTCAAGGACGTATTAGAGAACGATTTGCAAGTGTACCACAGCCTGTTTTTGATGGTGTGGTTTTATGCTCTCATTTATTTCGATTTCTCGGGTTATTCCGATATCGCGATCGGGTTCGGGCGGTTGATGGGGTATACGATCCCGGAAAACTTCAAGCAGCCGTTCCTGTCGCCGACGCTCACCCAATATTGGCGCAACTGGCACGCGACGCTGGGCGACTGGTTCCGCGACCATATCTTTATGATTTTCTCACGCTCCTTCACCTCCAGAGGGGCAGCCGCCTTGCTGTCCATCGTCATCATGGTGCTGATCGGCTTGTGGCACGGCTTTTCTTGGCTGTACCTGCTATGGGGGCTGTATCACGGGATATTGATGGCGCTGGAAAGCTTGCTCAAACTGTCGCTCGTGAACAAAAAGAAGGTGTCCCGTCCGTACTTCTATTTCCGGTGCGTATGCACCCAGCTGCTCGTTACGGCGGCGGTTATCGTGTACAGCGGCAGCCAGGAGACGGTGTTGACGATCTACCGAGGGCTGCTGAACTGGTAAAGGGCGATTTCGATACCATGCCAGCCCGCTTTCGCCAACACAGCGTGCAAACTAACAACCCCCTTGCCGGCCGGCAAGGGGGTTCCTTGTTCTTCGTTCTTATGTAGGGCTTGGGCCCTTTCCGCTCATTAAAGAGATCAAGACATCCAGCTCTGTACCATCAGTACGTCTACAATTAGAAATACGAGTAAGCTGACACCCGCAAATCCGACCGCAAATTTATTTTTTACCGGTGCAGCCAGCAATCTTACCAAGCCGACCGCGATCAGGATCGTAAATGCAACGATAAACAGATCGAACGTATGGAAACTGGCTGCGCCTCCCGCAGCAGCACCTTCTGCCAAAAACATAGCTCGGGACCTCCTTATTGATAACGATCACATTTTTCTCATCTTTTTCTATGTTATCGCGCCTCGTCAACGGTTGCAAGCAATTTCTTCAATGTTAACAAGTTTGTCACGATTTTTCCGGTTCATTCAGGATTAGGCTACTATCACGATAGGCTACGATTCGTATGAATCGTGATTCCAACCTGCCCCGCAAGTATAAGATGTCCATCTCTTCTAACATTTATAACTAGGCGCAAGCGGAAATCCAGTGCTTGGCCTTCAACTTCGTCAGCTTCCACACAAAACAAAATGATTGTGCTGCTATCTGCGCAGCAACTCCGGGCGTATATTAAAATCAAGCTTTACCTCATTCATTTCGGTCACCTGCTCGAGCGCTATGCGGATCATTTTCGAGTATCGAGTTTTTAGCCATTCGTTTTGAAAACGGTTTGCGCTTACGATCACTATAGATCCATTTTCGAATAGGGCACGAAGGTTTCGAATCCACGTATCATAGCTTGGTTTGGAGATTTGTCTCTTGATGATGTCACGCGCCCCCTCCCAAATCTGATCTATATCCACGGATGCCATATGTTCGGCAACCTCAACCGGCGCTGGAAAATGATTTGTCTCGGTTTGTTCCGGCGGGACTGCCCCTTTTTCATCCTCGCTTGCTCCCGTCAGCCCAAGCAAGTCGTCCACTCTTACTTGAAATAATTTGCTCATGGAAGCAAGCAACTCCAAATCCGGCAGCGATAAGCCGCGTTCCCACTTGGATACCGCCTGATGGGTCACCTTCAGCTCGCTTGCCAACTGGGTCTGCGTCATCTTATGCTGCTTTCTCAACAAGGCTATGACGGCCCCAATCCGTTGTGCATCAATCATTCGTTACCCGCCTTTCCCACCCAATCTGATCTCGTCTATTACGTTATCACAGGCCAGATGGGATAGAAATAGTCCTCGTTGTTGAATAGGGAGTACCACGATGCAACCGGTAGTTGCATATTTCTCCAAAAAACAACCGCAGAAGAACGATCCCGTTCATTCCGCGGCCTGGGCTCACCTCACATTACTTCCCCTGCTCGGCGCCTACTTGCTTATCATTTCGTTCCGCTGCCTCGCGAAGCGCCGAATTGACATCGGTGCCTTTGGCAACCGCTTCGAGAGCGGCTAGCAGCTCCTTGTTCGCAATCGCGTTATATTTCGTTTTTAAAGTAGGCTCGGCATATTTCGCCGGAATCATCGCCTGGATTCGTTTCCCTTGCACGTATGGAAGGTCGGCGGCGAATTGCTTCATTACGGAGGTGTCTTTCAGGATCGTAATGATGCCGGAACGGGCCGCAAAGCTTTGATACTCGTCCGACGTCAAATAGCTCAATACCTGGAACGCAGCGTCACGGTTTTTACTGGCTTTGCTTAAGAAGAAGTAAGTCGGGTACGATTGAGAGCCTATTCCCTTTTTGTCCTCGAACACCGGGAATTCGGCTACGTCCCAGTTCACGCTGTCCTTATATATCTTCTCGGCACCGCTCAGCGTGAGAAACATCGCAACCGTCTTGTTTTTGTAGAAAGGATTTTGCTGATTGTCCAAATAAAACTTGTCGCCGGGCAAGCCGTTTCCGGCAATCTGGTAAAATCTCGACTGATTCTCGAACGCTTTCTTGAACGTATCGTCCAGAAACAGCGCTTTACCGCTTTTCGCATCCTGGCTCGGTGCGCCCAGCTGATTCAGCATTAGCCCGAATTCGAACGCCATCGTCAGCCCTTTGTAGCTTTGGCCGCCCTCGGTCCGGGTCATTTTCCGGGTCACGTCGTACAATTCGTCCCACGTCATCCCGTCTTTCGGGTACGAGACCCCGAACATATCGAATAGATCCTTGTTGTAGTATAAAATCATCGAGCGGGTCCAGGTCGGCAACCCGTAGATGCCCCCGCCGGCCATCTTCCGCTGAATTTCGACCGCAGTCGGCTCCAGCCGGTTCAGATCGTATTTGTACTTGGCAATCAGATCGCTTATGTCGCCTTGCAGGTCGTACTCCATCGTCGAAACCCCGGTCGACTCCACGACCATGTCGATCGTTGTCCCTCCTGCAATCAGATTCGGCAGCGTTTTGCTGTCCACTTTGGGGACGATCTCAAAGGTCCAGTTCGGAAACTTTTCCTTTAGCTTGTTACCGTACTTATCCATCAGCAGTTCGACTTTCTCGCCCGTCGTATCATGGATGACCAGGTGGACCGGTATTTTCGTCAGATCCACCGACGGGGTCTCCCCCGCTTGGTCATTCCCCGCTTTCGGATTCGCGCCACCCCCGCACGCCGATATCGTTCCTACAGCTGCAAGCAAGCATGCCGCAATCGCCCATTTCTTGTTTAACAATCCGATGACCTCCTTGATCTGACGACCCTCGTTATTTTTCATTCGGCACGGTCTGAACCTCGCGGGGAGGGAAGGCGAACGGCTCCAGCAAAAACGGCTGCACCATTTTCCGGTACTGCTCCGGGGGAATCCCGACGAATTTTTTAAATAATCGGCTGAAGTGCGCCATACTATGAAATCCGACTTCCTTGTACACATCCGTAACGGAATAGGTTCGATCCAAGTAAAACAATATTTTAGCCTGGTTGATCCGGTATTTGTACAAATAATCGATGATCGTCATCCCCGTCAGCTCGCGGAATATCCGGGACAGATGATGCTTGCTCATATAGACGCTTTTCTCCAGCGTATCCAGCGAGATCGGCTCACGGTACTGCTGCTCGATCAACGAAATGACGGTTTGCACGTTGTGTTCCTTTTCCATCCCGTTTGCCGGTCCGGTTTGTTCAAGCCCTTCCATCGCTTCCTCGCATTCCCCGTACAGAAACCACAGCAGCTCGAAAAAGGCCAGCAAAGACCGGTTAAACTCAACCGTGTTCTGGCAGTAGTAATACTTGTTCATCCGGCGCAGCATATCCTCGAATTCAACCTTGCGGTCTCCGCTCAACCGAATCCGGTAATTTTTCAGCACCTCGAACGGACGCAGCGGATTAAGCGGTCCGAGCGTCTGATGAAAGATACGGATAATCTCCGGATAAAACGAGAACATCGACCGTACGTATTCGTTATCCCGATCCACAATCGGACCATGCAAAGTCATCCCGTTCATCAGGATCGCATCCCCGGACTCCAGCTCGAACACCTGATCCCCGATCAAATAGTCGCACTTGCCTTTATGAAAGTAGTAAATCTCGTATTGCGGATGGGTATGAAACGTTTTCACAAAAGGCGTATTGCATAAATAGTAATATTCGTTAAACAGCGGATAACGCCGCGTTAAGATCAATCGACTCCCCCCTCCTTCCCGACGATAAAACGTCCCCGCCGCCGTTGTATTTAATGTAGCACGGGTGCCAATCCGGTGCTTTCCTCTTGTTAACTTCCCCCCTTCCTCATTTGACTGTATTTGATTTCCGGTTGCTGCCGCCGTCGGCCGTTCCATGATCCATAACCTTTCGATATTGTTCCGGCGTAACTCCCACCTGGGTTTTGAACATTCGGCTGAAATGGGATACGTTCTTAAACCCGACCTGCAAGCCAATATCGGTCACTGAACATGCACGATGCATATAGAAGAGCTGCTTCGCTTGTTCAATCCGTCTGCGGTACAAATAATCGAATATGGTAATCCCCGTACTTTCACGAAAAATTCTCGACATATACTGCTTGCTTAAGTGGAGCTCCCGCTCCATATCGTTTAACGTGACATCCTCGTTGAATGCGTTTTCAATATAATGGATTATTTTGCGGACATGCCGCTCCTTCTCGCTAATCGTATAGTTTTGCTTCTTCAGATCCGGCTCACAGACAGCGTACACCACGATCAGCAAATCAAAAAAGGCCATTACGAGCCGATTGAGATCTACCCAATTGCCGCTTTGGCTAAACCGGTGTATTCGAAGCAACAAAGCTTCCATTTCCTTGCCGGCTTCTTCCGACATGTGAATATGATGATGCCCCAGCACTTCAAACGGCAGCAGGAGATCGATTCCGTTCACCGGCGACTTCATCTTCCTCAGTGCCGACGGGCGAATCGATATCCGGGTATAGATGCATCCGATCTTGTCATCCATACGTAATCCCTGCTGTTTCGTTCCATCCGAGATCAGAAGATCACGAACAGCGAGCGGAATCGCACGGTCGCCGACATTCGACACTCCGATACCTTCGTGGACATATAAAAGCTCGTACAGAGCCGGATGCCGGATCTCCTCCATATACAGCGGCTTGGCGCAACGGTATTCGAATTCATGAAACAAAGAGGGCCGCTCGATTGGCATGCCGTATCCCCCCAGTGGCGATTTTTATCCATATTACCACAGGTGGCTTTGCCCGGATAGACTGCTTCTCAGATGAATATCGGCCCTCCATACCTTTCCATAGTTGATTCGTATACTACCGAATTTCTCTAAACGGGAACATGGACGGCCGCATGCTCGATACAAGAAACGCTCACTGCCAATGCCGCTGTCCCTGCGTTCGTTATCGTTACGATCAGCTCCGTAATCTCGGCGTTCAACTGGAAGTGAGTGGTGAAGTCGGTCGCCGCATTTCCGGATACTTTGGTTAAAGGTCCTGCCGATACGTGTAACGCCCCGGAATGGTTGGAGAGAATCACCGTCTGCTCCGCGGCGTCGAAAAGTGGCGCCGGATGCTGAACGCATCCCGTGAAAGACATTTTGACGGCTTTGCCCGATCCTGCGGCAGCGGGGTCGATTGCAAACGAAGCCGAGCCGGCGGAACCGGATGCCGCACGGATTGTCTGCGACTGAAAAACTTTCCTGTCTGCAACATTCAACCTCGTCCCCGAAGACTGAAATAACTGCTCCAAGGTGGGAACATCGTGTTTGCCGGACAATGTATAATTGCGGTTTCCGTATAACCGGATCGCCCCGCCGGTGCTGCTGAATAAAACCAATCCGTTCACTTCGTTGCGGGAGATCTCCAGATCGAGACCCGGGTCTCGTACGATCCCGATCGATCCGCTCGTAAAGCCGGGAGCAATCCGGTTCTCGACAATGCGGCAAGCTTCCGTATACGTGCCACGGATAAATATCCCCCAGCCCCCCGGACCGATCAGTTCATTGTGGCAAATCTCCAGGTTTTTTATTTTACCAGCCCGGTAGGTGCTGAACTTATCGACGTAGATCCGATCTGCGATATTATTGGAGATGATCACGTTTTCACAATCGTTATCCTGAACCGTTACAAAGATCCGCTCTTTGATAATGTTCCCGTCAATGACCACAGTCGAGCTGTCGTCGATCCAAAGCTGTCTGTCGAAATTGTTGGAGGAAATGATCACTTCCGCCCCGGGGGAGTTCTCAATCTCGCAAGAACCGTACGAATTGTTGAAATCGTAATTACCGACAATTTTGATTTTGCCGTTGCCTCCGAAAAAATTGTAGCTGGTTGCATTTTGGCCGTTGTAACAGGCATTGCCGCTGTAATAAGTATTTATTGTACACAGGTTTTGAAAATGGCCGGCGTTTACCCCAACCGGAGCAGTTGACCGGCAGCCCTCCACGAGTATATCCCGGATCGGATACGACTCGGTCCCGCGGAAGTTAGTTGCATAGAAAAACTGCTCGAACTCGCAATTATGTATCGTAATCCGTCCGATGCTTCTCCCGATCAGGGCGGTCTCCGCCTGAATGCCTCGAATTTGGCTTGACGTGTTCAGCGCCTTGAACCGCAGCCCGCTGCAGCGGAAACCGTCAGCAAGTAGCGAGATATGGCGGCCCAGCACGAGCTTCCCCGTTCCTTCCAGCGTCAAATAGTTCTTATCGATCGTAAATCCGTTCGCCACCAAGTAATCTCCGGAGGGAACGTATATTTTACCGCCCTCACCCGCTGCATCGTTTACCGCTTGCTGAAAAATAGCCGAATTGTCGTAGCTTCCGCCCGGCCGGGCATTATACGGAGGTTGCGTGATATCGATCCACGGGCCCGGCTTCCTGGGATGAAGTCTCGAATCGTTCTCCGGAGTTGAACGTGCATACACCGATTCCGCGACGGAAGAAGCGCTTGCCCCATAGGCTCCCGCAACCGTCATACACGCACCTGCTCCGGCCAAACCGATGGACGCCAACAGCCTCCTCCGGCTTATCCGCTTCGGTGTAAGCTTCGTTTCCCACTCCCTCCCGTCCGTAGAATGTTCCTTGCCTTCATGGATCTCCTCTTCGTGTTCTGCCTTCATCTCCTGCGCCTCCTTCATCTAATGAGAATGATGGTCTGACTGGATTACTCCGGCTTGCAATGCATCACGATACCGATATCCCCCCTATCGTCACAAACACAAATTTCCTCACTCTCGCTCCCTCCATGATCCTGCGCTTATCGTACCAAATCAATCGTGCGGCTTCTTTTCCCTTATTCATGAAAATTCCGGTTTATTTGACTAAGAAGGACGATTCCCACTTTAAAGCGCGCAAAATCGAGTAGGCCCATGCACAATTGCATGGGCCTCTCACAGATCCGGACGTGCGGGTCATCGCATCCGGCTCCTCCAAGATTATCCCCTTTGGGGGTGATGTTCATTGTAAAGCTCAAGAAGACT
>NZ_JBYUPU010000055.1:0-38999 GCF_058135425.1 Paenibacillus sp. MAH-35
TATAAGCTTTATTCACTACCATTGCTTTTCACTTCACTTTCTGATTTTGGATATACGTTCTTATCTGCTGTTCTGTATGTTCACTGACTGTTGCAACAAAATAAGAAGGATTCCAAAAATTTCCTCCACACAATCTCTTTTTAATCTCAGGAAACTCTTTAAAGTGCGAGTTCAAAAAGTCCGGTTTTCAGCACCGAGAAGATGGGATGAAGCTAGGAAATGAGGAGCGGAGCGTAGTGAAAGCTACGTGAGCACCGGAAGTTCCGGCTGAATTCCATATTCGATGTTGAGTTGGCTTCCTGATCGGCTTCGTGATCAAAAGCGGACTTTTTGAACAACCTCTTAAACAAAAGTCTCGCGGAAACACCTTTTAACGCTTTAATCATACCAGGTATTGAATGCTGTGGTGTACATTCCACTAAGAGATGAATGTGATCGGAGTCGCTTTCAATTTCAGATATAGTGAAGTTGTTATCGGATGCAATCTGAACAAGAATTTCTTTTAGTCTTACGTCGATTTCTTCCACAAGTATCTTGTGTCGGTACTTTACGCACCATACGATGTGGTACTAAATGGCATAGACGTAACCACGACCACGCTTTATTTCTGACACATAATCACCTCTGATTACAGGATAACATATGTCAGTGTTGTTCACCTATAGAAACCTTGACATTAAAGGGAATGTTGTAATAGTCACCTAAACATGTATCGGATAGTTAACGTGGCATAAGCCACGCCCTATCCGATGATGAGCTATCCAAGGCATTCCGCCATGTCGAGCAGGGTCACAAAACCGGTTCGTTGCTCTTCCATCCTTGATTGATTCCCTATAGTTAACGTTTTGGCGGATATTCGTCACCTTATCGGCTGCATCATGAAAACAATAACCTCGAGACAATATCTTTCATCGTTCTTTTCCGAATGGAGATAACCTCCTCTTCGGAGATATCCCCGTAAAACTTTCGTATCGCCTTGTGATGAGAGAAATAAAAGTAAACGGCTCCTAGCAAACTTACGATGAAATCTTCAGGATGATCGACTTTCCTGCATTCGCCATTCTGAACGCCTAATAAATACATACTCATCACCCGCTCGAAAAAGATGTTCTGGTGATGCAGATTATTAAAAATGTCTCGACTATGCGCGACACACTGGTCCATGATTTTTACGAAAAACGGATTCTCATGAAGAAAATGCATAAAATGCTCCATGACTTGAAGCAAATTATCGCGTACGGATGTGCCTGTAGGCGTGATTGAGACGGACGCCGCTTTTTCGAATAAATCGTTAATAACCGCCGTATATAACTCTTCCTTGCTTTTGAAATGGTAATAAATTAAAGCCTTATTGACACCAGCGCTTTTGGCAATGTAATCGATCCTGGATCCATCGTAACCTTTCTCCGCAAATTCCTGTAAAGAGGTTTGCAGTATTTTCTCTCTCCCATGACTCATAATCGATTCCTCCATCTAAAGCTCAATAATCCTGATTTTTTAGGTTTACGATAACATATCTGCAACTTTCTTCGCACTATCATAGCAGGGCATACCCAGGGCTCCGCACCCTTCAGTCGAATCTCCAACCAAGTACAACCCCTGTACCGTCCGGCTTTGCAGCGGCAGCAGTTTTGCATTCGTTCTCCTGGCTATTCCGTTCACCATCGCTCTGTGAATGATCCGTTTGCCTACCACGTATTTTTCCCATCCCGGGTATACTTTATGGAGCAAATTTTCAACTGCACTTTGAGAACCCTGAGCATGGCTATCGTCCAATTGCTCCTGTTCGCTCAAAAATTTCAGACCGTTGATCAACTGTCCGCCTGTAGAAACAGAAGAAGGATTATTTATGCTGTAGTCGTTCAAGTATAGACCTCCATCCAAATCCAACAAATTGCTGACATCGCCGCGCATCTTTTTGGAAAGCATAAGATCATAGACAAACACATACTGTGCCGGTTGATTTAAATAACCGCCGAACTCGTCTGCAAGGTAAGGATTACCTAGAAGCTTGCCTAACTCTTTCGGCGGAGCATTCAACACCACTTCATCGAATTCGTACTGTTCACCCTCACATACTACGCCTTTAACCTTGCCTGCTTCAATGATAACATCCGAGACTTGTTTGCCGCAAAGAATGCTGCCCCCATGATTCGTTATCACTTTTTGCAATTCATTCAGGAGTATGTCATATCCCATATAGCTTACAGGCTCGTTCTTCTCATATCCTCTCGATGTAAGTTCGACGAAATGGTTCATGGAATACAAATCGAGAGCACCGTCGTAGACGGACAACGCTGCATATGCGGTAAGAACCTTAGCGATATCCGGGTTGCTGACGTTTTCTCGAATCCATTGTCCTACGGACATTGCATGCGAGAAGTCTGGGGCTTGCTTCACCATTTGATAGAATTGCTTCAAACACAGTATATGATTGAAAAAACCCGAAACCGCAGGAGATGTAAGCGCCCCAAAGCCGAGCGGGGTGGAGATCACCTTACCATCCTTAAATAGTTTGAATTTGGATAAGCTCGCCTTCTTATACACCATCGGCAGCTCAAGCTCGCGAATAATGGAACGCATCGGCTCCTGTTTAGGCGCAAGGACCGCATGGGCACCGTAGCTCATTGTAAAACCATTTTTAGAAATCACATGGCTCCTTCCACCCTGAATCGGCGAACGCTCCATAATAACGACCCGGTTCCCTCTCTTCGCCAATAAAGCAGCTGTTACTAAGCCACCTAAACCGGCTCCCACAATAACAACTTTTTTCATATCTCCAACCCCCTTAAAAATTATACTAACCATTTAGTTTAATTTTACTATATCATACATCCGGGGGCAATAGTTTAAGGGAGATTTTTCAACCATGACTACAAATAAAACGAAAGTTGCCATCTGTGCACGTGTGAATACAGAACAGGAGGACCCAGCCTATGAGCTCATCGTTTTCTACCTTCATCGGCGACACTTTGGCGATCTGGCGAGAGGAGTAGAGGCGTTGTGTACAGGCATAGATCATGAAATAAAGGAACCGCCCCTGGGTCATTTTCATGACTTTTGGAACAGCTCCTTCATCGACTCCTTATTTCGTTCCCGCCTGCGTGTGCCACAAACGCAATAGCAAGGTAGCCGCTTCCGCCCTTGTAGCTGTATCCATCGGGCCGAACCGTTTGCCTTCACGTCCGTGTACTAGATTTCTCTGAACAGCGCCATGAACGTATCCTCTAGCCCAATCCGGAATATTTGCATCATCTGCAAAGGAGGTTCCTCCCTGCGCGATCTCCCACTTCATTGCCCTTGCCATCATGACAACCATCTCTGATCGGCTTACCCTGTGCATCGGTCGAAGTGTAAGGTCCGGATAACCCTGCAATACGCCGTTCTTTACTGCCGTGCCAATCACATCGGTCGCCCAAGCAGGAATTTGATCCTGATCGGTGAAGGGGAGCTCGCTCCCGGCGGGCCCTGAATTGATGCCTAGCGCACGTAGCAGCATGGCCACAAATTCGACTCGGGTAATATTCGCTTGAGGTTGGAATGTCGTCTCGGACTGGCCTTCGACAATCCCTATCTCGAAGGCTTCACAAATGGAACTCACTGCCCAATGATCCTTAATATCCCGAAATGTACAGGCGGGAATTTCCGCTCCTGGTTCCACGGGCTTTGTCAAACGATGAATCATCAGGTTGTATGTCTTGAGGACGCCGCTCTCTGCTCTAACCATGAATTCAAACTCATTGTCTCCCTCATCAAGCGCAACTGTTATTTCTCCAACATGATTGGCCTGATTTAAGGTTACAGTAGCTTTCGCATCGGAAGGAATCGCTTCAATCGTTACCTCGTCCGCAATGGTGTCCACTTGATAATGGGTCGTGCCTGCCGCGAACTCTGGCGTTAATGCCAGTTCGACTTCCTCAGCCTTCACGGTAAGCTTTGCGAGATTCGCGTTGTCTGAAGGCTGATGACTATCTCCGCCTCCGCCCGAACTCCGCGCAATGACCTGTACCGTACGCGTTACCGGCACCGCAGCATTTCCCGCACGATCTGTCGCATCATATTGCAAGGTATAAGTGCCTGGAACCTGATGGTATACGCTGCCCGTGATTGTGACCCGAATGTCTTCTTCCGCATCTGTTGAGGTCACACCAGGATCAACGAAGGATGTTCCTGCTGTGAGGGTGACCGACGCATCTCCCGACAGCGTGATGACAGGAGGCACCGTATCCACCGTGAACGCATGCTCCACCGATAAGCGGACTGGATTCCCGGTTGAATCGATTACACCAGCACTTACTGTATGCAAGCCATCTGCAAGTCCGCCAGGCGGCGTCCATGACCAGCCCCCATCATCCGCTACCGTTACCGTTGCCGCTTTGCTTCCATCCAGATTAATGACCACCGTTACGCCTTCATCCGCCGAACCACGGACCACCGGTGAGCGGTTATTCGTGTATTCACCGTTCATTGGTGTCATAAGCGCAGGTACAGCTGGCTGCTTCCAATCTGCATATAAAAGAATATTACTGCTCAATACGATCGTATCATGAGCACTATAAGTATCCCCGCTGCCATTTGCCGCTGTATTCCATCCATTAAATCGATAGCCTGCTCTCGTCCAATCGTGGCTTTTGTCCTGAACTTCCACTAACGATCCAGGCAAGTAGGACTGGCTGCTTAACTGTTCACTACCCCCATCCGTACCGTTCCCGACATAAGTTACAAAGGCTTGAATTGCCCTTATATAGGGGTATCCATCATGGTGTGGAGCTTGCATGTCCCAAACCGTATCAAAGTCCCACGGGTAGTTCAGCCTGTTCTTCATTTCGTCAGAAGTTAGACCTTGCCCGCTACCACCCGACTGTCCTGTCGTATCCCTATTATAGAAGCTGCTGTTCACAAATCCACTACCGCTAATACCAACTAAGCCGCCTACGAGATAATCCCCTGTTACTCGCCCAATCGCATAACTATTTTCAATATCTCCATCGCTATTATCCCCTATTAGTCCCCCAACAGAGTCGCTTTGAAATCCAGATTCACATGAGCCGGTCACCGTTCCAGTTGCAAAACTGTTGGAAATGAGCGAGTTGCCGCCATTATCTCCTACGAAACCGCCGACATCTTCACAGCCTGCTACGTTACCAGTTGCATAACTGTAAGAGATATTTGTATTCTCTTGTTTACCGATAAACCCACCAACATCAACCGGGCTGCTAACATCAACCATAGCATAACTGTAGGATACAACCCCATTATCCATTCGTCCGCTTAAGCCACCCACATCATTTGTACCAATTACAATGCCGGTCGCATAACTGTTCGATATATTTGAATCTTTACTTGCCCCCGTCAGGCCGCCTACAAAATTTTGACCGTACACGCTCCCCGTAACCCCAACGTTATGAATGGTCGTGCTATTCCTACCAGCCAATATCCCTACATAATCAAGGCCCCTTACTCCAACAGCATTTATGGTGAGATTTTGTATAAAACTCCCTGTCCCTCCTACAACACTGAATAGCCCCACAGGCTGACCAGAAGAAGGGGCATTAATGATTAAATTGGTAATTTTAAAATTTCGGCCATCTAGACTCCCTGTGAATGGCGTTGTCTGATTGCCAATCGGCTCCCATGGATGATCTGCATCGAACACACTCATATCAATATCATTATTCAAAATAAAGTGACTACCCAAATAATCCCTCACATGATTTAGTTGATCTGCCGATTCAATCTGAAAAGGGTTGCCTGTTGTGCCGTTTCCTCCTGCAAAGCCGTTTGCCGCGTAAACAGTCCCCCCAGTTACAATCAACCCTGGGTAAGAACCAACCAATAACACAAACACAAGAAAAACCATCATAAATCGTTTTTGCATAACGTTCATTTTGCTACCCCCTAGTCGCAAATAAATTTGTAGTTTTCCCCCCCACGTACATCTACCCCACGATTTTCCACCCCATATCATAACATTGACCTATGAAAGAACTATGAAAGATTCTAAGTCTCAACGATTACAGCTGAACCCAACGCAGCCCATTTCATTCCGAAACATACAAGTGCCTCTACATTAAAGAGCCAGGCATTCCCCTAAGGTAAATGTCCTGGCTCCTTATCGTTGGATCTCACATTACTGCTTGCTACCGTCTAACATCGAAGCTCCAAAACAAAAAAGCCGTTATTCCCGTTAAACTCAGTTGCGGCTATTATGGCGGGGCTTCTCTCTTACAGGCTCTGTTCGGTCACTCCCGTTACCGGATCGAAGGTCAGCATCTTGGTCCCGATCTTATCGATGAAGAATCGATCATGGCTTACCGTTATGACCGCGCCGGGAAAATGGATCAGAGCTTGCTCCATAACCTGTATGCTCGTGAGGTCCAGATGGTTGGTCGGCTCGTCCAAGATAATCACAGCTGCGCCCGAGAGAAGACACTTCGCCAGCGCCACCCGAGCTTTCTGCCCGCCAGACAGATGGCCGATCGCTTTGCTCAGATCCGCCTCCGAGAATTGCAGCATAGCCAGGAATTTGTTCACCTTTTTGCGTGGAGCGTCCAGTCCCAATCCATACGTATTCACCGCGTGGCTGACGGTATCCTTAGGGTCAAGCTCCTCCCACATCCGGTTGAAGTAGGCGTAGCTGACTCCCTTCTCCCAGACAACCTCCCCGGAATCCGGCTTCTCCTGCCCGGTAAGCGCCTTAATGAGCGTGGACTTCCCGCTTCCGTTCGGTCCCACGATGACCAAGCGATCTTCCTTCTGAATATCGAAGCTTACGTTCTCGAAGATCTGTCTGCCCTCGTAGGTCTGCCCGATCGCCTTCACTTCGCATAGCTTGTCGGGAAAGCGCAACCTCTCGTAGATGTCGGTAATCAGCACGTTAACGGGATGAGGCTCTACCCGCTTCTTGTTATCCGCCAGCTTCCGCGAGAGACGGTCTTTCGAACCGGACTTCCGGCTCGCGCGATCGTCGATCGCCTCGGATTCCATGAGCAGCAGCTCTTCCTCCCACTCGAATTGGCGATCCAGCTCCTTCTTGCGCATCTTCTTCTTACGGACGTAATCGGTGTAGTTGCCTTCGTATTCCTGGAAATGATAGTTCTCGATCTCGATCGTGCGCGTGACGACCTTGTCGATGAATTGCCGGTCATGCGACACCAGAATCAGGGCTCCCTTGAATCGGTACAACCACTGTTCCAGCCATGCGATCCCTTCCATATCCAAGTAATTCGTAGGCTCGTCGAGCAGAACGACATCGGGCAGCTCGATTAGCATCTTCGCGAGCGCCGCGCGGTTACGCCATCCCCCGGACAACTCATCGATGGGCTGATTGCGGGATCTGTCATTAAACCCTAGCTTCGTAAGCACCGTATTAATCTCGACGGACACGTTCCAGCCATCGAGATGATCCATCTGCTCGAATAACTCCGCTTGCCTTGCTAGCAGCGCATTCATCTCACTATCGTCGGTCACCACACCAAGCTTATCTCCGACTTCCTGTAACTCTTGTTCAATAAGAGCAACCTGCTCAAAGCAAGCTTCCAGTTCTTGTTGAACGGACAAGCCTCCGCTGAGTTCCGAGAATTGCGAGAAATATCCGATTTGCACCTGAGGATCTATTTCTACTCTGCCGGACGTCGGCTCTTCCTTGCCCATGATGAGCTTAAATACCGTCGACTTGCCGGCGCCGTTCCGTCCGATGAGGCCAATCCGTTCCCCTTGCATCACTCGAAAATAAATGTCGCGAAAGATCATGGACTCTTCATACTTCTTCGTGACGTTCTCCAACCGTATTACGCTCATGGCTATCACCTTTCTCGCTCCAACATCTGAAGTAATTATACCACCCTGGCCCCGCAGATACTTCCTCCCCCGTAACCAAAAGACACTGAGGTTCTATTCCTCAGTGTCTTTTTAGAAGGTTGTAATCTAAAGTAACTTAATCAGCTTTTCTAGCTCATCAACAAATCCTTTTGCAAGTTCAAAATCAGTATCTTTTAAAGCCAATTGTATTTTTATTTCAACTGCCTTTTTCTTTTGTTCCAGTTCTAAATAGTCTTTATCAAAATGACTAGCATAAACCATCTGTCTAAATTTTCGCATACTCATTTTTCTGATCGTCTTATCCTCAATGATTAAAACATAATCCATACCGTTTACAACGGAATAGAAATCATGGGAAATCATGAGAATCGCACCTTTATAGTCTTCAATGGCTTTTTCCAACGCGATTTGTGTATAGGTGTCTAAATGACTTGTCGGTTCATCAAGAAGCAATACGTTTGCTCTACTGGCAGAAACTTTAGCCAATTGAAGGATGTTTTTTTCTCCGCCCGATAAAGATTTTATCTTCTGACTAACGATTTCTCCTTCAAAACCATAGTTTGAAAGATACAATCTGACCTCATCATACGTGTTAAATCCCGCATCAATGAATTCTTCTAATATTGTATTAGAATCATTTAGCATTTCACCTTGAAGCTGAGATAAATAAGCCACTTTAGCGTCGGCATTTATTTCAATTGAATCATGATTATTGCTAAAGATTGCTCGAAGTAAAGTCGTTTTTCCGGTACCGTTTGGACCGATAATGGCCACTTTATCCGTCGTTTTGATCTCAAAGTTAACCTTGTCTAAAAGCAGCTCGTCAAAAGCAACACTATAATCATGGACCTTTACAACAATAGCGTCTTCCATTTCATTATCCATACCGAAACGGATATTCGGTTGCTTAATCTCCACGAAGGGCGCTTTAATTCTACGCGCTTCCAACCTCTCCTGAAAACTAACTCTAGCTTTTAACGCTCTACCTCTAGAGGCATCTGCATTATAAGTTGCAATAGTCCTTAGATTATTGATGATTTTCTCGTTTCTTTCACTCTCCTCCTGTTCGGCGAATGCGAGTTCTTGCAACTCGATTTTTGTCTGAAGTAAGGAGAAGTTATACTCCATATACCGCCCATCGAACTCTTGGATCTCCTTATTCTCAAGGTGTATAATTTTGTTAAAGCAATGATTCAATAAATATCGGTTGTGCGTAACAACCAGCAGCATTCCTTTGTAGGAATTAATCAGCTTTTTAAGCGCGTTTAGGTTTTCGAAGTCTAAAAATACATCCGGTTCGTCCATAATCATGAAATCGGGACGATTAAGCATTTCCTTCATCACTTGAATAAGCTTGAATTCCCCGCCGCTCAGGTCGGATACCTTATGATCTCTTCGCTTCATGAGGTTTGCTAGATTTAGCTGCTTATGAATGTTGCTTTCAAAATCATCCCCGCCCATTGCATCAAATGCGTCTAAAGCGAATTGATACTTTTCCAATAACGGTTCTATATCCAATGAAGTTTCCATTTCCGTGCAAATCGATTGAATTTCATTTTGAATCTTTATACATCGTTCTCCTATATATTCAAACACTGTTTTTTCTTTAGTGTTGTCTAGTTCTGAGAACTGACTTACATATCCAATCGTGCAATCGGGGTCCATTTCTAATTTGCCATCGAAAAGATATCTTTCCGGGTCCATCAGTATATCAATCAATGTACTTTTCCCACTGCCGCTTGTTCCAATAAAAGCGCAATGTTGATCTTCTTCTAACGTAAATGAAATGTTGTTATATAGTTCTTTTTGCGGAAACGAGAAGGATAAGCGTTCAACTTTTATCATCGTATTACCCTTTCTTTATAACTGAAATAGTAAGTATTATCATTAGATGTTTGCAACATAAGTTTCAAGTTTGCCGTTGTTAGCGTAACACCGTTTACAACCAAACTCAATCCATTTGTATCCCCTCTGATTCCTGAATTCCCCTGCGCTCCATCGGTAGCGAAAGACCGTTCTCGATGAGATTTTAAAAGCCTCCAAGTATCTTACATTTTTTCGGCTTCCGTACCATTTAACCACACCTTGCAAAAGAGATTTGTTCTAATACTACAATAGAAAGGCACCCGATTAGGTGCCTTCTCTGTGGTGAATAAATGTTGATGCGATGCCCCCTTACCCCTTCGTTCCCTCTTCCATGCTCTTCTCGAGTTTCTTCGGGATGGGCGGCAAAAACCGAGTCTTAAGAACCATGGGATTGTCAGTAAGAGTAGCCCCACGATTAAAAACTTAAATGCTCTAAAAACTTTGACCGGCTTACTTTCCAGCATTGGATCGCCGTCTGTGGCGGCGGCCAGCCTCGCCGCTATGTCCGCGAGCATCGTCCTTGGATGGCGCACTGTTGACTTTGACTCGGTCCACCGCGACAGTCGCCGGTTCCGGCTTCGTAATTGTCATCGGGTAAGGATGATCGGTAATAACTGGGATTCTCTGCTTCGTCAACTTCTCGATTTCCTTCAGATAAGGAATCTCCTCGTTCTCGCAGAACGAAATCGCGATCCCACTCAAGCCCGCACGCCCAGTACGGCCGATCCGATGTACGTAAGTCTCCGCTATATTTGGCAAATTAAAGTTAATAACGTGGGATAGTTCCTCAATGTCGATGCCTCGTGCCGCAATGTCTGTCGCCACCAGCAAGCGTGTCGCACCGCTTTTGAAGTTATTCAGCGCCTCTTGTCGGGCATTCTGGGACTTGTCGCCATGAATCGCTTGCGCAGTAATCTTCACTTTCGTCAAGCCTCGCACTATCCGGTCCGCACCGTGCTTCGTACGGGTGAACACGATAGCGCTCGCGATCGACTTATCCTGTAGCAGATCGATCAACAGCGACAGTTTATTCGGCTTGTCCACATAATAGAGGACCTGCTTAATCCGCTCCGCCGTTGAGGAAACAGGAGTAATCTCAATTTTCACCGGATTCTTCAGCAAAGTGTTAACCAAAGATGTGATCTCAGACGGCATAGTCGCAGAGAAGAATAACGTCTGCCGCTTGGAGGGTAGCTTGGCAATGATTCGCTTCATATCATGAATGAATCCCATATCAAGCATCCGATCGGCCTCGTCCAACACCAGAATCTGCACGTGACGCAGGTCAACGAACCCTTGGTTCATCAGGTCGATCAACCGTCCCGGTGTTGCAATCAGAATGTCCGTGCCTTGCTCCAACAACTGTTCCTGAGCCCTCTGCGTGACACCACCGACGATCACGCCGCAGCGCACATTCGTGAAACATCCGTAAGATTTGGCATTGTCGGAAATCTGAATAGCCAACTCACGCGTAGGCGTCAGGATCAGTGAGCGTATAACGCGCTTACCTTTCATGCGACCCTGCTGTGTACTCAGCAGTTGGATGATCGGCAGCAAGAAGGCCGCTGTCTTGCCGGTCCCGGTCTGGGCGCAGCCAAACAAGTCACGGCCTGCCAGCACCGGGGGAATTGCCTGCTCTTGAATAGGCGTGGGCTGCGAATAATTTTCCTTAGCTATTGCTTTAATAATAGGGGGAATCAACTGCAATTGTTCAAACGTCATACGATCTCCTTCTTCAAGAACCAGTCTATACGCAGGTTTCTATACTAGTATTATACCCTAGAAAAGGAGTAGAACTGCACTTCCACTGAAATAGTGAAAACATTTGATAACCTGATAGCGGAGTAACGCGTATGGTATACTTAGCACAAAAATTAGAGACCGTGACAAGGGAGTTAGTATGAATCATCACAGGATACTAGAACAAGCATTGATTCATATCGAGGAGAATTTAGAACAGCCTTTATCCGTGGCATCCGTTGCTCTTACTTTCAATATGTCTAAATATTATTTTCACAGGCTTTTTTCTGCCATGATGGGCTGTTCGTTAAATCAGTACATCCTATCTAGAAGATTGAATGCCGCTTTATCACTCATTTATAATAACAATTTGTCGCTAACCCATATTGCTTATCAGTTAGCCTTTGGTACGCAAGCCTCATTCACCCGGGCATTCAAACAACAATACGGTGTAGCTCCAAGTTCGCTAAGAGCAGGGTTCAAAAAAATCTCTCCGACTCAAATACCTACTGTGGTTAAAAGACCATTTAAAAATATAAATGGTGATATCGTCACGGATTTCACATTGACAGAGTTCAAAGAGACCCGAATAAGCGGGATTGCCTTTGAAGTAGATCTAGCCACTGATGATTACAAGAAGAAGATTCACGCCCATTCAAAAATGTTGTTGAATCATATTGATGAAAATATAAATGGTTCTTGTTTTGTCATTTATTCAAACTGTCAACCAAATTCAACCCAGTTCAAGGTTCTGTTCGGAATCCCAAGTGACATTCAAATTCATAAACCCTTTTATTTCACGGTTAATGTACCGACTATATTTTGTGCGAGGTTCAACTATTTTGGTGACCTGCTTGATATTGGAGAAGTGCTCAAAACAGACTATGCTAGATTCTTAAAGATTTCCAAGCAAGAGTCTGATCAATCGGATATTGAACTTATCCAAGTTTTTGATGACGTCCACAATCTGGATTCAACCTACCATATCTATGCACCAATCAAAAAACTCCCTGACGATTTGGAAATTTAATATTGCGGCGAGGAGCCAAACCGTCAGAGGAACTATTCATTTCATCCATATGTAAGATTGCGGACATCTCTATTCGATGCTTACTTACGTCTCGACCAAATCACATATCCCATCCATATAAGAGCAACTCCCATAGGTATCGCCAATGCCCGATCAAGTGGATGAGGGATGATCGCGGCAGCAAGGGTCACTACAGCAGCGAAGGCGAGCAGAATTGCTGATAGGCGAGGCAAAACTCTGGCACGTAATGTGGCGATGCCTAGCAACAGACCTCCTAGCGTATACAATACTCCCGCGATCGGCGCTAATAGTGGGAAAATACCCAGATTTACCTCGCTGACAGTTCCACCAAAGAGCCCAACCATTCCTTCCACAAACTTCGCAGCGTCATTTGTCAACAACGGCAAAACGAATGCTTCGATGAAACTAAAAATTATTGAGATTAACCAGAACAGATTGAACAAAAGGAAACCGACCAAGCCAAGCCACCCCGCTTCTTTCGCTTGGCTTATATAAATTCCCGCAATTCCGATCAGGTTAAAGAGCGACATAGCAATAGTCAGGCATGCAATCACTACCCAAGAGTTTGTGTTCACAGAAGAGATATGATCTGTCGGGTGGATAAACTGAATGACGATATATAGAATCCCTGCTATTATTGCCATAAATCCTGACCACCGGACGAGAACATGTGCTGTTATTATTGATTTACTTCCCTCTTTATTGTGCTCTACATTCACGATGATTCCTCCACTTCTAAGTATTAATAAAATGATCGCCAAGTCTTTCTCGACATAACAAGTTTCCGACTTCAACTATCCAAAGAGGTTATTTTTGAAATCATTTTTTTGCCACAGTCCCTTCCTTTTTTATGTTTTGTCGAGTATAACTTAACAAATATAGCCTGCCTTTTACTTTTCAAATCTTGCTGTAATTGGTGAAGAGATCGTCGTCGGGAACCTTAAAGCGAAAAAAGCATCTCTTTCGAGATGCAAACGAATCTACGATATATTATTTATCCCATTCAATCTATTAGACCGTAACAATGTCAACCATTCGCCGTCACTTATGATAAGGTTCGGCGTATCACTCTAACCGCGAATTTTTATCGCGAATAAAAGAGGTGTTGATTGCTCCAATGTTCCCCTTAGAGTCTGCGACTTTTTGGACGCAGTGCCCAGGAAGCGATGCCAAGCGCGGCATAGAAAAGCGGAAGGATCATATGGAATCCGCCATCGCCATAATCGTTTGCGAACGCGTGGGATAAGGCCGAACCCGTCATTAGAAAAAAGATACCGCTGTAAGCCCATTCCTTAAGCCGGAGGAAGCCTGGTATAACGATCGCGATGACGCCAAGCAGCTTCCAAGCTCCGAGAATGTTCGTGATGTATAACGGGAAACCAATACCGGCCACCAAATCGACATTGCCGCCATATCGCATCAATTGCCCGATACCGCTTAACGCAATAGAGAATGCGAGAATGACGGTGACGGTCCAATAAGCGACCTTCCTTCCAATAGGGCTGGATTCAACCTTCGCGATTTTTTCATGACTTGTCATTGTGCTCATTTCCATTCCTCCTATGACCTCGTTCAATTCTTGCAACCGGAATCCACATGTCCCCGTATACCAAGCCGTCTCGCTGTCTCTGCCCCATCTCAATCGTTGTATTGGAGAGTGATATTCCTTTTCTGTTGCTGAGATCATCGTAACCCCTAATCATGTCAAAAAATGATACTGTTAAAGTGACAGTGGAGCGGATCGGCGAGTGCCCTTAATACGGTTGGACGTACAGTGAAAAATAGCAAAAAAAAAGTCCCCGCGAATCACGGCGACTACTTGCGCATTTACACCTTGAAGCGATATCCCGCGCCCCATACGGTCTCGATAAACTGATGCTGCGACGGGTCCTTCTGGATCTTGTCCCGGATCTTCCCTACATGGACCGTGACCGTGGCGGTATCGCCATAATTGTCGATTCCCCAGACCCGATCCAGCAACGCCTCCTTGGAATAGACCCGATCCGGGTTTTCCGCGAGGAACAGCAGCAGGTCGAACTCCTTAGCCGTCATCGTAACCTCCGCCCCGCGGATCGTCACTCGTCTTGCATCGACCTGAATCGCGAGATCGCGAATGTTCAGCTCGCGAGACTTCCGGCCATGCGAAGAACCGGTGCCTGCCGCGACACCGGTCAATCGATCATACCGATCGAGATGCGCCTTCACCCTCGCCACGAGCTCCGTCGGGCTGAACGGCTTCGTCACGTAATCGTCCGCCCCTAGGCCAAGGCCTCGGATCTTGTCGATATCCTCCTTGCGGGCGGATACCATGAGCACCGGAATGTATTTCGTCTCCCGAATCCGCCGCAATAGATCAAAGCCGTCCATGCCCGGCAGCATGACGTCCAGAATGATCAGATCGTATTCCCGCTCCAGCGCTTCCTCCAGCGCTTGCCGGCCATCAGCCCGAAGGGTGACCTCGTAGCCATTCACCTCGAGAAAATCCCGCTCCAGCTCGGCGATCGCTTGATCGTCCTCCACGATTAACACTTTGCGCTTCGACATCTCACGCTCTCCCCGCTTCCTTGCTATCCCGTTTCATCGGAATGCTAATCATCACCGTCATGGACTGTCCCGGCTCGCTTCTCGCATGGATCGTTCCGCCATGATTCGCGATAATCTGCTTCACGATGGCAAGGCCTAACCCGGAACCGGCCACGTTCTGATTGCGGAACGCATCCCCCCGATAGAATCGATCAAAAATTCGATCCAGTTCGTCCGGTCCCATCCCCGGTCCGTTATCCGTAACCTCCACAACCCATTCCTCCGACTGCCGCCCGATGTGCACGTGGATATGGGGCTCCTGCTTATCCATGAATTTCACCGAATTGCCAACGAGGTTCAGCATGACGCGCTTCATCTTCTGGACATCCATCGTCACGACATCCTCTTGCCCCGCCTCATATTCGCTCGTCAGCCGCACGCCCGCGCGCTCGCACTCCATATGCAGCTCGCTCATCGTCTGCCTATAGAACGACTCGAGGGGCACCGTCTCCAAGTAGAAACGTTCCTGCTCGAGATCCAGCTTCGACAAGAGGAACAGATCGTCGATCATCCGGTCCATATCGAGCGTCTTCGCATAGATCACGTCGATATACTTCTTCAGCTTCTCCGGATCGTCCGCTACGCCTACCCGAATCCCTTCTACGTAACCCTTGATCGAAGTTAGCGGCGTCTTGAGATCATGCGAAATATTCGAGATCAGCTCCTTGCGGTTCTCCTCGAGCGCCAGCTGAACGTCGATCGATCGCTGCAACTCGCCGCGCATCTTCTCGTACGAGCGGATGACGCCTCCCACTTCGTTGCGCACCTTGGATTCCAGACGGAAGTTCAAGTCCCCTTCGGCAATGCGCCGGGAGCCCTGTTCGAGCTGTCGCAGCGGCCTAACGATATCCCTCGTCGTGATCCAGAGCAGCGGAACGAGAATGATGCCGACAAGAATCGCGATGCCAAGCAGCACGAACAACTCGAATCGGTTTGTCTTGGACTCTGCCATCGTCATGTCGGCCACCAGGTAATACGTCAATGGATCGTTGATTCCGGGAAAATCGTAGGCTATCGACAGCAAGTCGCGTTCCTCCCACGCGCTCACGACGAACATGCCGTCTTCTTTCGGTCCAGCCGCGGCCACATCCTGCCGTAGCTGCCTCAAGAACGCTTCTCCTTCGCTGAGCTCGCCATAGCTTTCCCAGCGCTCGCCTTGCCGGACGACAAGGAAGCCCTCGAACGGCTTCAGCCGTTCCCCGATAGAGGCCGCGAACTCGGGGGACTTCAGCTCCTCCGGCGCGTACCGCTCCGCATAGCGCAGATCCACGAACAGGTCGATGCCCCGGGAGAAGGCTTCATGCGGGGATTGATCCTTCACGATACTGCTTACGAGATACGATAGAATCGCCGTGACAATACCGATGCCGAGCATCGCAACGATAATCGCCGTCAGAATCGTACCCAATAAATACGTTAAAATAAGCTTCAATCGTATTGACATACATCAGAACTCTTTTCTTTGAAAGGCTAGCAAGCCCAATATAGTGCCAATGATATAGTAGGCTGCCATAAATAGCAACGTGGAAACCGTCATGCCGGCATCCCCTCCATACAGGAGCGGCTGCAGCCAATCCGCATAGTTCGTGACGAGGAACCGATTCAGCCCCGGCTCGAGAAATCCGACCACGCTCATCGCCATCCACAGCACGACGCTCACCGCCATCCCGACAGCGCTGCTCCCCACCCATAGGGACACGCTGTTCGCTAGTACAAGCAACAAACCGCTGAATAGGATCGCGCCGCCAAGCTCCGCTAAACCTGCACCAAGCGTTGACGCCGCAGGCACGTCGTGAAGAATGAAGCCTCCAATGAAGGTCGGCACCAACATACACAGAACAATTAAAGCGCCGGCCGCCCACCCCGCGAACAATTTCCCCATGAAGAGAAACTCCCGGCTAATCGGCAGCTTAAGCGCATGCTTGATTGCCCCCTTGAATTCGCCGATCATTAGGTCGCTGCCGAGCGCCACCATGAGGAAAGGAAGCACGACCGCGAGCAGCAGCTCGATTGCCGTCTGCGGCAGGTTGTCTTCGAGTCCAAGACGGTCGCCGACAAAGACGAAGAGAACGCCAATGATGAAGGAGAGAAGAAGCAGAACCTTCAGCTTGCCTCCACGGAACAGCTTGCGAAGCTCCTCCGCGGCGAGGTTATTCATCTGCGCAATCATACGGCCGCCCCACTCCTTTCCTGTGCGAGATGATGCAAATAATAGTCCTCCACACCTGCATAGGACTCCCGGATCCCCGCGATGCCCGACGTATGGACATGCCGCCCCTCGTAAACGATGCAAGCATGCGTGATCCAATCCTCCATGTCGTGCACCTGATGCGACGACACGATGACGCTCATCCCCGTTTCGGCCACGAGGCCGCGCAACATCATCGAGATCTCCCGCCTGCCCTCGATGTCCATGCCCGAGAATGGCTCATCAAGCATCAGCAGCTTAGGCCGGTGGAGCAGCACGCTGGCCAGCTCGAGCCGCTGCTTCATGCCGGTGGAGTACTTCTTGATCTTCATGTCTTGGTGCTTCGTCATGCCCACGAGTTCCAGCGCCTGCCGGATGCGCGCTTCGTCGACACCGGGATATAGCTTATGGTAGCACCTCAAATAGTCATATCCCGTGAGATAGAGGTACGGGGACGGCTCTCCGATCATCAGGCCCATGTACAGCCTCGTCATCTCGGGCCGGTCGGCGACGGAGGCTCCGTTCCAGCATGCTTCCCCGCGGTCCGTCCCGATCCAGCCGGCCATCGCCTGCAGCGCCGTCGTCTTCCCGGCTCCATTCGGCCCCAGCAAGGCGACAACCTCACCGGCTTGCACGGTGAGGTTCAGTCCTTGGATGCCGCGTCCGCCGGGGTAGACCTTCGTCAGATCGTTTACTTCGAACATAGGCAGGTCCTCCCAGGGTCCATTGTGTTAGCTGCGGTCGTCAAAGGTTGCCACGTCGATCATTTCCACGGACTTGCCGGCAGGGTCATGCGCATCCGGCGTCGTGGCATTGATGCCGCTTATGTTGCCTGCGCCTTCCAGCTCCACGCGGTGGGTGACGCCTGCCTTATCTTTGCCGCTCACTTCAAGCTCGCCCTGCACGCCTTGCACCTTGTTATTCGCATCGACCGTCATTTGCAGCCGTACATGCTCAATGGCAACGTCATCCCTCAGCTCCGGCAATTGCGCTTTCAGGTCGATCCCTTCAAGTCCTTGGAAGAAAGGAAGCTGTCCCAGCTGCCCCCACTCCGCATGCGCTTCCGGCGCATGCGTGCGCCCTATTTTGTCCTCGGCTGAAGCGGCGTCCATCAGTAAACGCAGCGGAAGCGGAATATCCTCCTTGCTGATGTCGACCGTAATCGTCTTCGAGCCGTCCGCCTGGTTCGCCACGCTGAAGTTATCCTTCAGGTCGCCCACCAGGAAATCGAGAAGCGCTTCTTCCGCCTTGTTCATCGGGCGATCCTGAAACTCCTCCTTATCCGACCAATCGCGGTGTTCGCCGGCATGTTCATCGTCCAAATTGATTACCTGATAATGCAAATCATGCGTTCGGTCTACGAGATAGACCTCATCGTCGCCACTGCTGTACAGGCTGGCTTGTCGTTCGACGCCCATGAGCGTAAAATCGAGGTCGCCACTAACGTTGTGCTCTCCGCCCGCTTTCCCCATCTTCCCCGTGCCGTCCGCCTTCAACACCGTCTCGCCGTCAACCGTCAAGCTGATGTTTCCGTTGACCATCGCGCTCTCCATCTCGGTCCCCGATGCATGGTTCGCTTTCAGCACCGCCTTGAACGCATCGTAGCCTGTCGTATTCGGACTATACGCGAACGCCGTCGCCGTAAATAACGTCATGGCACCAACCACCGCGCCGATCATGATGAATTTGTTTTTCTTTTTCATTTTCCCTCGCTCCTTTAAGGTTGTATGGTCTCTCTCTTGCCTACAACCTTAGTTTAGAGGAGGAGTCTAAAGTCCCTCGAAAGCAATTCGAAAAGTTTTCTAAAATCGGTACACTGTATTTATAGGATTCAAGACTGCTGTTCAGCACTTCATAATAAACTTCACTATTATCATTCCGCGTCAGATATTCAGGATGGTTCTCCACGATACACCCCACGCCATTCACTACAAACTTATACAAATGTCTGCCTTTCGAAATGCTTCGTTCCAGCTGTTCACGGATTCCATCAGGTGCTCACCTCCGCACCATTCGAACAGCGAAAAACGTTGCTGCACCTATTCATCAAGCGAATTACGATGAACGAAAGCAAGAAGATCGAGACGATTGAACTGAGCAACCGCGGGAAGAACGTGCCAAGGTTAAGGCCACTCTGGAGAAGGAACTGGCGGAACAAGACAGCTCAAAGCGTATCCGACACGACCTGGAACTGTTAGACGAAGTCATTCAAAAGGGCTTCGACACGTTGAGCAAGATGGAAGTGATCCGCGTAAAAAACGACCTGATTATCTCAATATCCTTGATCGATATAACCTCAGTGAGAACAGTTCTGATCTAGAAATATTAATAGCAACACGCGGCCGCACACCTACCGACCCATTTGAGTTCGTACAGTATATAGATTTTCAACCAGGCCAGCATTTTAAACTAAATTTCGATTTAGCTGGTGTCCGTCATTATGAACCAAACATACTATCGCGGGGTGGAGCAGCCCAGTAGCTCGTCGGGCTCATAACCCGAAGGCCGCAGGTTCAAATCCTCCCCCGCAACCAATTTACAATTCTTGCTCGCTATATATAACAAAATGCCTTTAACCCGCTGATTGGATTAAAGGCATTTTTGTTTTATCTTTGTTATTTCTGGTTCGCTTCAGTCTTATTAATGTCCCTCTGAAATTACTCTTTGCACGGTTTTGTGAAGTCTGTCCTGCCTCAGAGGTTTAACAATGTAATCATAAGCTTGTACATCGAATGCAGCAGGTGCATATTCTTTATAGGATGTAACGAAAACCAGCTTCATCTGTCCATCACGTTCTCTTATTCGATGAGCAAACGTTAGACCGTTCTCCCCCGGCAGTTTAATATCTAGAAATACCAAGTCCACGTTATGATTCGTCAAATAAGAGAATGCAGATGTAGTCTCAAAGAAGCTTCCCACGATTTCGATTTGATCAAGCTTAGCAAGCATTCGTCTCATAATGAGATGCATGGCCTTCTCATCATCGATAATAACGACCTTCAACTGAAGCACCTCCTACAAAGACAAGTGATATTTAGAAGGAACCCTAAATAGCAGGGCTCCCTATTATTATTCCAACCTCGTTACTCTTTAATATGAGCTAGTAGTTTCAACAGAACGGTAACTGCCTCAGCTCTTGTCGCATTGTCTTGCGGCGCAAATGTATTACCGCCTTTGCCTTGAATAATGCCCGCTTGCTTCACATAAGCAACACTGCCTCTTGCCCATGTCGGAATTTCATCATCATCCACAAATCCCGTTACGGCATTTGCTTCGCTTGATTGACCCGAAGCAACTGCGATCATGGATGCCATCTCCGCACGTGTGATCTCCGCATTCGGACGGAAGGCACCGTCTGAATAACCCTTAATAATACCCGCTTGTACAGCTTGAGCAACTGCCTTCCGTGCCCACGCTCCAATCTTCGCTGTATCTGTGAAGATCAGTTCTACTCCCTCACCCTGCGGCTTCAATGCATGGATTAGCATCACTGCAAATTCAGCCCGCGTGACGGTTTGGCCTGGCTTAAATGTGCCATCCGAATAACCCCTCACGATTCCACTGCTTACTGCTTGCTTAATATCGGCTTCTGCCCAGTGTCCAGTGACATCGCTAAAGCTAACATTAGGCTCTGTTGTCGGCTTGTCTTTCACTTCGCCAACCGCCATTACCGCATACTTCGTGAAGTGATCCACTTCTATAGTGATTTGATTCCCTTTCACTTTACCACCAACTTCGACCCAAACCTTCTTCACTTCGTCATAGTAGAATACAACTGCCCTTTGATTGCTCTTTAAGCTTGCTGGATCGAACACAAAGGTTAGCGTTACTGGCTTTCTGAAGTTCTCAGAGAAATTCTTCAGAATCTCGAAGATCGGACTTGCTAGAACTTCTTGTTTCGTTAGCAGGTTCTGCGTATTTAACAGCTTTTCTATTGTTATTTTTAACTCTTGTTTTGATGCATCCGCAGGAATAGATACTGTGACCCCCTTTAACAAGCTAACTTCACCTGATTTGCCTATAGGAAGCGTTAATTGACCATCTGTCGAGATCACAGGGGCATCACTAACTGGTAGAATTACCTCGCCACCTGAATATGGTGTTTCCGTATTCGCTGCTACGGTAACTATGACTGTATAGTCTTGCTCACTGCCGTCTGCCGCCACCACCGTGTACGTAACTGCAGAAGTGAAATTGTGCGCTGTCGTTCCGCTCACTTGATCCGTACCCGCCACCTTCACACTAGCACCTGTTGTTGTGAAGGTGGGCACTAGCGCTGTTACATTCGTTCCGTATGGCACGGTCAAGGCAATCGTCTTGTTCACTTCGTTAACTATCCCCGTTACTGTTGGGCTTAATCCCGCTAGGCTAAATGCATTGATTGCTTTCTCCGTATTCTCTGCTACGGTAACGATTACCGTATACTCTTGCTCACTGCCGTCTGCCGCCACTACCGTATACGTAACCGCAGAAGTGAAATCCTGCGCCGTCGTTCCGCTCACTTGATCTGTACCTGCCACTCTCACACTAGCACCCGTTGTTGTGAAGGTGGGGACTAGCGCTGTTACATCCGTCCCGTATGGCACGGTCAAGGCAATCGTCTTGTTCGGTTCGTATACGATCCCCGTTACAGTTGGGCTCCATCCCGCAAAGTTGAATGTGGAGATTGCTTTCTCCGTGTTCCCTGCTATCGTAACCGTTACCGTATAGTCTTGCTCGCTGCCGTCTGCCGCCACTACCGTATATGTAACTGCAGAATTGAAATTGTGCGCTGTCGTTCCGCTCACTTGATCTGCACTCGCCACCTTCACACTAGCACCCGTTGTTGTGAAGGTGGGCACTAGCGCTGTTACATCCGTTCCGTATGGCACGATTACGACAATCGCCTTGTCGACTTCATATACGATCCCCGTTACTGTTGGGCTCAATCCCTCGAAGCTGAATGTGGAGATCGCTTTCGCCGTATTCTCTGCTACCGTAACTGTTACTGTATAGTCTTGCTCGCTACTGTCTGCCGCTACTACTGTGTACGTAACTGCAGAAGTGAAATCCTGCGCTGTCGTTCCGCTCACTTGGTTCGTATTGGCTACCTTCACACTAGCACCTGTGGTTGTGAATGTAGGGACTAATGCCGTTATATCCGTTCCGTATGGAACGGTCAAGGCAATCGTCTTGTTCGCTTCGTAAACTATCCCTGTTACCGTTGGGCTCAGTCCTGCGAAGCTGAAGCTGAATGTAGAGAATCCTTTCGCCGTACTAATCCATTGCGCATACAGCGTCATATTGGCTGTAATTGCGAATGTGTCACCTTCCTCGTAGCTGGTACCACTACCATCTGCTAATGTATTCCATCCAGTGAAGTTATGATCCGACTTGACTAGATTTCCATTCGATACTACAACTACATCTGCATCACGCGTATAGATCTTACTGTCAGTTGGGGCATTTCCTCCTGTGTTGCCGTTGCCGTTATAAGTCATAAAGCGGTAAAAAGCTTTCAAATAGGGATATCCAGCATTAATTGATGAATCGATCCCCCATACATTAGAAGTGAACCAACCAGAATACGTACTTTCAGTCTTCATTAGTTCAGTCGTCTTACTCCAGCCTTTTCCTGTATCGGTCTCCGTTGTTGTGCTCTCGTAGAAGCTATTGTTGACTTTTCCAATGCCAGGGTAGTTGCTACCTACTAACCCGCCCACTGTACTGAGTATCGCCGACACACTTCCTGTGGCGTAGCTGTTGCTAATTGATCCTTTATTGGTACCAACCAACCCACCTATATCGCCTCTACCACTCACAATAACCATATTGCTATAGCTATTGCTGATTGAACCTTGATTGTATCCAACCAACCCACCTAGATAAAATTTACCACTTCCACTTACAGAACCTGTGCTGCTGTAGCTATTACTGATAGCACCTTGATTGAATCCAACCAAGCCGCCCATTTGATCGTTCCCGCTCAAATTAATATTTTCTAGACCCATATTATTTAGACTGCTCGTGGACGATGTTCTACCGAATAGCCCTACATCCATGGTTGATCTAGCTATCTTTAATCCCGTGATTTTGTAGCCTTTGCCATCCAACTTCCCTTGAAATTCCTCACCATACTTACCGATTGGCAACCAGCCTTCACCGTCTACATATGGACTAACTCCGAGATCAATATCATCCACCAGCTCAAAATAAATATCCGATGCTAGAAGATACCTAACCTCATTAAGTTGATCCGCAGTTGCAATCTGAAAAGGATTGGACTGTGATCCTTCTCCTGCTCCAGAAAACTGGTGAGATACGAATTGTGAGACCGCAGCAGCATCATAATTGATGGCTGTCACTGTTATGGAATGATTCCCTTTTGCTAGCACACCTGCGAATATCTTGATCTTTCCTGCTTCAATTTTGTATTGCGTATCTTGAACGAGTGTCGTGGTTCCGTCTTTCACAGCCGTAATCACCCCGCGCCATGTCGGATCGTCCGTATATGTAATTTCGATCTCATTCGTGGGATAAGGACTTGTTGTGTCGGCTGTTAGAGCAGGAGGTTGCTTATTCGTTACCATCTGCGTTACCACTGCATCATCATAATTGGGTGCTGTTACTATAATCGAATTATTTCCCTTTGCCAGTACCCCAGCGAATATCTTGAGCTTTCCCGCTTCAATTGTATATTGCGTACCCTTATCGAGTGTCGTAGCCCCATCTTTCACCGCTGTTATCCCCGAAAGCCAAACTGGATCATTGACGAACGTCATTTCAATGTCATTAGCCGTGTAGTTCTCTGTCGTATCGGCGGTTAGAGCAGGAGGTATAAGCCCTCTGATATCTGAAAGATCGACTGTTAAAGTCCTATGGCTTGATGGAGCTGCGATTACACGGACATCGATTGAATCTTCAGCAACTACAGTAATTTCAACAGAATCCCCTGTGATAGGAACATAAGGGTTACCATTAAGCGAATACTCCATACCTGTGGCTACATGAAATAATTTCGTTGTTCCAGCAGTTGTTCCTTTTATTAACTTAGTAAAGGCCCATAGTTGTGGATACTGACCTTCGAAGACATACCATTGCGATGTAAAGTCCCACCCCGTATAAGTACTCGCCTTCTTCATCTCTTCAGTAGTCTTTCCTTCGCCTTTTCCTGTATCTACTTGTCCTGAAGTGGTTTTGTCGTAGAAGCTGTTAGTGATAGCACCCCCGTCTGACAATCCGATCAAGCCACCATTATAAGGGCTATTACCCGTCACATTTCCTGCCGCGTAACTGTTAACAATATCACCGTAATGGTACCCTACCAACCCGCCTGCAAGTTGAGATCCAATCACGCTTCCTATGAAGTAGCTGTTATTGATACTCCCTCCATAAAGGCAACCTGCCAAGCCGCCTACACTTTCTATTCCAACCACATTTCCCGTGACGTAGACATTGCTAACATTATTCTCGCCAATTCCAATTAACCCGCCAACATAATATCTCCCCCGCACATTAACATTCTCAAGAATAATGTTAGCAAATGAGCTTCCATATGCAGCTACACCGAAGAGTCCTACATGATCCGCACCACCTGTATTGATCGTTAAATTTCTTATTGTAAAGCCGTTACCGTTCAAATTTCCATAAAAAGGATTTTCGTAGTTAGCACCAATTGGAGTCCAACCGGCACCGCCAGCGTAGGAGCTCAAGTCAATATCTGACGTTAGTATGAAGTAGATCCCTGCTCCGAGATGATTCCTGACTTCATTGAGCTGATCAGCGTTCGCAATTTGATATGGATCGCTTGAAGTCCCCGTTCCTCCAGCGAACGCTACTGCCGCATGGACTTTACCTGCACCCATAGTCAGCCCATTCAATGCACCTAAAACTAATACCATCACTAAAATGAATGAGATCCCTTTTTGAACCATAACTCGCATGCCATTTACCTCCTTGGAGTGTTGTTTCTTTTCCTACTTAGGACAAGTATACAGACCCCCAATGACAACAGAATGACAAACTGCAACAACAAAAAAGAGCCCTTCTATTGGGCCCTTCATCTGACCGATATGTTATGAATCTAACCCCACAATCAATTCATTATATAGCGCAGTAACCTCATTGGATGGGCTTATTCCCAGCTCTCTGTCCAGCGTCTCTCTGAATTGGGCATATAATCGGTTCAAGGCGTCTGTGTTCTTCATCAAAGCCCACGCCCTCATGTGCAGCTTCATGGTTTCATCATCTAGCTCATTACGATCCGTTAGCTTGTTTAAGAGCCTGATTGCAACTTGCGTATCCCCTCTAGTTAATAAGGCGTCGCACAACCGATGAGTTAAGGATGTATACAGCTGCGATAATCGTTCAACCTCGCTCCTAGCCCATTGGAATGCACATTCTCCGAATAAATCTCCATGATATAGCCGCTCTAGCTCAAGCGCCTTATCGAAATTGTTGTCTTCTATGATTACCAGCTGTTTACAGCCTTCTTCAAACGTGACGTAATCGACACTGATCTGAGCAATATCCAGTGCATAGTGTTTAGGATCAGAATGCAAGCTTCCCTTAAGTCCATAGGTATCCAATAATTTGCGCAGCTGATAGACTGTCGTGTTCAGATAGGTCTCACTGTTCTTGATGGGCATATCACCGAAGATATCTTCAATAATTCTTGCTCTGGAGACAAGTCTACCTTTGTGTATGAGCAAGAAGCTGAATAGCTCTGCACTCTTGCTAGTCTTCCACTTGACTAACACATTCCGAGCCGTTCGAATCTCCATTCCACCTAGAAAATGAAACTGTATCGAAGTCGGAGAAGCCTCATACTGGATAGGTTTGTACGTTGGAATCATACTGGATTGTGCCCTCTGTATCGTATGTTGAAGTCTCTCATATTTAACTGGCTTTACGATGTAGTCGAAGGCATATACATCGAATGCAGGCAGCGAATATTCGGTATGGGAGGTCACGAATACGATCTTCACTTGTCTGCCATCCTCTCTTAACCGCGCGGCAAATTCAAGACCACTTTCCCTAGGCATATTAATATCCATGAATATGAGATCCACATCATGATCCATCAAATAAGTACTTGCCGCCGCTGTCTCCTGGAAGCTTCCTATTATTTCGACATCATCCAGTTTACTGAGCATACGCTTCATAATGAGATGCATCGCCTTCTCATCATCAATAATAACAACCTTCATAGACTTTCCTTCCTTGCAACCAGATTCGTAAGTTATGCAGAAGCTTTAGGGGGAGACTGAAGCGAAAAATAAAAAGTGCTTCCTTGCTTAAGCTTGCTGTCAAACCATATTTCTCCCCCGTTTAAGCGAACGAATTCCCTACAAAGCGTAAGCCCTAGCCCGACACCTCGCTCACCAGCAGTACCGAGAGATGAGACGAGGTAATCTTCCTGCAAGAGGCAGGCGGCTTGTTCATCGGGTATGCCTGATCCTGTGTCGCTGACGGAGACAATAATCTTGCCAACTCCAAGCTCCGCTTTTAATCGAATACTGCCCCCGTTTTCTGTGAATTTAATCGCATTGGAAAGCAAGTTGCGGATGATTAAATCTAGCATTTCTTTGTCAGCAAATACGTACAAGCTTTCCGATATCTCGGATACGATATGAATATTCTTACCCGCACTTCGAACCTGCATGAATCGCATATTCGTCTGAACCACTTGGGCTAAGTCCCTTATAACTGGATTAAACACTATTCCCCCTCGCTGACTTTGAAACCATTCTACCAAGCTCTCTACTAGTGAGAATATATTGTGGATTTGCTGCCCCATTTCATGGACAACTTCTTCATGGTTCTCATCCGAGGTGTTTAGCTCCTCTTCCAATAACTCCATTAAGTTAATCAGAACAGCCAGAGGATCACGAATGTCATGAGCGACTACGTTAAACATCTTATCTTTGAACGTATTCAGCTCTGCTAGTTGTCTGGCATTATCTAGTAGTCTCTCCTCATAGAGAACAGTGTCCGTTATATCGCTTAACAGAACCATCTTCCCAACCGGCTTCTGCTTCTTATCATTAATCATCGTTATATGCACATGATAGAATCGATCTTCTCCTTCATTAATAATCTTCACTTTATTATGCGAAGAAGGTTCTTGAATCACTACTTCTAATAGCTCTGGATAGGGTGTGAATAGCTCCAATGCCGGCTGACCGATAACCTTCTTACGATGTAATCCTGCAATAAGAAGACTTGCTGATTGATTATAGCCCGTAATGCTGTAATCAAGATCAACTACAATAACGGCGTCCTGCATCGATTCGAACACTTTCTGCAGAGCTAGTGGAGCTAACTTCAACATATTGAATTGATAAATTCCCCACAGATAGAATACTCCTGAGAAAATAAATCCGAACGGTGAAATATCGATAGACGGGTCAACAATACCACTCAAATAAATAAGAGGAAACCCAAACGGTCCCAGGGAGCCAATGATCATGTAGGCAATTGGCTTCTTCATCTGGGGTGTTGATTTGCGATACAACTGAATGATTAAGCCCATCCCAATTACAAAAAAGAAATAGGAATACCCCAGGTGCAGCATATACAGAGGTCCCTTAACCAAGTGAACCAGAGGGAATCCTTTTGACAGATCGATGGACATGGCATGATAAAATAGATGATGCTGCTCGTTCGTATATTGAGCAATAAGTGTAATCATAGGAACAATCAATAACGCAGCAACAAGCGGCTTCCGTATGAGAGCCTGTCGTCCAGTATATTGCAGCACCATAATAATCCATAGCGTTGCTCCAAAGGGAATGCCAATATACTCAATTCGAAGCCAGAAGCGAATCTGCTCCAATGTTGTGCTTGTTAACTCGAAAGCGTACCCAAATGTATAGAATGCTCCAGCCAGCATCCCTAATCCGTAACTGATTGCAATTGGCAACTCTCTTCTTTTCCATGCGAGATAGCACAATAATAATGTACTACAGGTAGCCACCAACAGTAGAGCCGATAAATACAGATTGTAATTCATGTGTCTAAGCCCCCGTATTCCCCATATTGACGCATCTCGTAGAGAGCTCGTCAAACCGATAATTTGACATTTTACAACATTATATCATTTTAACATGAAAGCCTCTCTAATCATGTCTCCATTGACCGCTGGACAGCTTTCCAAGCACCATAAGGCTTCACAGCCCAAAATTTCGCCCTATTTATGATACGGTTCCCCCCTCATAATCTTAAACCCCCGATAAACCTGCTCCACCAGCACCAGCCGGATCAGCTGATGCGGGAACGTGATCCGCCCGAACGACAGCTTCTGGTCGGCCCGCTTCAGCACGTCGTCGGACAGGCCGTTGGACCCGCCGATGAGGAAGGTGACGTGGCTCTTGCCGTAAGTGCCGAGGCGCTCCAGCTGCGCCGACAGCTCCTCTGACGTCCACAGGTGGCCGTCGATGGCCATGGCGATGACGTGGGTGTCGGCCTTCAGCGCCGCCAGGATGCGCTCGCCCTCCTTCTGCTTCACCTGCTGCTCCTCCGCCTCGCTCATCCGCTCGGGCGCTTTCTCCTCGGCAACCTCGGTGATGGTCAGTTTCGCGTAGGCGCTTAGCCGTTTAGCGTATTCGGCGATACCGTCCGTCCAATATTTCTCCTTCAGCTTGCCGACCGCAATAATATGGATGTTCATCCTGCACCGTCCTCATCTCGATTCCGTCCAATCCACCAAACAAAAAAGAAGGGAGCCCCCACAGGCCCCCCGCTACAGCTCATATCACCAAAAATTGCGGTTTGTTCCCGCACCGTTCGCAGGTAGCCGGAGGCTCCCAGGCGGTAAAGCTCACTTTGTTCAAGTCGTAGATATCTGGCGCTTCCTCGTACTCGTCGACGAACATATCGATCGCCAGCTCTACGTGTTCCTTGCATACGACAAACATGAATCAGTCCTCTTTCTTTTCGCCCAGTTGGACCGTTACGGTCGCTTTTTTACCGCCGCGGTAGTACGTCACCTTGATCGGGTCGCCGATCTTCTTGTCTCCGTATAAGTATTGGCGCAGCATCACGTTGTTCGAGATCGGCTTGCCGTCGAGCTCCGTGATGACGTCGTGCGTCGCCAGTCCCGCTTCCTTCGCAGGGCCTACCGCCTCGATGACGATAATCCCATTTTTGACCGAATCCGGGAGTTTTAAAACTTCGATTCCCTTGAAAGCCCGAAGCGGCTCGCTAGTAATGCCGATGTACGGCCGCTTCACCTTGCCGTACTCGATCAGGCTGTTGATCGTTTCCTTGGCGGAGTTGATCGGGATCGCAAAACCGAGTCCTTCGACGCCCTTCTCGGCCACCTTCATGCTGTTGATGCCGACCAGCTTGCCCTCCAGATTGATGAGCGCGCCGCCGCTGTTGCCCTGGTTAATGGCCGCATCCGTCTGGATCACGTCCATCTCCCAATCGTAGTTGCCGTCTCCGGCGAACGAGATCGGGATCTTCTGATGCGGCGAGCTGATGACGCCGACAGTCGTCGTTTGCGCGAAGCGCAGGCCGAGCGGGCTGCCGATGGCGATGGCCGTCTGGCCGGCCTTCAGCTTATCCGAATCGCCGAATTCGGCGAATACTTTAAGCCCTGCCGCGTCGATCTCGATCACCGCCAGATCGGTAATCATATCCTTGCCCGTCATCTTCGCTTTCCGGTGCTCGCCATTGGCCAATATCACTTCAATCTGCGTAGCCGATTGGACCACGTGGTTGTTCGTTACGATGTAAGCTTTATCCCCGTTTTTCTGGAACAATACGCCGGAGCCGATCCCGAGGCTCTGAGCATCGCCGGCGCCTTCTTCCTTGATCGCGCTTATAATGCTCACTACCGCCGGCTTCACCTGCTCCACCGCGCGGACGACCTGGTCTTCCTTCATCTGATAGCTGTCTCCGGTCGCTAGAACCGGTACGGCCGCCGGCTGCCCCGGCTCATCCCGGTGCGTGCCCAGCCCGATTAAGAGCGAAGCCAGCATAATCGCTGCTGCGCCTCCCGTTACCGCAAATAACGCCACTCTTCCATCCTTGCTCCTCGACACGGCGGGAACGGCGGAACCGTTGTGCGTCCAGCGGCTTTTACGGGGCATCTTCGTTGTGTAGAAGTCGTCATCAAACAAGCTCATGCCCGTTTCTCCTCTCGGAAGACTTCGCTCTCTATTTTCACTCATTTTTCTGGCTGAAAAAAAGAGGAATGTTTTCGCGTCTAGCGGCCTATACTAACCATAAGAACCGCTCCCTCCATTTTACTAGATTTGCAGCGAAAGTTCGAGCCGGATTCACTGGAAAAGGAGAGAAATGTTTATGAATCGTATTCGTTCCCATCTGGATGAAGTGAACCTCATCGCCAAGCTTGCCGATCTGAAGGAAGAGCATTACCGCAACACGCTGCTCGTCACCGCGCTGATGGATCTGCTTATCGAGAAAGGCGTTCTGTCCCGCAGCGAGATCGAAGCCCGAATGGCCGCCGTCGATCAGATTATGAGTCAGGACCCAGCCTATCCCATTTCGTAGCCCGGTCGAAATACGTGTCCTTCAGCTCGACCTTTCGCTCGTCGGCCTGAATGCCGCGCTCCTCTAATATGTTATTCACGGTCAGTTTGGCCAAATCCATCAAGTTATGATCGCGGCTCAAGTGGGCGAGATACACCGTCTCCGTCTTCCCGGTCAAAATGTCGCACAACGCTTCGCCCGCCGCTTCATTGGACAAGTGTCCGGTATCGCCGAGAATGCGCCGCTTGATGTTCCACGGGTATTTGCCCATCCGCAGCATCGCGATGTCATGGTTCGATTCCAGGATGATCGCATCGGAATCAGCGATCTTCTCCTTCACCTTACTGCTCACATAGCCGAGGTCGGTTGCGAGACTCAGCTTGGTGTCTCCGTCGTGGAAACAGTAACCGACCGGCTCGGCCGCATCGTGCGAGATCGGGTAAGACTCGACCTGCAGCCCGCCGAACTCGACGACGCTTCCGGTCTCCATGACCTTGATTTTCTCTTCCGCCAGCGCGCCGAGATGCTTATTCAGCGCTTCCCACGTCTTCTCGTTGGCGTACACCGGCAAGTCGTGCTTGCGCGCCAGCGCGCCGACTCCTTTAATATGGTCGGAATGCTCGTGGGTGATCAAGATCGCGTCCAGCTCCGAGCCCCTCACGCCCCGCTCCTCCATCAACTGCTCGATCTTCTTGGCGCTAAGGCCCGCGTCGACGAGCACCTTCGTTCCTTCATGATCCACCAGCAGCGAATTGCCTGTAGAGCCGCTTGCCAGTACCGTATAGCGTAATGTCATTGCCAGTTCCCCTCTTGTTCCCGTTCTTCAGTTCCCGCACCCGCTCTTATGGCTTGCTCGCATCCGTTCGCGGCGCATTCTCCACATCCCCGCGGAACCCGTGCACGTAATACATATCTCCGTTGTCCAGCGCTACGCGCCACGTCGGGAACGTCGGCAGCGTCGACCATTCCGTATCAAAAAACTGCCCGTGATACCCCAGCCGGATATCCGTCACAACCGCCCCGTTCGGGAAATATTTCTCCGCCAGCGTCCGCAGCACCGTGTAAGCCGAGATGACCTTCTTCTCTTCCTTCGCCTCGGAGCTTGTATCGACCTCTACGTACGCCTGACGATAACCGGTTACTTCCCCGCCGGTAATGAACAGCTCCAGATTAATATCGAACAGCGGATAGTCGCCCACGAGCTGGTTCATCATAAACAAACCTTCCTTGCTCGTAGTCCGGTCATAGCTGTACGACTCGATTTTGGGAATCCCCCGGTTAGACAAGTCCTTCAAGGAGCCCTTGCTTAGAAATAAGTTATAGCGGATCGGAGCAGACAGCTTCACTTTACGGCCGTACGACTCATCCTCCACCGCCTTGACCACTATTTCCCGCATCTTCGGGGTTTCCTTCGGCACTTCGGCCGCCAGCTTCATCCCCCGGCTGATCATAATCCGGTTTAATTCCTCGGCAATATCGGCCGAAGCCTGCTTCGACTCGCCGATGTTCAGCTTGCCGCTCCACAGCTCATAACCGAGCAACAGGTTCAGTCCCAGAAAGGACAGGATCAATATCGTTTTGGCCCGGCTCCAATCCATCGCTGCCGCTCACCCCCGTTCCTGCTTGCCGTCTCTTATTTCAAAATATCGTACGTCCCGTCGCGCAGCTCGACAGCCCATACCGGATTCAGGTCCATCACTTTGTCGCGGAGAACCGGCTGATACGCCGGCGTCACGGACACGACCAGACTTCTGCGCGGATAGGCGTTCACCAGATCGTCCAGCGCTTTGCCGCCTTCGAGCTTCTGCAGCGATCTCTCGACCTGCGCCGAATCAAGCATCAGCAGCGATCTTTCGTAGTTCGCGATCACTCGGTTCTGCAGCACGATCCGGATCAATCCGAAGTTCTCGCCCCGGTCTCCGATGATCGGGAACGAATCGTAGTATTGGCGGAACGTGAACAGCTGCCGCCCGATCACCTGCGACTGCGGGATCGATCTCGCCATGAAGCTGCCGTTCCAGCCTCCGTGCTGGTTAATAAACTGAACCGCCGCATTCAGATTCTCTCGAATATCGTTGCGGCTGTCGACCGCCGGCACCGGGTCGGAATAGTTCATCCACAGCTGATCGGGCCGGATCTGCAGCCCTCTTTTACCGTCGGTGTAAATTTCCGAGCCGTCCTGCTTGCTGAAATTCCGCGTATTGCGCGGATCGACGAACAGCGTTTTCTGCAGCTGATCGATCGGAATCGTGTTAACCCCGATCCGATACTTCGGCACCTCGATCGGCTGGTCCGGCAAGTAGAAGTCGTCCTTGTAATGATAACTCGCCTGAAGCTCGCCGAAACCGACCATCTGCTCGACGTTTTTACTGTTCAGATCGGCACGGGCCTCATAGGTGCTGTACTCCGTCTGGAAAAACGTACGGACGTCCTCCACCTCGCGGTTTACATAAATCCAGATCCGGGTGACCGCTTCCGTCTCGAGAGGAAGATCGCCCTTCAACTGAAACACCGTTCTTAATATGCTAAACGGAATCCCTCCGCGGAAACGAACCTCTACACCAGTCTGTTTATTGCGGATTTCCTCCCAATCGATTCCGGACAAAATAGGCGCATTGCGGCGAATGTTATCGAACGTCCGGCCCTTTAGCGTCTTCATAATTTCCTTGAAATGTAGATGGTTCGGGTACAGCACCGTATGCGTCTGTTTCCCCGAGTGCAGCACGATCTGCTCCGGGAACAGCAGCTCCTCCGCAGTCATCTGTGTCCCGATCACATCCGTCTGGACGTACTCCGTAGGAATAGCCGGGCCGGGCCTCGGCGAGCTGAATACGAGCATGTAGCTTTGCAGCAGGCTTCCCAACACAAGTGCAACCAGCAGCCAAGACTTGAATTGCTCCATTACCCCGTATCCCCCTCCGTCTGCTGGATCGGCAGTGCAAAGATAACGCGGGTTCCCTGATTCAGCTCCGATTCGAGTGTAATCGTTCCCCCGTGCGCCTTCACTATTTCCCGGGCAATCGACAGCCCGAGTCCGGTTCCCCCCATATTTCTGGAACGGGCTTTGTCCACCCGGTAAAACCGGTCGAATATACGGGAGAGATCTTTCCGCGGAATCCCCATCCCGTTGTCCTGCACCATCACTTCCAGCCAATCCTTGCCGGTTTGTCTAGCCCCGATCACGATCGCTCCCCGTTCCGGGGTGTACTTGATTGCATTGGAGACGAGATTATCGAGCACCTGATCGATCTGATCGCGATCCAGCAGCATGTCCTGAATGCCCGCTTCTATGTCCAGTTCAATCGAAATTTCTTTCTGGTCGAGCTGAAACGAGAACCGGTCCGCCACTTCCTCCAGCATATCCGGCACGTGGGTCAGCTCCTTGCTGATCAGCGCCTTGCGGGAGTCGAGCCTCGACAGATGCAGCAGGTCGTTGACCAGCCGGATCATCCGTTCCGTCTCATTGCGCATTACGCCTACAAAACGGTGAGCCAGTTCCGGATCATCAAGCGCCCCGTCATCGAGCGCCTCCAGATAACTTTTCATCGTCGTCAAAGGCGTACGCAGCTCGTGGGACACATTCGCCACAAATTCCCGCCGCGCATCCTCCAGCTTCTCCTGCTCCGTCACATCGTGCAGCATCGCAATCGTACCGGTAATGCCCTTATCCCGGCGGTGAATGGCCGTAAAGACGACCCGCAGCCTCAAATCCCCCTCTTCCTCATTGGCGATTTGGATACTCGCATTGTGCTGCTCCCCCTTCACCTTGCCTTCGATGTTGCCGTCCGGCATGCCGAGCAGCTCTGTGATATCCTTATCGGTCACATCCTGGCTTCCGATGTTCAGCATTTGCTTCGCCCGGCGGTTCACGACGATGACTTTGCCCTGGTCGTCGGTCGCAATCACCCCGTCGTTCATATTGGACAGAACGGAGGCGAGCTTTTCCTTCTCCTCTTCGATCGACGATAACGCTTCCTTCAGCCGGTTCGTCATATGGTTGAACGCATTGCCGAGCTGGCCGATCTCGTCAGGCCCTTCCACCAGCATCCGCTGATTGAAGTTGCCGTCGGCGATCGCGGACGCTTGCTTCGTAATCGCTTTGATCGGATTGGTAATCGTATGCGACAAAATAACGCCGAGCAGCACGGTCAGCACGAGCGCGATACCGGTTCCGGACAAAAAGATTTTGTTGATCCGGTTCATCGTTCCGTACAGCGATTCCATCGAGGCGACGATATAGATCGCCCCCATCACCTTGGCGCCTTCGCCGATCGGCTGGGCGACAATTTTACGCCGGGTTCCGTCAGTATCCACCGTTTCCGATTCGATATCTTTGATGCCCTGCAGCGCGGAGATAACCTCAGCCTGCAAATTTTTCTGGCCGATTAACGATTTCTGGCTCTGAGAGGACGTGGTCAGCACGATCCCGTTGGCGTCGATAATCTGGATCTCGGCGTCGCTGATGTTGAACAGATTCGTTACGATCTCGTCCAGGTCGGCGTACGTTTTCTTCCCTTCCGCCGTCGCTCCAGCCTCCTGGCTCGCATTCAGAAACGGCTCCGCGAAGTTGGCGAGCAGGTACGCCTGCTTGCTCAGCGAATCGGTAAAATTATCGATGAACGACCGCTCCATCGTGCGCACGAAGTACACGCCGATCAGCTGCATCGCCATCAGGATCAGTAAGACATAGATAATGATGATCTTGCTCTGGATCGACTGGAAGAACCTCGTTCCTCTCAATAGGGAGCGCCTCCTGCCTTCGGGTTGCGCATCATATAGCCGAGCCCTCGGCGCGTCATAATGTATTCCGGACGACTCGGGTCGTCCTCGAGCTTCTCGCGCAGACGGCGGATCGTCACATCGACCGTACGCACATCGCCCAAATATTCAAAGCCCCATACGGCCTGAAGCAGATGCTCCCGCGTCATCACCCGTCCGCAGTTTTTGGCCATATAATGGACAAGCTCGAACTCCCGGTGCGTCAAATCGAGCGTCTGCCCGTCCTTGTACACCAAGTACATATCCGTATCGATCATCAGCCGGTGTATGCGCAGTCCCGCCGGCTCCGCGGCTTCCTGCTGGTTTTGCACCGACTTGGTCTGCCGGCGTAGATGGGCCTTCACCCGGGCCAGCAGTTCCCGTGTCCCGAACGGCTTGGTGACATAATCGTCGGCCCCGAACTCCAGGCCGAGCACCTTGTCCACCTCGGAATCTTTGGCCGTCAGCATAATGATCGGCGTATCCTTCTTCGCCCTCACTTCGCGGCACACGTCCATGCCGTCCTTGACGGGAAGCATAATGTCCAGCAGGATGAGGTCCGGATCTTCGGAGAACGCCAGCTCCACGGCCGTCCCGCCGTCGAATGCACAGATGACCTGGTACCCTTCCTTCTCCAGATTAAACTTTAATATTTCCGCGATCGGCTGTTCATCGTCGACGACCAATATTTTTCCGTACATCCTCTTCACCGTCCATTCGCATTTCTCTCTTTATATTACCATAGAACCGGTTTCAAATCGCAATCGTTCGGGTAATAGGAAATATCCCCCGGCTTCACATAGAAAAAGAGGCATAAAGCTGACTTCGGTCAGCTTCATCCCTCTGGATTCGTACGATAGAACTTGCATTTGAAGATAAATAGGATCAAAACGATAGCAGCTTAGCGGGATAAAAACTTGAGCGGGTTCTCGGCCGTACCGTTGCGCTGAATTTCGAAGTGCAGGTGAACGCCCGTAGAGAATCCGGTATCGCCCATTATTCCGATTTTCTCGCCTTTTTCAACGATTTTGCCTTTGGACGTCTCAATCTTGCTCATATGGCCGTATACGGTCACATAGCCGTTCTTATGGTCAATAACAACTTTGTTGCCGTATCCGTCGCCTTTATCGCCGGTATAGGTCACTACGCCATTATCGGATGCTAAAATGTTTTTGTTACCCGTAATATCGATGCCTTTATGCATCTTGCCCCAGCGCATTCCGAAATAGTCGGAAAGCTTCGCGCCGACGACAGGCCACACGAACTTGCCGGTACCTTCTCCAAGAATCACTTTCGTTCCCTTTTTGGCGTATTCCGGAACCGGTTGCTCGACGACTTCCTCGCCGACCATCTCCTGATCCAGCATATAACCGTTACCCTTCGTAACTAGGAACGTGACCTTTTTCATGCCGTTTTTGCCGGGCTTTATCGTCTTTGTCTCGCCAGCCCGCATCGTATCGTCTTTCTCATAGATGATCTCGTGCTGGATTTCCTGATTTTCGACGACCTTCTCGACCGTCCGGACCGTAAGCGCCGGCTTGAGCACCGTTACGTCAAGCACGTCGCCTATCCGGATTTTATCGTCTTGAATCCACGGGTTTTTCTCGTAGATCACTTGCTTGGAGATGCCGAGCTTCTTGGCAATACAGCCGACGCAGTCACCCTTCTCGACCGTATATTTGGACGGTCCGACGTTGCCGGTCTCGAGCTTGGTCACCAGATCGTCCGGCTTCATCACCTGATCCGGCTTAATCTCGGTAATTTTCATGTCGACCTTCTCGAGGAAGTCGACGGATTGGACGACAGGTTCGCCGACGGTTGGCTCCGGCGCGACGGATAACACCGATACGCGGCTGCCGTCTTTTTTCTGAGGCAAATATTTGTTCTTGATGCGGTCGAGAATCTCTTCCGCGGTTTCCTTATCCTTCACTATACCGACCGTCTGTTCGTTCACGACCAGCTCTACGCCCACGGCATGCGCTTTCAGCAAGCCGTCCAGGCTCGTCAGAGCCGCTTGATCGTCGCTTTCGATTTTGTAAGCCTTTTCAGCTTTGTAGGCGACCTCATCGGAATTAAGAACCATATGTACATTAGGGTTATCCTCTTCGAGCTTCTTGACTTTCCCGATAATGTACTCTTCTACAATCTTAGGGTCGCTGACCGTGCCGGCCATCTGATCCCCGACATATACGTGGTATACCTCATAGGTATGGAGCTTTACATATTCATTGCCTCCGACAGAGATTGAGGCCAGTATTCCGAGAGCGCCTACGCCTTGCAATAACCGGAGCTTATACGTCCTTAGCAGGGATTCTGTGCGGTGTAGAGGACGTTGTTCCCTGAGTTGTTCAGTCAAGCTATTATATTGGGCTTTGCTAAACAGACGCTTTACTTTGCCAAGCGCGTTCTTCGCCCAACCTTTCTCCTTGAATGAGTTCATGAATTTCTCCTCTTACATTGGTTTTTAATCGAAACTTGGCAACATTCGGCAACAGCCGACACCAATGTTTCTACTTTACCACAGTCTGTCTATCATTTTCAACCTGCTGCGGCAAAGACCTGTGAGAGGATCGTGAAGGGGCTGTAAGGTGTCTCGGTCGTATCCCCGCTCCTGTCCGTAGAACAGGCGGTTCTAGTATTTGTTCACAATGCCTATTAATTTTTCGAATTCATCGGGTTTTAAATAGTTTTCCACGATCTTCTCGATCTCCGCAAGCTCCGCCGAAGTAATGCCGTCCTCCATCATCGCGGACAATTGCTGCAGTTCCTCCTGGGGCAACCTGGAGATGAGTAAGGAAAATACGGTCGTCTTGTCTTCCTCCGAAAGTTTTTCGCGCTTCGTCTGAAACTGTTCTGCGCTCATCACCACTTTGTCCTTCTGCGAAGCTTCCCTCGAGCCGGATCTGGACCAGACGGCGACGGCGTCGTCCGGCGGCGGTGTCGTACCCGTCCCCGTGCCCGTTTTGGTACTCGTATCCGGACTCGTACTCGTGTCCGTCTGAGGCTTCGGCGCGTTCTCCTCTCGGTCCTGCTGCGTACCTCCTTGCCCTACTATATTCGACTCCGTCCACAATTTTGCAACAAATTCTGAAAGTCCAAGCTGTTTTTCCGGCAAAACCGCCTGAAACGGCTTAATCAGCTCCTGAACATAGTGCTGGACCACATAAAAAGTCGTAACGACCGAGATACACGCAGCCACGACCGCCGCAACCAATACTTTGCCGAGCCACCCGAAAAATTTCATGATGCACCGCCTCCACCTTCCGCGCTTCCCTTGAAGCAGGATGTCCGAATAGCACCAGTATTGACGAAATCTCCCCGCTTGAAACGGTAAAAGGAGGAAGCAGCCCAAACAACGGCCGGCGACGCTAGCCGCCTGAACGCGCAATCGAGTAGGCCCATGCACAATTGCATGGGCCTCTCACAGATCCGGACGTGCGGGTCATCGCATCCGGCTCCTCCAAGATTATCCCCTTTGGGGGTGATGTTCATTGTAAAGCTCAAGAAGACTGC
>NZ_JBYUPU010000056.1:0-37847 GCF_058135425.1 Paenibacillus sp. MAH-35
TCGCTACCTCCGCACCCATCCTCACGGACTGAGCACTATGCGTCAGCTACTACTTCCGCCGCCACGCGGTGTAGAGGAGACTTTCACTCCTTAGTCGAAGCGCTGCCAAGCGCACAAAAAGCCGCCCGTACGGCCCAAGGCCGGTACAGACGGCTTATTAGGATGTCCGCTTACGCGCTTACGCGTAAACCGGACGTACCAGATTCGTTTGCTCCCGGTTGCGGCCGACCGAGAAGATCGAGATCGGGATGCCGGACAGCTGCGATACCCGCTCTACGTAATGTCTGGCCGCCTCGGGAAGATCTTCGAGCGACTTCGCGCCGGAGATGTCTTCCTTCCAGCCCGGAAGCTCCTCGTACACCGCCGTGCACTCGGACAGCATCTTCAGGCTCGCCGGATAATAGTCGATCTTCTCCCCGCGGTATTCGTAATGGGTGCAGATCTTGACCATATCGAGACCGGACAAGACGTCGATCGAGTTCAGCGACAGGCCGGTAATTCCGCTGACGCGTCTTGCGTGACGGACGACTACGCTGTCGAACCAGCCGACACGGCGCGGACGCCCCGTCGTCGTACCGTATTCGTTGCCCTTCTCGCGAATCCAATCGCCCGTCTCGTTGTTCAGCTCGGTCGGGAACGGTCCGTCCCCTACGCGGGTGGTGTACGCCTTGGCAACGCCGATAATTTGGTGAATCTTGGTCGGGCCTACGCCCGAGCCGATGCATACGCCGCCGGCGGTCGGGTTGGACGACGTAACGAACGGATACGTGCCTTGGTCGATATCGAGCATAACGCCTTGCGCGCCTTCGAACAATACGCGCTTGCCTTGATCGATCGCATCGTTCAGCACGACGGACGTATCGGTTACGTACTTGCGGAGGAACTCCGCATATCCGAGATATTCTTTGAGGATCGATTCCACTTCAAGCCCTTGGCCGCCGTACACTTGCTCGATCAGCGTGTTTTTCTCCGCTACGAGGTGGCGCAGCTTGCGCTCGAACTCCTCGGCGTCCATCAGATCGGCGATACGGATGCCGTTGCGGGCCGCCTTGTCCATATAACACGGACCGATCCCTTTGCGGGTAGTGCCGATTTTGTTCGCGCCTTTGCGGTCTTCCTCCAGACCGTCGATCAGCAGATGATACGGCATGATCACATGCGCGCGGTCGCTGATTCTCAGGTTGTCGGTCGTAAAACCGTTATCGTGAATGTATTGGATCTCTTCGATCAGAGCGGCCGGATTAATCACCATGCCGTTGCCAATCACGCAAATCTTGTTCGTATAGAAAATTCCCGACGGAATCAGGTGCAGCTTATACTTCTTATCCTCGATCAAAATCGTATGTCCGGCGTTGTTCCCGCCTTGATATCGTGCGACTACTTCAGCGGACTCCGCCAAAAAGTCGGTGATTTTGCCTTTCCCTTCATCGCCCCATTGGGATCCGACTACAACTACGGTTGACATGCACATACCCCCAGTTAAAGGTGTGACGAGCACCGAGATCACCGCTTCGTCTCGTCAAGGCGGCCATGTTCAGTGTACCAGTCGGCCTATTCAAAGTCAAATAAAAAGCGAACAATCACACAGTAGTCTGTGCGATTGTTCGGAATTCATACATATTTTCTATAAAGGGACCGATAAGTGCCGCTGCTTCGTTCCGTTTGCCGGTACCGGTGCGTTATCCGGCTCCTGCCGCCGCTTCCTGGTGGGAACGGTCGAGGCTTACGAACTTGTTGAAATTTTTCAGGAAAGCCAGCTCGACCGTCCCGACCGGACCGTTCCGCTGCTTGGCGATAATAATCTCGATGATGTTTTTCTTCTCCGACTCTTTGTCGTAATAATCGTCCCGGTACAGAAACGCTACGATGTCGGCGTCCTGCTCGATCGAGCCCGATTCCCGAAGGTCGGACATCATCGGACGCTTGTCCTGCCGCTGCTCGACGCCCCGGCTTAACTGCGACAGCGCGATGACCGGCACGTTCAGCTCACGGGCGATCTGCTTAAGCGTACGTGAGATCTCCGATACTTCCTGCTGCCGGTTCTCGCCCGCTTTGCCGCGGCCGTGGATGAGCTGCAGGTAGTCGATCAGAATCATGCCAAGCCCCTTCTCCTGCTTCAGCCGGCGGCATTTGGCGCGAATATCGGCAACCGTTACGGACGGCGAATCATCGATATAGATGTTCGCTTCCGACAACGTCCCGATGGCCATCGTCAGCTTCTCCCAGTCGTCGCCTTCGAGATGCCCGGTCCGCATGCGGGTTGCATCCACGTTGGCCTCTGCGCAGATCATCCGCTGCACGAGCTGCGCGGCGCCCATCTCGAGACTGAAGATGGCGACCGTCTCCTTGGCCCTCACGCCGACATTTTGCGCAATGTTCAGCGAGAAGGCCGTCTTGCCTACGGAAGGACGAGCCGCCACGATGATGAGGTCGGAACGCTGGAAGCCCGAGGTCATCTTGTCCAGATCGGGAAATCCGGACGGGATGCCGCTCGTGCCGCCTTTATTGGCATACAAATACTCGACTTTCTCGAACACTTCCATCAGCACGTCGCGGATCGCGATAAACCCGCTTCCGGATTGGCGCTGAGAGATTTCCAATATACGCTTCTCGGCGTCGCCGAGCAAGCTTCCGACATCTTCTTCCCCCGCGTAGCCGTCGGTGACGATCTGCGTCGCCGTCCGGATCAACCGGCGCAGCATCGATTTCTCCTCGACGATCTGCGCATAGTAATCCACGTTAGCGGCCGTCGGAACGGCGCCTGCCAGCTGGCTGAGGTAGCTGACCCCGCCGATATGTTCAAGCTGCTGGTTGTCTTGAAGACGCGCCGTCAGCGTGATCAGGTCGATCGGCTCGTTCTGCTGCGCCAGCTCCAGCATGGCACCGAATATATGCTGGTGCGAGGTGCGGTAGAAATCGTCGCTTCCGATCCTCTCCATAACGGTGATCAGAGAATCGCTATCGAGCAGGATGGCGCCGAGTACCGCTTGCTCCGCTTCCAGATTTTGCGGAGGGATGCGGTTTTCCAGTAGTAGTTCCCCGTTCATGCCGTCTCCCTCTTTCGTTTCTATATAAGTTGAACTATTGATTTGAAGTGCATTCCATTGCGAAAAAAATTGCTTGAAGCTTCAAACATCTTGTTTTGAGTGTCCCGGATTAGATTGGCCTTCGGACTGTTGACACCGGAGCCTATCCTTCCGAAGCGGCTTACTGACGAAAGCCCTTAGCCAAAACTCGCTTTCAAGCTAATTTCTTTTCTCCATTGCATTTAGCTAATCACAGAAGTGTAATAGTTCAACTTATATACCTTCCTTACTCCTCCGTAACCTGCACGCGCAGCTGCGCCGCAACGTCCGGGTACAGCTTGACCTTCACCGTCATCGTTCCGATCGAACGGATCGCATCGGCCATCTCGATCTTCCGCTTGTCGAGGTGGATTCCTTTCTTCTCCAGCTCTTCGGCGATCTGCTTGCTCGTGATCGAACCGAACAGCCGGCCGCCTTCTCCCGCCTTCGACTTGATGACGACGGTCATCTCGTTCAGCTTGGCTGCAAGCTCCTGCGCATCGGCTTTTTCCTTCTCCTTGCGCTTGTTTTCCGACTGCTTTTGGTGCTCCAGCTGTTTGACGTTGCCTTCCGATGCGATCGCGGCAAGCCCTTTGGGCAGCAGGAAATTGCGGATATACCCTTCCGACAAATCTTTGATCTCACCTTTTTTGCCTTGTCCTTTAACGTCCTTCAGAAAAATAACTTTCATTCGAACAACCCCTCCTCTTCATCCATTTCCTTCAGTACTCGTTTCAGCTTGGCGAGCGCCTGCTCCACCGTGCCTTCCAGCTGTGTGGCCGCGTTCGTCAGATGGCCTCCTCCGCCCAGCCGTTCCATGATAACCTGGACGTTGATCTGTCCGAGCGATCTGGCGCTTATGCCGATCAGCCCGTCGGTTCGTTCGCTGATGACGAAGGATGCCATAATATCCGTCATATTAATAAGCGTATCCGCAACCTGCGCAATGAGCAATTGGGAATATTTGCGCCCCGGCGTCGTGGTCGCTACCGCAATATGGCCGTACAGCATTTCCGCATGCTTGATGATCTCCGCCTTGCGGATGTACTGCTCCAGATCTTCCTTGAGCATTCGCTGGATAAGCGCGGAATCCGCTCCGCTTCTTCTTAGGAAAGAAGCTGCCTCGAACGTGCGCGCCCCCGTACGGAGCGCAAAGCTTTTCGTATCGACGACGATGCCCGCGAGCAGCGCCGTAGCTTCCAGCACGTCCATCGACAGACGTTCGTGGAAATATTGCAGCAGCTCGGTCACCAGCTCGCACGTAGACGAAGCATACGGCTCCATGTAGACGAGGATCGCCTCGCTGAGAAACTCTTCGCTCCTCCGGTGATGGTCAATGACCATAATCCGGTGCGTCAGCTGCAGCAGCTTCGGTTCGGCTACCATCGAGGCTTTATGCGTATCGACGACTACGGCGAGACTGCGGGGCGTTGTGATCTGCATCGCCTGCTCCGGGGTAATGAACCACCGGTACAGCTTCTCGTCTTCCTTGATCGCTTCCATCAGCTTCTGGATCGAAGGATTGATGCCCTCGAGTACGATGTAGCCTTCCTTCTGGCTGACCTGCACCGCCTTCAGCACCCCGATGGCTGCTCCGATCGAATCCATGTCCGGGATACGGTGACCCATGATGATGACCTTATCGCTGTCCCGGATCAAGTCGCGCAGAGCGTGGGAGATGACGCGGGCTCTTACCCGCGTACGCTTCTCCACCGCATTGGAACGGCCTCCGTAAAAGGAGAGCCGCTGTCCGACCTTCACCGCCGCCTGATCGCCGCCGCGGCCGAGCGCCATATCCAGACTCGTCTGCGCCAGCTGGCCGAGCTCGATCAGGCTGTCGACGCCTGCGCCGATCCCGATGCTGAGTGTCAGCGGCAGCTTGTGTTCGATCGTCAGGTCGCGGACATCGTCCAGAATCTCGAACCTCGACTGCTCGAGCTGCCGGAGCGATTTGTTCGTCATGAAGATGAGGAACCGGTCGGATGCGGTACGACGAATATATACGCCGTTTTTCTGGGCCCATCCGGTCAGCTCGCTCGTCACCTTGGCCAGCATGACACTGCGGCTCTGGTCGTCCATCCCCTGGGTCGCCTCGTCCAGATTGTCGAGCATGACGATGCCGGTCGAGATTCGTTCCTCTTCATGCTTTTTTGACAACGCCGAAAAAGCGGTTACGTCCTGAAAATAAAGCAGGCGGTGCTCGGCCTTCACCTGCACCTGGAAAATCTTTTTGCCTACAGCCAGCTCCAGCTTGCTTTCCTTCTCGTCCTTGCCCTTAAGTCCGGGCAGCACCTGGTGAAGGTGCTCGCCGATCACCGATTCGCGGTCCAGCATCTCGGCTACAAATCCGTTATGCCATTCGATCGTTTTCTCTTCGTCATACAGCACGATGCCGATCGGCATTTCATTAAATACTTCATTTCCTGCTTTTTTGATCCGATGGGACAGCGTTGCGACATATTCGTTCAGTCCTTTGCGAAACGTCCGTTCCGCCGCCAGCGTGTAATACGCGAGTACCCCGCCCGTAACAAGCCCGGCCGCTCCCAGCATCCAGTCGAAGAAAAAGAGGGCAACCGACAACAGGAGGATGACGACCTGCAACCAATAAATATGAAGGCCGTGCCAACGATTCAACAAGTACTTCGGCATACGTCTTCTCGCTCCTACATGTCTATGATTTCTTCATTCTGCTGCGGATCGGAAAAGCGACGTCGAACAACCCAAGCAAGGTGAACAGCTGAATAATTCCCGGCAGCAGCAGAAGCAGGAACGCCGACACGATCACCAGTACGACCGGAACGGCCTTCGACCACCCTTTCACATCGGCCAGGAAAAAGAAAAATGCAAAAGCTTGAACCGTAAAAGCCGCCATCAGGATCGGCATCACGTTAAGCAGCATCATGACGATCATAGAGCCGTCGGGCTCCAGGAAGATCAGGTTCAGCACAAGCGCAATCAGGTAATACCAGACGAACGATTTGGGAAGCATCCATTCCTTTGCGGGACGCAGTCCGGGAATCGACTCTCCGCTGCGGTTCAGCGCTTTGCGGGCGAGCCAGTGAGTGACGACGCTGTAGTACACCGATATTCCGATCAGATACAGCGGAAGCATCTGTACCATCACATCGATAATCTGATCGATCATCGTAGCCGGAATCAGCTCTCTAAGCTCGGCAGGTACGGTCTCCAGGCTGCTTCTCATAAACTGCCGGATCTCATCGGTAACCTGAACCCCGAACAGCGTCAGCAGAAGCAAAAAAACAAGCAGCTGCGCGAGAAACGCTACCGTACCGCCCGTAATGACCGATCTGGCGGACGATTTCTTCTTATACAGCACACCCATCACAATAGCGGGGATCAGCAGCCCGAGCGAAAAGACGACAGCTACCGTTCCTAACGTTCCGCTTCCGAACATGGCGGTGACGGCATAAAGGGCAAGCAGCGACAATACATAATAAACGACGAATTTCTTCGTATCCAGCCGGACGAACAAATAGACCACCGGGATCATCGCCAAACTCATCGCGACCATGACCAGCGATGTAGACAGCAGCAAGAGCAGCACCATCAGGATGAGGCTCCACAACAAGGCTTGCCTGTTCAACAAACGTCACCTCTTAACGAACGAATCAGGTTGTTCCGTCCTTCGCGCCTTGCACGACCGGCCCCATTCGGTTATGAAACAAATTATAGCATAAACCGTGGGCACTGTCCTGTCGTCGCTCCCAGCCGAAAAAAACGGCCGTTTTTGCAACCGTCCGGCAGGGGAACGCGTACCGGGAGTCGAATTTAGTATGTCATCTAGATCCACTATGTATCGGAGGAACGTAAATGAAAGTAAAACGCCCCTTATCTTCCCTGCTGGCCCTCGTCCTGCTGCTTACGGTATGGGTCCCTGCCGCCCTGGGAGCGGAAACCAAGCCCTCGGCCGCCGAAACCTACGTTTCCTTCGGCGATTCGCTGACGATCGGCTTTGAGCCCGGCATGACGCTGGAGTCCGTCCCTTACGGTTTTGTGGACCGCCTGTACGAGCAGGCGCTGATGCGCGGCCGGGTCCAATTGACCAATTACGGCATCGGCGGCATGACCAGCACCGGATTGAATAAGTTCATCCAAGCCGTCGCTGACGAGAAGCCCGTCAAAGCGTCCGATTTGCAGCCTTCATTCGCAGATCCGAGAGCCGACCAGGTCGTCAGCAATACGAAGCAGATCAAGGCCGACATTGCGGCCGCAACGCTTATTACCATTACGATCGGCGGCAATGACTTCGGCAAGGAGATTATAACCGAGGTCGATACGATGAGCGACGAACAGCTGGCTGCTTTTACGGATAATTGGATGAAAACTTACACGGAGAATTTGAACGCTACCCTTCAAAATATATTCGCCATCAACAAAAACGTCCGGGTGTACGTAGCGGATCAATATTCGCCCGCTCCCCAGCTGTACAAAAATTACGACAAACTGCAAAAGTTAAAAGATTTGTTCTCGGCCACTTTGGGGCAAATCGCTCAGAAGTTCCAAAAGGACGGCTTCCAAGCAACCGCCGTATCGGTAGCCGATTCCTTCGTCGGCAGCGAAGGGACGTACACCCACATCTCGCAGAAGGACATTCACCCGAACCAGGACGGTTATCAAGTAATCGCCGAACAATTCGCCAAAGCGATCTGGGGCGAATACCGGAAAGATATGAAGCCGACCGAGCCGATCACCGTCGTTGTCGGAGGCCATACCGTAAATACGCCTCACCTGCCGGCGTTATTGCAAGACAGCACGTTCGTTCCGCTCCGCGAATATTCGGAGGCGCTCGGGGCTGTCGTCAGTTGGGACGACACGACAAGGACGACTACCGTCCGTTACAAAGGCAACGCGGTTGCCCTCGACATCGGTTCAACGACGATCTCCGTTAACGGCGTACCGCAAACGATCACCACCGCTGCCCCATATTCGTATGAGAGCGCCGGGGAGACGAAAACGTACGTTCCGCTCCGGCTCATGGCGGAAGGGCTCGGCTTCGATGTCCAATACGTCCCGCAGAGCCGAACCGCTTATATTAATCCCTGAACAGCCATAGAGGCTGTTCCGAATATGTTCGCATGACATGAGAATGTCCGAATTTACACACGAAAGGACCTCAATCTCCCTGTAAAGCGGAGGCTGAGGTCCTTTTTCTCAAGCAAATCGAGTCGAATCGGGGCACAGAAAATCGCTAAATGACTGTTGTGACAGCCCCTGTTAGGTCAGTTAGGTCAATGTCTTATGGATCGTTACGGGATCGGTCAACGGGCTTCCAGCAGCTCCCGCATCCGTTTCCTGGCCCGGTGCACCAGTGTCTTGACCGCATTCTCCGATACGCCGATATGCTCGGCAATCTCTTTGTACGACAGTCCCCGCTGAGCGAGCATAAGCAGCACGGTACGGTCTCTCGGCTTCAGCTCGTTCAGAGCGCGGCCGATCTCCATCCGCAGCTCCGCCCCCATTGCAGCGCCTTCCGGCGACATGTCGAGCACGGGCATCTCCGGGACCGAGTCCAGCGGAACATGTACGGCTCTGCGCTTTTTGCGCCACTGGTCTACGAACAGATGGTACCCCGTCTTAAACAGCCACGCTTTGGCCGTATCCGGCTGCACCTGCTTCTCGTACATCCGGACGAACGTCTCCTGGGCCAAATCGGCCGCATCGCTCTCGTTGCCCGTTCTTCTAGCCAAATACCGGTGCAACGGTACCTGGTATAAATTATATATGTTTTGGAACGTTTGTTCTCCACACCGATTCATATCCGGCCAGCCTCTTTCTTCTCCTATTCGCTTACGAGTTTCATTGTAACTGGCAAACCTTAAGGAGAAATGACCGGAATTCTTAACTTTCTCTTAAAATGTCGAAAAATGTGTATGTTTGATTGAAAAACAAAAAAGACAGAGCCTGTAAGCTCCGTCTTTCTGCTGCTCCGTACCTTGTACAGACTACTCCGTCGTATACGGAAGCAAAGCGATTTGACGAGAACGCTTGATCGCGACTGTCAGCATGCGCTGATATTTCGCGGACGTACCCGTGACACGGCGTGGCAAAATTTTGCCGCGCTCGCTGATGAATTTCTTCAGCGTTTCGATGTCTTTATAGTCAATGTGAGTAATTTTATTTACAGTGAAGTAGCACACTTTGCGGCGCTTGTTGCGTCCGCCTTTTTTCGAGAACTTACGTTCGCTGCGCTCTTCTCCGCCATCACGTCTGTTGTTCATGCGAGATTCATTCCTTTCTGCCTAGAATGGCAAATCATCATCGGATATATCGATGGGTTTTCCGTCGTCCGAGAATGGATCCTGATTGTCCCGCGTACCGCCATATCGGCCGCCGCTGTTACCCCCACCGCTACCGCCGCTATTTCCGCCGCCTCCGAATTCATCCCGGTTCGCGCCGCCGCTGTTCGCCGATTCCAGAAAACGTACGTTATCAGCGATAACTTCAGTCACGTATACCCGTTTGCCTTCGTTGTTGTCGTAATTGCGGACTTGAATCCGGCCTTCGACCGCCGTCAACCGGCCTTTGCGCAAGTAGTTCGCGCAAGTTTCCGCCAATTGCCGCCAAGTGACTACCGGTATGAAGTCGGCTTCACGCTGGTTTTGCTGGTTCGAGAACGGTCGGTCTACCGCAATTGTAAACTGCGTAACAGCTACGCCTGCTGGCGTATATCGCAGCTCCGGATCACGGGTAAGCCTGCCGATCAGAATAACACGGTTCAACAATCGAAACCCCTCCCTAACGATCGACTACATCACTTACGAACGATTAAGCTACGTCTCTGACGATCAGGTAACGAACGATTTCATCGGAAATCTTCATTACACGATCAAGTTCAACAATAACGTCATTAGTCGCGTTGAAATGCACCAACACGTAAATCCCGTCACGGAACTTGTTGATCTCATACGCTAGACGGCGCTTGCCCATTACGTCGTGCTTTGTAACTTCGCCACCGTTGTTGATGATGCCTTGGAATTTCTCGATCGTCGCTTGAACAGCTTCTTGCTCGATGTCCGAACGAATGATGTACATCACTTCATATTTGCGCATGAATATTCACCTCCTTTTGGACTTAGCGGCTTCCGAATGCTTCGGAAGCAAGGAGCGGGCTTTGCTGTCAAAACTCGCACCATATAACTATATCAAAACCTTCTCTTCAATACAAGTCGAAATGAACGGTTGTCCCTTCTCAACTCATTGGCAGAACACCCAACAACTTCTTCAAGAAACGATTGGCACTCACAACGCCCCCCTTATAAAGAGGAGCGCTTCTGAAACATGTCCTATAAGGAAGAGTAAAATCCGTGCACCCTCATCACATGCGCACTTCCACTTTAACGCGTTAATTTAAAATTGTTAAAACCCATGAAAAAAATGGTCGCTCCGCTTCGAATGATTTCGGCCGCACTTTCGCAACCTAATCTCATAACGAAGCGCGTTTACCTCAACCGAATCCTCGGTTTGAACCTTGGTGGCCGGCTTCGATCTGTATCCATTCTGTCCAAGTTACCGGAGGTGAAACCAGTGGGAGAGCAAACCGAGTTTAAGCCGGGGATGAGAGCTCCGAATAACGGAACCTATATCGAGATCGGCGAAAATGATTTTCATATGGGCATCACGAACCCGAAGCAGATTCAAATGAAGGAAGGCGACAAATTTCCGGAGACCACCAACAAGGACCGGAAATGGACCCGAAAAGGGAATGAATGATTCTGCGTAAGAGGCGCCATCACATGGGCGTCTTTTTTTGATGCTGATGTTACAAGTTTTCAGCGGATTTGAGTATTTCTGCTCGTTAAGGGAAATCATCCGGTAGGTCAAGGCGTCCGGCCGGTCTTTTTTCGTGTACGCCCTTACGTTTGTGCGTGGAGGCAATGGGTACCTTCTTTACCTCCGCTCGTTGGTGAGGTTTGGCTTCCCGTACCTCCATGAAGCAGCGGTTCCAACTCAAGCTCCGGATGAAGATAGAGCCCTCCTGTTCCCTGAGGGCCTAGCAGCCCTTTATAGCCTGGAAAGCTAACATATCGATCCCCATCCGCTGTACGTCTATACGGAACGAGCTGCCTAATAAAATAGAAGTCTTTGGTACCATCTATGTTGGGACCTTTTTGGAAATCATAACGAATAAAGGCGGTTTGCCCCCCTTATTTCAAGCTATTAATGGGTTTGCACTCTTTTCACGAATTTTAGCAGCTTCAACCCGCCCTTATTCCGTGTGCAGGCGGGTTTTCGGACAAAATAAAGGATACAAAACAAGGCTGTCGATTCATTGTGTAGAAGTGTTCGCAGGCCGTTCCAAGTGAAAAGTTACCTTCTTCTACTCAAACAGGTGTCCTGTATCCCTTGATTTCATAAGGATTGTAAGGTAGGGGATTCCAGACAAAACTCGCCAGAAGGTAATCTTTTCCCTTTCCACTTGGTTGTCCATAATGAATCGACAGCCTCACAAACCGCTCTTATTTGGTTCCTTCCCCGCTAGAAGCAGCGCAGAAAAACTTTTCTTTCACCTCGGAAAGTTATTCACATGTGGATAACCACTGAAAACACAAAAAACTTTGTAATTTTTCGTTATCCACAGTTTAAAGGCTGTGGATAATGCTCACTGTCTTTCCCTATTCCCCCACTCTCTTCGCGAATCCCTTTCTGACACGCTCGTTTGCTCATTAACTATTTGCCGCTTTTCTGTTTCACTTTGTACGGCCGCCCATACCGCAACCGCTTGCTCGGGCTGAATTTATTTTTTCTTATGGTGTTCCGTTATTGCTTAATCAAATTTTCCCCATTCAATCTTGCTGTCTTCTTCTGCCTTCTTCTGCCTTCCCCTGCTTTCTCCTGCATCCCCTTCCCTTCATCTTCCCTTCCTCTTCGCTATAGTGATCGCATCTCTTCCTACGCAACCTCTGCTTCCGCAGATCGCCCCCTCAGCAGGTCCATAATCCTCTGCTCCAGACTGCGGCTGCCTAGCGCGGCTGCTGGCCTTCTCGGCGTCATATCATTCAATCCCAGGTTCAGGGGCCCATCAGCCCTCTCACGCGTTGTGACGCCTCTCAGAGGCCTTGTACGTCTTATCCACCGTAGTTCCCCGGGTTCCTTCCTTGTCAATGGGCTTATTCCGTCTCATTCGCGCTTTATGTGCGCCTCAACAACTAAAAAAGCGATTCCCGAGGGAATCGCTTGATGGGTGTATGTATGGCGGAAAGGGTGGGATTCGAACCCACGCACGCCTTGCGACGCCTAGCTGATTTCGAGTCAGCCCCCTTGGGCCTCTTGGGTACCTTTCCGCATCAGCCTATGTCACTCAAAAATGAGGACAAGAGCAATTATAGCACACTCATTTCACCTTTCGCAAGTGGTCTAATCGATATTGATAAAAGATTTTTTAGTGCTCTTCCGGACCGGATTGCGCCGGATCGAAAGCAGCCGGACGCAGCACCTTTTTCATCTTTTTCTCGAATTCGGCGCGCGGTATCAGAACGCTGTGCTTGCAGTGGACGCACTTGATCCGGATATCCATCCCCATCCGTATGATCTCCCATTCATTCGTACCGCATGGATGCGGTTTTTTCATTTGTACGACATCGCCCAGATCAAACTGTTTTCTTTCCACGTCTTCCCTTCCCCTCCTGCGCTTTATCCGATCTTCTTCAGACCGTGCTGCTCCAGTGAACGCATCAGCTCCATATTTAGCAGCCGTATAACTTCCGGTTGGGCGTTAGGGCGGCATTCCGCCGTTATACGCATCGTTACGTCCGTATTCGTTACCGCTTGAACGCCGAGAATCACCGGTTCCTTCACAATCAGGTCGCTATGATGATATACCTCTTTGGCCGTATCCTTCGTAATCTCCATCGCTTTCTCCAAGTCCGTATCGTAGGCTACGGTTACATCGAGAATCGCTAAAGAATTATGCGTGGAGAAGTTCGTCACTTGGGTAATGAGCCCGTTCGGAATAATATGAATTTCTCCGCTGGCGCTGCGCAGCCGGGTTACGCGAATGCCGATTTCTTCGACCGTTCCTTTATTGGCCCCGGTCTGAATTACGTCTCCTACTGCGAACTGATCCTCGAAAATAATGAAAAAGCCGGTAATTACGTCTTTGACCAAACTTTGCGCACCGAACCCGATAGCAAGACCGAGAACTCCGGCGCCGGCCAGGATTGGAGCGAGATTGAATCCGAATTGGGACAAGATGAGAATGATAACAAAAAAATTAACCGTATACGTGATTACGTTTCCGATCAGCCTGCCGATTGTGTTCGTTCTTCTCGGGTCGAACTTCAGCGGGCTTTTTTCTCTTTCCCTTACCATATGAGCGACAGCCCGCCTTGTAACGGCCGTCACCGTCCGGCCCGCTATGTAAATGACCAATACTTTGATCGCTACCGTCATCCAGATGGTCCAGTTAGCCGGACTAACAATAAAATCCCACGTCTCCCGCTTAATTTGTTCCCAGCCGCCGATCTTTAACAGAAGCGCCATGATAGGTTCGCCTTGCATCCGCACTCTCTCCCTTTTACGGATTTGCTCCGTCCATCAATTCATACGTTTCATTTATTTGTCTGAAAATTCCGCGAATTTCTACCTTTTCGCTTCGGATGATCGACTTTACTTGCTCATAGTGCTCACCCGGAAATTCAATCGATAAAGCGCAGCCCGCCGTGATTTGCTTGGGGGTTGGCCTTATGTCAATCTCTACATCCGCATACTCCAGCAGCATCTCCGTCCGGAGTGCCTGCTGGGTCGAGTCGAATGCGATCAGCATCGTTTCCATATGTATACCTCCGGCCGGATGACCCGAAAATGTTTGTCCGATTCTCTCGATTCCAACGTATAAACAAGCTCTCATATTCGTATACTAGGAAGAAAACCAGTACTTACCGTTTACGAGAGATTTGGCAGCCATATGTCTTTAACATGTGGAACCCGGCTCCATCAACATCGTGAAACCTTCACTTCGCATATTGGGCCGCGGACTGCTCTGATTAAGCTTGTCCTTGTCATTATCCTCAACTATTACGCTTGTCAGGAGGAGCACTCATGAAATTTCCACTCGGCTTTCTAAACAAAACCGATACGGCCTCAACCCGTTTTAATTACAGCGATGCAAACGTGGTCGAGGCACTGACACAGCGGCTATACCAGTATTTTACCCAAGTCCCTTCCCGTCGGCAAATTGTTTTCGTCTGTATCGGCACTGACCGCTCAACCGGCGATTCGCTCGGGCCTCTAATCGGCACTCAGCTTCGCAAATATCATTATAGCGGTTTACACCTATTCGGTACTCTTGACGAACCGGTACATGCGATGAATTTAGCCGATACGATTGCAGAGATCGATCGTCTGTACGACTCTCCGTTCATCGTTGCTCTGGATGCATGCCTCGGTCAGGTGTCCAGCGTCGGCTGTATTACGGTGGCGGACGGTCCGGTGAAGCCTGGTGCCGGAGTTCAGAAAGAGCTTCCCCCGGTTGGGGATATGCACATTACGGGCATTGTTAACGTCGGCGGCTTTATGGAATATTTCGTTCTCCAAAATACTCGTCTCAGCGTAGTCATGAACATGTCCGAGATCATTTCACGCTCCATCTTCCGTTCACTTCTCATTGCGAGACGGATTACTTCCGCTCAAGTGCCGAACATCGACTAATCGCTTCTTCCTCTTCAGGAGTCAGTCTATATTGAGATTGCCCTGCCGTAATCGGTTTAGCGTACATAAATGTGTCGTCCCGGTTATGTATGCCGGTCAGCACAACTCCGTCCTGACGCTCGCTTAGGATGGCTACAGAAAAACTCATTTCGGCTCCCAGATCGCCGAATGCATTGTACCGGTAAACGCCCACGTGCGCTTTCATCGACTTCAATGCTTCCTCGATCGACTGGAGCCGATTTTGATTGCTGCCGTTTATTTCAGTTAACTTGTCGATTTTCTCTTGCACCTGCAACAGCGCTTCTTCCACATTCGTTACATGTAGTCCGCTCATCATTTTCGTGTATGTTTTTCTGAGCTTCTTTAACTTTGCTGAAAGCACAATGACGAATAGGAAGAACAAGATCGTGATCAAGAGCATTAGTGCGAGTAATACGGACGGTTGCAGCGAATTCAGCCATTCGTTCATGCTTTTGTTCCTTTCTGAACTTTATTGGTGCGTTAGCTCCCCTTTTACTGCTCCTAAGTGATTATCCGCTGCGAATCTGCGAAATTCGGGAAATGTTCTTTATCTCGCCTCTTCCCTTCAATTAGCACCTGCAAGCTTATCCCCGATTTAACCAACATTTTTGCTTTCCCATAAGGAACCCAAATCTGTTTTGGTTTATTCCATCTGCTTGTAGTGCTTCGCGATCTCACGCATAGCTGCAACAAAATCGTTGATTTCGCCATCTGTCGTATAATAACCGATGCTTGCTCGTACCGCTCCTGTTCCTTTAGAGCCTGCGGCCTCATGAGCCAACGGTGTACAATGATAACCCGAACGTACCGCAATGCCAAAACTTTGATCCAGGATAAACGCGACTTCCGAGCAATCGGCCTTATCAAGCACGAATGCGGCTATTCCGGTTTTAGGTTCGCCGATAGCCGGACCTAGCAGCTTGAGCCCCTCGATCGATTGCAGCCCTTCCATCAGTGTTTGAATTTGCCGCCATTCTTTAGTATGGATCGCCTCGACTCCCTCATTCAGTAATAATTTGACTCCTTCTTTCAGACCGGCGATTCCTACCGTATTGGGCGTTCCTGCTTCGTATCGGTCGGGACGCACGCTCGGCTGATTGATTTCCTCCGATTGGCTGCCCGTACCTCCGTGAAGCAGCGGTTCCAATTCAAGCTCCGGATGGAGATAGAGCCCCCCCGTTCCCTGAGGGCCTAGCAGCCCTTTATGGCCTGGAAAGGCTAACATATCGATTCCCATCCGCTGTACGTCTAAAGGGATAATCCCGGCCGTCTGAGCGGCGTCAACGAGCAGTTTAATTCCTCTCCCCTTGATCGCTTCTGCGATTTGCTCAACCGGCAAAATCGTCCCTAGCAGATTGGAGCTATGGTTACATACGACCAGCGTCGTATTGGATTGAATGGCCTGAATCACATTTTGAACATCGATCTGCCCCGTTACATCCGCTTCAACATAAGTTACTTGTACCCGGTAGCGCTGCTTCAAATATTCCAGAGGTCTTCTAACCGAGTTATGTTCCACATTGGTGCAAATAACATGAGCTCCTTCTTTGACATATCCTTTGATCGCCTGATTGAGTGCCATCGTCGTATTTAAAGCATAGCTGATATCGTTCGGATTTTTAATCTGAAACAGTTTGGCCAAAGCACTTCTCGTTTCGAACAACACACGGCTGGCTTTGACAGCCATCTGATGACTTCCACGCCCTGGATTGGCCGACGCTTCCAGTAAGCATCGGTTCATCGCTTCCCATACGGCAGGCGGCTTCGGCCAAGACGATGCAGCATGATCGAAATATTTAACATCCATCGCTTCTTCCTCCTTTTGCATTGAAATTCCGTTTTACAGTCCAAAAAGCATACCTCATCATGACCCCAGGGTGGGATACATCTTTGGTATGCTCTGGCCCTTACTATCTTTAGCTTATTTTCCCCTGAAGTAGCTCCAGCAACCGTTCCAAATCATCCTTCGAATAATAAAGCAGTTCAATTTTTCCTTTATCGTTTTGATGCTTAATTTTAACAGTAGTCCGGTAGCGGTCCCGTAGCGTTTCCTCTACCTGATTGATGTACGGGTCTTTCCTCTTTTCTTTGGTCTTTGCTTTTTGCGGCTGCTTCTCGTCTTCCATCTGCTTGATGTAATCCTCAAGGAAGCGAACACTCCATTCGTTCTTAATCGTCAAGTTTGCAAGCTCTTTTTTTAGCTTATCGTCCTTAACTCCCACGATTGCTCTCGCGTGACCCATCGATAATGTTCCACGTGAAACATGTTGTTTAACTTCTTCGGACAACTGAAGTAGCCGCAAAAAGTTAGCAATATGAGAGCGGCTCTTGCCGACTTTCACCGACAACTCTTCTTGAGTGTACTGGAATTGGTCGACTAGCGCTTGATACGCATTCGCTATCTCGATCGCATTCAAATCCTCACGCTGCACATTTTCAATAAGTGCAATTTCCATAACTTGCTGATCGGTAAACTTACGTACAACTGCAGGGATTTTCTCCAGACCGCATTGCTGGGAAGCGCGGAATCTTCTCTCCCCTGCTATGATCTCGAATCCTCTTAAGACGATTCGAACGATAATCGGTTGAATAACGCCATGTTCCTTAATCGATTGAGCCAATTCATTAATTGAATCTTCATTAAAATTTTTACGTGGTTGGTAAGGGTTCGGACGAAGCTCTTTCAAAGGAATTTCGATCACTTTATCATCTTCATTTACATGAAGTGACGGGATAAGAGCATCTAATCCTTTACCGAGTCGTTTACTCATAGGAGATCACTTCCTTCGCCAATTCCATATAAACTTCCGCGCCTTTGGAGCGCGGGTCGTATGTTATGATGGATTCCCCATGACTGGGCGCTTCACTCAACCTCACGTTACGAGGGATAATCGTTTGATACACTTTTTGCTGAAAATACTTCTTCACTTCTTCGATAACTTGAATTCCCAGATTCGTTCTGGCATCAAACATCGTCAGCAGAACGCCCTCAATCTGCAGCGTCGTATTGAGATGTTTTTGCACCAAGCGAACGGTATTCAACAGTTGGCTAAGTCCTTCGAGCGCATAATACTCGCATTGGATCGGAATGATCACCGAGTCAGCCGCGGTCAAAGAGTTAATCGTTAAAATACCCAACGATGGCGGACAGTCGATCAAGATGTAATCAAACATATGATTGACCAGATGAAGCGATTTCTTCAACCGCACTTCTCTGGAGATCGTCGGGACAAGCTCGATCTCCGCACCTGCGAGCTGAATCGTTGCCGGGATAATTTTCAGATTCGGTATAGCCGTATCTGCGATTGCGTCCTTCGGATGGACATCATTAATGATTACATCGTAAATGCAGTGCACGACATCCGCTTTATTGATTCCAATCCCGCTAGTCGTATTGCCCTGCGGATCGATATCTACAAGTAATACTCGTTTGCCCAGCGTGGCCAAGCAGGCACCCAGATTGACGGAAGTCGTTGTCTTCCCGACTCCGCCCTTCTGATTTGTAACAGCTATTATTTTAGCCAACATGTTCACCTCAATCAATAATCCATCCACAGCAATGCCGTGAATTCCGTTCCATGAACACAACGCTCCGAAAACCGTCATGTATAGTTTCTTATGAAAGCAGAATCGAACTGAATGTATTAACCCGACAATACTTCAAAGTGCAGACTTTTATCCAACGATTCAAGCCATCTACCCTACACAAGATTCTACAGAACGCACCGATTCACGCGATGGAAGCTTCAGGTCATATAACGAATTAATAAGATATCCATACCACATAGAGTCATCGTGATTGATTGCAACGTCATCCGATCAATATAATAACTCAAAACCCAACAAATTCCTTATTAACAACCAAACTATCGTTTACAAAAAAACGATAATTACAAAGCAAGCCTATCTTTTATCATACCACGTTGACCCAGTAGGCGAAAGCTTCTTCTCATAGAATTCGCAGAAAAATGTCGGTTTGTGCACATAAAATCCACGATAAAATCCAAATATCACTTACTTTCGATGAATAGCTTAGCGTAAAATAGCCATCCTCTATAACCACGACAGAAGCGATCCTCTTCCTCCCCTTTGGCGTCTTGCCTCAGCCCCGCTCATGTGCCGGAACCAATAAAAGCGAAAAAGAAAAGCCCCAACATATGGAGCCTCAAGTCGAAGTGTTTCATCTATGTTATTCTTTAGCCATAGCTAATGTTTTTTGGGGATGCGGATAATGAATTCGTAATGATCGTCATGATCCTTCTCATCGGTTTTAATCTGCAGGCCGGAACCAGCCACCATCTCTACCGATTGCCGAATCGTATTTAAGGCTAGCCGAATATCTTTGGAGAACGATACACGCTTGCTTTTCTTTATAGCCGCGGCTTCTTTGTAGAAATTAACCCGCGCCTCTGTCTGTTTCACGTTTAATTCTTTCGTAATGATGTCATCCAGAACTTTCATTTGCAACTCTTCTGTATCTAGAGCAAGCAAAGCCCGGGCATGTCTCTCGGTAATTTTCCGTTCCAAAAGCGCCTGCTTGACCGGTTCGCTTAGGTTGAGCAGCCGAATTTTATTCGCAATGGTAGACTGACTCTTCCCTAATCGCTGAGCTAAGCTTTCCTGCGTCAAGCCGTGAATCTCCATTAATTGCTGGTAGGCCACAGCCTCTTCAATCGAGGTAAGGCCTTCCCGCTGCAAATTTTCTATGAGTGCGATTGAAGCCGCTTGAGCGTCGTTAAATTCTCGTACGATAGCGGGAACTGTGTCCATGCCAAGCTTGCGGACCGCACGCCACCTGCGTTCACCCGCTATGATTTCAAACTTTTGGTTCCGGACTCGTACGACGATAGGCTGAATAACGCCGTGAGTTTTAATCGTTTGACACAACTCATCGATGCGTTCGTCATCAAAAATGGTTCTCGGCTGATAAGGACTCGGCACAATTTCATGAACCGAGATGTTTTTGACTTCCTCCTGGTTCGTACGATCCGAGAATCCGAATAGTTTGGAAAATTGTTCTTTCATATGGAAACCAATCACCCTATTCCTTTCCATGCAATGAACGCATAGACCGAGGGTACACCGTCCAGATCGAGCGGCTGCCGCGATGTCGTTCTATGATTCGACCCTTTATGTACAGAAGCAGAACTATTGATCGTTCCATGAAACTAAGAAATGACGCAAAGCTGACGGATAACTAACGACACTTCATTCATATCCCAAAATCCAACCGTCCACTTTACATACTAGTCGTACGTAACACGAAGATACTCCTCTGAGCTTTTGATCCACACAAGACAACAATTCAATAAGAGCACCCTGGTTTACCCATCACTTTAGAAAGCCTCTTTCCTGTCGATTCCTTTACAGCCTACTCTAACAAATGAGGATCGATAGCTTGGACGGATTGAGGCTTCACTACCCTGTTTCAATTTTACATCTACTATAATAATTCTCCAGAAGCAGCCATATTCCTGCCTCCAAATCGGAAACATTTGCAAATGTTTCACGTGGAACAATGTGCCCTGTGGCGTGCCGAATGAGTCTAAACTTTCCCAACCAAAGGTTGCTTTAAAGGTGTCCCCGCTTTGCGAGGATATTTCCTCGGAGTCGCCGCGAGCTTGCGAATGACAATGATATGTCTGAGCGACTGCTCGACAGGAAGCTCGAAACGATAATTCGCCTCCACCTCTCCGCGAAGCTCTTTCAGACTATACTTCGCTTCCAGCAATTCGTCTCCGGGGTCTGATCCTTTCATTGCAGCAAACATACCGCCTTGCTTGACAAAGGGTAAACAAAATTCGTTCAGAACGTTCATCCTCGCTACAGCTCTGGCGGTTACTAGATCAAAGCGCTCCCGCAGCTCCGGTTTTTGCGCTTCATCCTCTGCCCGGCCATGTACGCAACACACTTGATCCAAACCAAGCGAATAGACCAAGTGATTTAAAAATTGAATCCGTTTGTTCAACGAATCGACTATAGTTACTTGAAGATGGGGGAACATAATCTTCAATGGAATGCTCGGAAAGCCGGCGCCGGAACCGATATCCGCCAAAGTGCGAACGTCCGTCAATGGCACATAAAAGCTGAGAGAGAGCGAATCGTAAAAATGCTTCAAATACACTTGCTCCCTCTCCGTAATCCCTGTCAGGTTCATCTTCTCATTCCATGAGACGAGTTCACGAAAGTAAATCTCGAACTGGTTCCACTGCGTATCCGTTACAATTAACTGTCTTTGACTGAGCAGCTCTGTGAAAAATGATTGTATTTGATCCATATGCAGCCTCAGCCTCGTGTTGCAGCAGTTTTGTTGTAGTTCTCCATGTAGACAAGCAGAATGGAGATGTCGGCAGGTGTAACGCCGGATATACGCGAAGCTTGGCCGATCGAGATCGGACGAATTTGCGACAGTCTTTGCTTCGCTTCGTTCGCAAGACCATGAATGTCGGCATACGGCAAGTCCTCCGGAAGCTTCTTCTTCTCCATCTTGCTTAGCCGTTCGACGTGGATCAGCTGCTTCTCGATATATCCTTCATACTTAATTTGGATCTCGACTTGCTCCTTCATCTCTTCATTTAATTCAAACGGTGAAGGAGACAACGTTTCGATGTGACTGTACAAAATTTCCGGACGACGAAGCAGCGAGATTAATTCAACCGCATTATTTAACGGAACCGTTCCCGCATCCGTCAGCATTTGCTGGACATGCGGCTCCGGACGTATTTTGGTCGTCTTTAGACGATCGATTTCCATAGCTACGGTTGATTTTTTATGTTCAAACTTCTTGTATCTCTCTTCAGAGATCAAGCCGATCTCGTAGCCGAGCGTTGTGAGGCGCAAATCCGCATTATCATGACGAAGCAGCAACCGGTACTCCGCACGCGATGTGAGAAGACGATAAGGCTCGCTCGTCCCTTTCGTGACGAGGTCGTCGATCATGACCCCGATATATCCTTGCGAACGCTCCAGGATAACCGGTTCCTTCCCTTGCACTTTACGCGCAGCATTAATTCCGGCCATAATCCCTTGCCCTGCCGCTTCTTCATAACCGGACGTTCCGTTGATCTGGCCTGCGGTGAACAGACTCGGTACGTGCTTCGTTTCCAGCGACGGCCACAGCTGCGTAGGCACGACGGCATCGTACTCGATCGCATAGCCGGTACGCATCATTTTTACATTTTCAAGTCCCGGTACCGAACGTAAAATGCTGAGCTGAACGTCTTCCGGCATACTGGTCGATAAACCTTGCACATAATACTCCGACGTATGGCGCCCTTCCGGTTCCAGGAAAATTTGGTGCTTCGGCTTGTCGCTGAACCGGACAATTTTATCTTCAATCGAAGGGCAATACCGCGGCCCCGTTCCCTCGATCGCCCCAGAGAACATCGGCGCGCGGTGCAGGTTGTTGTTAATAATCTCGTGGGTCGTCGCCGACGTATACGTCAGCCAGCAAGGGAGCTGCTCACGGGCAAACGGCTGCGTTTCATAAGAAAAGTATTTCGGCTGCTCATCGCCCGGCTGAATTTCCATTTTGGAGAAGTCGATCGTTTCCTTCTGCACGCGAGGCGGTGTCCCGGTTTTGAATCGGACGAGCTCCAGGCCGATTTCTTTTAAGTTCTCGGACAGTTTCAAGGACGGCTGCTGGTTATTCGGGCCGCTTTCGTACATCAGATCGCCCATAATCACTTTACCGCGCAAATAGGTGCCGGTTGTCAGTACAACCGCTTTGGCAAAATATTTCGCCCCCGTCTTCGTAACGACACCTACGCATACGCCGTCTTCCAGGATCAGCTCTTCCACCATGCCTTGCCGCAATGTAAGGCACTCCTGCTGCTCGATCGTTTCTTTCATCGTATGCTGGTACAAAAATTTATCCGCCTGCGCACGCAAAGCGTGAACGGCCGGTCCTTTCCCTGTATTCAGCATCCGCAGCTGAATAAACGTCTTATCGATATTACGCGCCATCTCTCCGCCGAGCGCATCGATTTCCCGGACTACGTGGCCTTTGGCCGGCCCTCCGATCGAAGGATTGCATGGCATAAACGCCACCATATCGAGATTAATCGTCAGCAGCAGCGTCTCACACCCCATTCGGGCGGCCGCAAGCGCCGCTTCACATCCGGCATGGCCAGCGCCGATTACGATCACCTCGAACCGGCCTGCATCGTAACTCATACGGAAAACCTCCTTTACCTTTGAAAATTATATTAACTTCCACTATTTCTTATAAAATCCATAAATTACTTTCCAAGACAGAACTGGGAGAAGATCTGATCGATCAGCGACTCGCCTACGGAGTCTCCGACCAGCTCCCCTAAGCTTTCCCAGGCACTGCGGATATCGATTTGAATCATATCGATCGGAATCCGCTGCTCGGCGGCGCTCCGGCCTTCCTCTAACGAGCGCAGCGCCTGTTTTAACAGATGAATATGCCGCACATTGCTTACATACGTCATATCGTTCGATTCCAGCTGACCGCCGAAAAACAATTCCCCGATCGCTTTCCCGAGCTGGTCGAGCCCTTCGTTTTCCTTAACCGACATCATCACGATCCGGTCTGCCGGAAATCTTTCGTTTATATAGGCAAGATCGGCCGCCGCAGGCAAATCCGTCTTGTTCAGTACCGCAATGCTTTGCTTATCCCGGACTTCCTCAATGAGACGGTACTCCTCCTCATGAAGCGGTTCGCTGCGGTTCAGTACGAGCAGGATCAGATCGGCGTCGGTCAGAGCGTTTCTCGACCTCTCCACACCAATACGCTCCACCACGTCCTCCGTTTCGCGGAGACCTGCCGTATCGAGCAGCTTGAGCGGAATTCCGTTCAAATTGACGTATTCCTCTATCACATCTCTCGTCGTTCCCGGAATATCGGTGACGATCGCCTTGTTCTCTTGCGCCAGCGCATTTAATAAGGAAGACTTGCCTACGTTCGGTCTGCCGACGATCGCCGTTACGATTCCTTCGCGAAGAATCTTCCCCTGTTCGGCCGTGCAGAGCAGCCGTTCGACCTCTGCAATCGACTCGTTGCACTTCTCTTGAATATAGTTGCTCGTCAGTTCTTCGACATCGTGCTCGGGATAATCGATATTGACTTCAATATGCGCCATCAGCTCTACAAGCTCGTGCCTCAGCACTTTAACCTGCTTCGATAATGTCCCCTCGACCTGCTTCAGCGCGATCTTGAACGCCCGGTCCGACTTGGCCCGGATCAGATCAATAACGGCTTCGGCCTGGGTCAGATCGATCCGCCCGTTCAGGTAAGCCCGTTTCGTAAATTCGCCGGGCTCCGCAAGCCTCACGCCTTGCTCCAGGACGAGATCGAGAACCTTTTTGACCGAAATAATGCCCCCATGGCAGTTGATCTCCACGACGTCCTCCATCGTAAAGGAACGAGGCGCCCGCATCACCGTGACAAGCACCTCCTCGATCCTCTCTCCGGTCGACGGATGGACGATATGGCCGTAATGAACCGTATGGGTCGGAACGTCTTGCAGCTTGCCTTTAAATGAAAAGATGCGATCCGACAGCTCCACCGAGTCGGGGCCGCTTACGCGGATCACGGCAATGCCTCCTTCACCGGCCGGAGTCGCAATAGCCGCTATCGTATCCGTTAACATATCCGTACACCACCTTTCTCTTGCTGTCGTTTCTTACTGTCCTTACTGTCCACTATTGCTCCTTTGACCCGGATAAACGCCTACCAGCGTCTTGAAGGCTGGGGGTTATCGAGATTTAGAGCCACTTTCACGATATATTTTCTGATAAATAAACAAAAACAATGACTCCCGCCTTACACGAAGTCATTGCATGAAATACGCGCGCTATGGAGCGCGACAAGTCGGTCATCCATCGCCGCTCCTATCTCAGTGCGATAACGACTCTTCGGTTCGGCTCTTCCCCTTTGCTGAACGTCTTGACATCCGGATGGTTTTGCAGCTGAGAGTGAATCACTTTGCGTTCCTGCGAAGACATCGGCTCCAGCACGACCTCTTTGCGGCTGCGGATGACCCGCTTAGCGAGACGATCCGACAGCTCCTCCAGCGTCTGCTTCCGGCGCCCCCGGAAATTTTCCGCATCCAGCACGATCCGCAAATGGGAGTTCGAATACCGATTGGCTACGATATTGACCAGATATTGCAACGAATCGAGCGTCTGCCCTCTTCTGCCGATCAATATGCCAAGTTCCTTGCCGCTCAAATTAAACTGTACGCCGTCATCGGTATGTTCACGATCGATTTTCACTTGGATGCTCATAGTCCGAAAGACGTCTTCCAGAAACGCGACGGCCTCCTCCAGCGCGTCCGGGATCAGTTCTAGCTCCACCTTCGCGTCTTTGGCGCCGATCAGGCCGAAGAGCCCCTTGGAGGGCTGCTCCAGCACCTGCGTCTTCACCCTCTCCGGCGGTACATTCCATTGGGCCAGTCCGGATTTTATTGCTTCCTCGATCGTTTTACCCGTGACAACGATTGTTTTCATTTCGATAGGCCACCCTTTTGATTTGATCTACCGTATAGAAAATAAGATTGCACGACCGTAAACATGTTGCTGTAGACCCAATACAACGGCAAAGCCGAAGCAAAGTTCATCGACATGACAAAGATCAGGATCGGGAAAATGATCATGAGGCTTTGCATCTGCGGCGTCATTTGAGTAGCCATTACTTTTTGCTGCAGCCAGGTTGTGGCGGCCGCAAGCGTCGGAAGCACGTAGTACGGGTCCGGCGCGCCGAGCTGCATCCACAGGAACGTGTGCGAGCTGATCTCGCCGTTACGAACGATCGCGTTATACAGCGCAATCAGAATCGGCATCTGTACGAGCAGCGGCAAACATCCGGCGAGCGGATTGACGCCGTTCTTCTGAAACAGCTTCATCGTTTCTTCCTGCTGTTTCTTCGGATCGTCCTTGTACTTGTCCTTGATCTTCTTCATATCCGGCTGGATCGCTTGCATCGCTTTGGAGCTGCGGTATTGCTTCAGCGTCAGCGGAAGGACCAGGAACCGGATAATAATCGTGACGACCAGGATGGACAGGCCGTACGAGCCCCACATATTGTTGGCGAACCAGTCCAGCAATGTAGAAAGCGGATGCACGAAATAGCGGTCCCATATCCCGTTCTCCGGGTTAATCGGATTGTCATGCGGCGACATGGTGCTGCATCCGGACAGCACGAGCAGTGCAGCCGCAAAGAGCAGCATAAGTTGTATACGACGACGGGCCAAAAGTAACGTCCTCCTAAAATCTTTATCTATTAAGCTGCTCCGGCGGAAATCCCCTGTCCGGATAGCTCGGGAAAGGCACCGAAACGGACGTGAAACGGCCCTCCTATCCAACTTCAACTATACCACATGTTGGACGGCAAAGAAAATAATTTGTCCACAAGCCGGACCGGTTCGTTACGACGGATTTCGGATCATTTGAGCTCGTTTCAGAACGTGCATCAGGCTCTTCTCCATCGCGTGGTAATCCATCTCCACCACAGGCTTTCTGGCGATCACGACAAAGTCGTAATGGGATCGGATCTTCTGTTCGTTCAGACGAACGATCTCCTTCAACACCCGGCGAATCCGGTTGCGCACAACCGCGCTCCCCAGTTTCTTGCTGACCGACACTCCCATCCGGAACCTCTCGATTCTCGGATTGGGCAGACTATACACGACATACTGCTGGTTAGCCGCCGATTTGCCGTAGCGGTATATTTTATTGAAATCTTCCCTGCGGGTCAGCCTCAGTTCTTTTTCCATCTACAGTCACCATCGTTTCGAAAACGCATACGAATCTATCGTTCACACTTGATCGCGAAAATAAACCGCCAAAAGGCCGCAATAAAAAGAAAAGACCACCTTGAAGTGGCCTTCCGTTACGCGCTGATAACTTTTCTTCCTTTTTGGCGGCGGGCTTTCAATACTTTGCGGCCGTTCTTCGTGCTCATTCTTTTGCGAAAGCCGTGCACTTTCTTGCGCTTGCTTACATTTGGTTTAAATGTAGGACCCATCTATCGCACCTCCCCTTGGGATTTCGAAACTTCCGGTCGTCCAAAAACGCCTCTATCCATTAAATCACTTCCACCCCCAAAAGTCAATTCGCCGCTACTTGAAAATTTTGTGCGGCTCTCTCCCTCTTTTTCGGCGACGGATCCACAGCCCGGAAAAAGCTCGTTTGCCGTCGGTTTGTCCACCTGTGCATAACTTTATAAGGAACAAAACCGGATTTTGTCGCATTCTACACAGCGTATAAACAATATGTAGTGCTGTTGACAACTTTTACGCACAAGGGATTGATATTGTGGATAATGTTTGAAAACACGCGCCAATTCTGCTATCATGATATTGTTTTCGGTTGTGGACAGTCTTCGATCGCCCTCGGATTATCAACAGCTTGTGGATAACTTTGTGAACAATTTTCCCCTTTCGATATTTTCAAATTTCCCGCTTTTGCGACTTATGTGGATAAGTTTCGACATCATCCCTGCGATGATTTCTATAGCCTGTTTTGGCGTCCGACCGGCAACGAATATAAGGAGTGAACAAACTGTGGACGGATCTACCCACGATTTATGGCAACAAGTGTTGTCCGTAATCCAAACAAGATTGAGCAAACCTAGCTTCGACACTTGGCTGAAATCGACGAAGGCATCCGTGTTCACTGAAACACAGCTGACGATCTGCGCTCCGAACAATTTCGCCCGCGAATGGCTGGAGAGCCGTTATGCCAAAATGATTGCCCATACCGTGTTCGAATATACAGGCCGGGAAGTCGAAGTGAAGTTCGTGCTGCAAGATACGGAGGCTCCTGCGGCCAAACCCGCGCAGACTCCCGCTCCCCAGCCTGTTCGGCAGCCGCCTGCGCTGGAAGACGGCAGCATCTACAATTTGCTGAATCCGAAATATACGTTCGACACTTTCGTCATCGGTACGGGGAACCGGTTCGCTCACGCCGCCTCGCTGGCCGTCGCCGAAGCGCCCGCCAAGTCTTACAATCCGCTGTTCCTATACGGCGGCGTAGGGCTAGGCAAGACGCATCTGATGCATGCGATCGGTCACTATGTCATGGAGCATAACCCCGGAGCGCGCGTGCTGTATATCTCGTCCGAGAAATTTACGAACGAGTTCATTAACGCCGTCCGCGACAACCGCGGCGAAGATTTCCGCAACAAATACAGGACGATTGACGTGCTGCTGATCGACGATATCCAGTTTCTCGCCGGCAAGGAAGGGACGCAGGAAGAATTTTTCCATACGTTTAATGCGCTGCACGAGGAACGGAAACAGATCATCATCTCGAGCGACCGCCAGCCTAAAGAGATCCCGACACTGGAAGACCGGCTCCGATCCCGCTTCGAATGGGGACTAATCACGGACATTCAGCCTCCCGATCTCGAGACGCGTATTGCGATTCTTCGCAAGAAGGCGAAAGCCGAGAACCTGGACATCCCGAACGAAGCGATGATCTATATCGCCAATCAGGTCGATACGAACATCCGGGAGCTCGAAGGCGCGCTGATCCGCGTCGTCGCCTACTCCTCCCTCATTAACCAGGACATAACGACGCATCTGGCGGCCGAAGCTCTTAAAGACATCATTCCGTCGAGCCGGCCCAAAATGATCACGATCCAGGACATCCAGCAGAAGGTCGGCGAATTTTACAACCTTAAGCTGGAGGAGTTCAAAGCGCGCAAAAGGACGAAAGCCGTCGCTTTCCCGAGACAGGTGGCGATGTATTTGTCGCGCGAGCTGACCGACTATTCGCTTCCCAAGATCGGCGAGGCGTTCGGCGGCCGCGATCATACGACAGTTATCCATGCCCATGAGAAAATCGCCTCGGCCGTCCAGCAGGATCAGGACTTGTACAAAATTATTCAGACGATATCCGACAAAATTAAAAATCCGTCCTCTTGACAACTTGAAGCCTATGCACAATCTATTCACATGTGGATAGGCTTTATCCGTCAGGTCATTTCGACACTTATCCACATATTCAGGGCGCCTACTACTACGTGCACTATAAAAGATATATACTTATGAATAAAAGGGCGTGTTCGCCCAACGAGTTCCGAGACCTGTATTTCGGCGAATGATACGGAACAAGGCATGCGTTATTCGCATTGCCCGCTTTCCCCTGCCTCCGGGGACATTCGTCATGTACTCCATCCTATGCAGCAAGCGGAATCCTTTAGAACCGGGAGTTGAAATTGATGAAACTGAACATTTTGAAGGACGATTTGAACGAATCGATCCAGCACGTCTCCAAAGCAATCTCCAGCCGGACGGCAATCCCGATCCTTACCGGCATCAAAATAGACGTCCAGCCGAACGGAGTCACGCTAACCGCCTCCGATACCGAGATTTCAATTCAAAGCTTCATCCCGCCAGAAAAAGACGGGACCGCTACGGTTGAAGTCATCACACCCGGAAGCGTTGTTCTGCCGGCCAAATTTTTTACGGAAATCATCAAAAAGCTGCCGTCCCGCGATGTAACGATCGAGGTCAAAGAAAATTTCCTGACCTGGATCCGTTCCGGCTCCGCCGAAATCCAAATCGTCGGACTCGATCCGGAGGAATATCCGCTTCTGCCTCAACTCGAGGAAAATGAGGTTCTTAACGTTTCCAGCGATCTGCTGAAAGCGATGATCCGCCAGACGACTTTTGCGGTGTCCACCAGCGAGACTTCCCCGATCCTCACAGGCGTCCTGTGGAATTTCAGTCAGGACAGACTGAAGCTGATTGCCTGCGACCGGTTGCGGATGGCTTCCAGAGAATCGCATATCGATTCGAACAACAGCCTGAATTTCCAAAATATTGTGATCGCCGGCAAAAGCCTGAACGAGTTGAACAAGCTGCTTCCCGATCAAAATATGATGGTCGATATCGTAGTTGCGAACAACCAGGTGCTGTTCAAGATGGATACGATCCTGTTCTACACCCGGATGCTCGACGGCACATACCCGGATACGTCCAAGCTCATTCCTCAGTCGTTCCAGACCGAGCTGACCATCGATACGAGGAAGCTGGCCGATGCGATCGACCGCGCTTATTTGCTGTCCCGGGAAGAAAAGACGAATATCGTCAAAATGACGCTGAAAGACGAGAATACCGTCGAAATTTCCTCCAGCTCGAGCGAGCTTGGCAAAGTGAAGGAAGAGATCGACGCTCATACCTTATCCGGAGAGCTGCTCAGCATTTCTTTCAACTCCAAATATATGCTTGATGCCTTAAAAGTAATCGACAGCGACTATATCCAAATTTGTTTCCGCGGGGCGATGCAGCCGATCATCATGAAGCCTGAGGATCATTCCAACATGCTCCATCTGATCATGCCGTACCGGACTACGGGCTGAACGGAGAACTGATCATGAAACCGATAGAAATTACGACGGAATATATTACGCTCGGACAGTTTCTAAAATTAGCCGACTGCATCTCGACCGGCGGACAAGCCAAGCCGTTCCTGCTCGAAACCGCCATCCTCGTCAATGATGTGGCTGAGAACCGCAGAGGGCGCAAGCTGTACCGGGACGACCGGGTGCAAGTGGAAGGATGCGGCGTTTTTGTAGTGACCCGCCGCTAGGAGGAACGTTATTTGTACTTGAAAAAGCTTTCGCTGCGCGATTATCGCAACTACGAATCCGTCGAGTTCGCTACCGAAGGAGCCGTCAACCTGTTCGTCGGTCCGAACGCCCAAGGGAAAACCAATCTGCTTGAAGCGATATTCGTGCTGGCTCTCACCAAGTCGCACCGGACGCATCAGGACAAGGAATTGATCCGCTGGGGCGCGGACCGTACGATGCTGTACGGCGAACTGGACAAAAAGTACGGTCCCTGCACGCTGGAGCTGACGCTGACGGGCCAGGGCAAACGGGCGAAGGTCAACGGACTGGAGCAAAGAAAGCTGAGCGATTTCATAGGTTCGTTAAACGTGGTGATGTTCGCTCCCGAAGATTTGAATATCGTCAAAGGGTCGCCGGGCATTCGCCGCCGGTTCCTTGACATGGAGATCGGCCAGGTGCAGCCGTCCTACTTGTACGACCTGTCCCAGTACCAGAAAGTGCTCGTTCAACGCAATAATTTGCTGAAGCAGTCGTTCCGCGATAAAGCTCCGAATGCGACGATGATGGACGTCTGGAACGAACAACTTGCAAGACTAGGTATTAAAATCATGAAAAAACGTCAAAACTTTATAAAAAAGCTGCAAATTTGGGCGGAATCGATCCATCACGGCATTACGAACGGCTCAGAGAAGCTCTTGATTGCGTACAATCCCTCTTTCGGCTATGACGAGACTTTCGAAGAAACTGTCTTATTTGAACAATTTATGATAAAGTTATCACAGGCAGCCGACCAGGAAATTCGCCGCGGCACAACGCTGTACGGTCCTCACCGGGACGATTTGGCCTTCTTTATCAACGGCAAAGATGTACAAACCTTCGGCTCCCAAGGCCAGCAGCGGACGACGGCTCTATCGCTGAAACTGGCTGAAATCGAATTTATTCAGGAAGAAGTGGGCGAATATCCGATTCTCCTGCTTGATGACGTTTTGTCCGAATTGGACACTTACCGGCAAACCCAGCTTCTCGAGACGTTCCAGACGAAAGTGCAAACGTTCATCACGACGACCGGCGTAGAAAGCCTACAGATGAACCGATTGGGGAACGCCTCCATTTTTCATGTGCGCAACGGCCAGCTGGTCAACGACTAGCACACTGTCAGACCTTACACGGCGAATTGACAAGTCGTTCTGGCACCCCACCCGGCCAGCCGATTCCAAGCCACAAAGTCTGCTCTGACTTTTGCTGCTAGCGCGGAATTGCCCCTCAGTCCGCACACGTTGACATTACCGGAACCTGCCGTAGTTTTGCATATAAACGTCTGTCTTACAGCGAAAAACGGGAGCTGATTCGTCATGTTCATTCATTTGGGCGGAGAAAAAATAATACGCGCGTCCGAACTGATCGCCATTTTCGATCTGTCGATCGAGAAGTCTTCTAAAATATCGAAAAGCTTTGTTCAGCATGCCCAAAAAGAACGAAACGTCGAAGTGATCGGTGAAGAGGAATGCAAGTCACTCGTCGTAACGAAGTCCAAAGTCTACTATTCCCCCATCTCCTCCACCACTTTGAAAAAAAGGGCCAATGTGTTATTGGCGAGCGATGTCGAGATATTTTCAAATCAAAGAAGTAGGTGACAAAAGCAAATGACAGTCAACCAACACGCATATGACGAAAGCCAGATCCAGGTGCTAGAGGGCCTCGAAGCGGTCCGCAAGCGCCCGGGGATGTATATCGGGTCGACGAGCACCCGGGGACTGCACCATTTGGTTTGGGAAGTGGTAGATAACAGTATCGACGAAGCACTGGCAGGCCACTGTACGACGATCCAGGTCATCGTTCACAAAGATAATAGCGTTACCGTCATAGATAACGGCCGGGGAATACCGGTCGGCGAGAATACGAAGCTGAAAAAGTCGACGCTTGAGGTTGTCCTGACCGTCCTTCATGCCGGCGGCAAGTTCGGCGGAGAAGGCTACAAAGTATCCGGGGGGTTGCACGGAGTAGGCGTATCCGTAGTGAACGCGTTATCGGAGCAACTGATCGCCAAGGTAAAGCGCGACGGACACATTCATTTGCAGGAGTTTCGTCGGGGTGCGCCTCAGCACGATCTGAAAATTGTCGGCGATACCGACGAGACGGGAACGACGATCACGTTTAAGCCCGACCCCGAGATTTTTACCGAGACGACGGAATACGACTATGATGTGCTGCAGTCCCGAATCCGGGAGCTCGCTTTTTTGAATAAAGGCATCGAGATTCAGCTCATCGACGAGCGGAACGATGTCTCGAATACGTATAAATATGACGGCGGGATTATCTCCTTCGTCGAGTATCTGAACCGCAACAGGCAAGCGGTCCACGAGCCTCCGATCTACATCGAGGGCAACAAGGACAATATCAACGTCGAAATATCGCTGCAATATAACGACAGCTATAACGAGAACATATATTCGTTCGCCAACAATATCAACACCCACGAGGGCGGAACGCATGAATCGGGCTTTAAAAGCGCGCTGACCCGGATCTTGAACGATTACGCCCGCAAGTCCAATTCGATCAAGGACAGCGATTCCAACTTGTCCGGTGATGACGTACGGGAAGGCCTCACGGCTATTATTTCAGTGAAAATTCCGGAGCCTCAATTTGAAGGGCAGACGAAGACGAAGCTCGGCAACAGTGAGGTTCGCGGTATCGTCGAGTCTTTTTTTGCGGACAAGTTCGAAGAGTTTCTCAACGAGAATCCGGCGATTGCCAAGAAGATCGTGGAGAAAGGCATTCAGGCGGCCAGAGCGCGGGAAGCCGCCCGCAAAGCCAGAGAGTTGACGCGCCGCAAAAGCGCGCTCGAAGTCAGTTCCCTGCCGGGCAAGCTGGCTGACTGTTCGTCCAAGGACGCTTCGATCAGCGAAGTATTCATTGTCGAAGGGGACTCCGCAGGCGGGTCGGCCAAGCAGGGCCGCGATCGTCATTTCCAAGCGATCCTGCCGCTGCGCGGTAAAATTCTCAACGTAGAGAAGTCGCGCCTGGATAAAATTTTGTCCAATGCGGAGATTCGGGCGATCATTACGGCACTCGGCACAGGAATCGGCGACGATTTCGACCTGGCCAAAGCCCGTTACCACAAAATCGTGATCATGACCGACGCGGACGTCGACGGCGCCCATATCCGGACGCTGCTGCTGACGTTTTTCTACCGGTACATGCGCAGAATTATCGAAGCCGGTTATATATATATCGCTCAACCGCCCCTTTTCAAGATCGAGCGGAATAAGACGATCCGTTATGCCTATAACGAGAAACAAAGAGATGCGGTCATCCAGGAATTCGGCGAAGGCGTAAAGGTGAACGTTCAGCGCTACAAAGGTTTGGGTGAAATGAATCCCGGGCAGCTGTGGGAGACGACGATGGATCCGGAGAGCCGTACGATGCTGCAGGTCAGCATTCAAGATGCCATTGAAGCCGATACGTTGTTCGATACGCTGATGGGCGACAATGTCGAACCGCGCAGAGATTTTATCCAGCAGCATGCCAAGTATGTGAAAAACCTGGATTACTAATTCATCGCCAGATTGGATTTGCTAGAGAAGCTTTCAGGAGGTTTCCATGTCCGAAGAAAAACATTCGCAAGTAAGAGATATCGACATCGGCACAGAGATGCGCACGTCGTTTATGGATTATGCAATGAGCATCATCGTCAGCCGTGCTCTGCCGGATGTACGGGACGGGCTGAAGCCGGTTCACCGCCGCATTTTGTATGCGATGTCCGAGCTCGGTATGGCTCCGGATAAACCGTACAAGAAGTCGGCGCGGATCGTCGGGGAAGTCATCGGGAAATATCACCCGCACGGTGATTCCGCGGTTTACGAGACGATGGTCGGTCTGGCGCAGGATTTCTCTACACGCTACATGCTCGTCGACGGTCACGGCAACTTCGGTTCGGTCGACGGAGATTTTCCAGCCGCTATGCGTTATACGGAAGCCCGTCTGTCCAAAATATCGATGGAGCTTCTGCGGGATTTGCAGAAAGAGACGGTCGATTTCGTACCGAACTACGACGGCGAAGAGCAAGAGCCTTCGGTACTGCCTTCCCGTTATCCGAACCTGCTCGTTAACGGTTCTTACGGGATCGCGGTAGGGATGGCCACGAGTATTCCGCCTCATAACCTCGGCGAGGTCATCGACGGCGTGCAGATGATGATCGACAACCCGGACGTGACGCCGCTGGAGCTGATGCAGGCGATCAAAGGACCGGACTTCCCGACGGGCGCATTCATTTTGGGACGCGAAGGGATTCGTCAGGCTTACACGACCGGCCGCGGCTCAGCCACGATGCGGGCCAAGGTGAACATCGAGGAAGTCAACAACAAAGCCCGGATCGTCGTTTACGAAATTCCTTACAAAGTAAATAAGGCCAGACTTGTCGAGAAAATTGCCGAGCTGGTTCGCGATAAAGTAATCGACGGCATTACGGACCTGCGGGACGAGTCCGACCGTAACGGCATGCGGATCGTTATCGAGCTGCGCCGGGATGTGAACCCGAACGTTGTGCTGAACAATTTGTACAAGCATACGCCTATGCAGTCCAATTACGGGATCATTATGCTGGCGCTCGTGAACGGCGAACCGAAGGTGCTGAATCTTCGGGATATGATTTATTATTATTTAAAGCATCAGCAGGAAATTATACGCCGCCGTACCGAGTACGATTTGAAAAAAGCGGAAGCTCGCGCCCATATTCTCGAAGGGCTGCGGATCGCACTCGACAACCTGGACGAGGTCATCGCGTTAATTCGTTCTTCGCGTACGACCGAGATGGCGAGAGACGGACTCATGAACCGGTTCAGCTTGAGTCTCGAGCAGGCCCAGGCGATCCTCGATATGCGTTTGCAGCGCCTGACCGGTCTGGAACGCGAGAAGATCGAAGCGGAGTATGCCGAATTGATGCAGAAAATCGCCGAATACAAAGCGATCTTGGCCGACGAGCAGCTTATTCTCGCCATTATCAGCGAAGAGATGCGCGAGATTAAGGAGAAGTTCAGCGATGAACGGCGCAGCGAGATTACGATCGGCGAAGAAAGCATCGAGGACGAAGATCTGATCCCGCAAGAAGATGTGATTATTACGATCACCCATTCCGGGTATGTGAAACGTCTGCCGGTTACGACTTATCGCAGCCAGAAGCGTGGGGGCAAAGGCGTCGTCGGGATGGATACGAAAGATAAAGACTTTGTCGAACATTTGTTTGTGTCGAATACGCACCAGTATTTGATGTTTTTCACGAACAAAGGGAAGGCCTACCGGCTTAAAGCGTACGAAATCCCGGATTTGAGCCGAACCGCCCGCGGGACCCCTATCATTAACCTGATCCAGATCGAGCAAGGCGAGACGGTTAATGCGGTGATTCCGATCGAAAGTTTCGATTCCGAGCAGTATTTGTTCTTTGCTACCAAAAACGGGATTGTCAAAAAGACGCCGCTCGACGACTACTCCAACATTCGGAAAGCCGGCCTAATCGCGATTCATCTGCGGGAGGACGACGATCTGATCGGTGTGAAGCTGACGGACGGCAAGCAGGAAATCATTATGGGAACGAAGATGGGGATGTCGATCCGTTTTCCGGAGGATGATGTCCGCCCGATGGGACGTTCTGCAACCGGCGTAAAAGGGATTTCGATCTCCGATAACGATGCTGTTATCGATATGGACGTTGTGGATATGAACGATGACGTGCTGATCGTAACGTCCAAAGGGTATGGCAAACGGACGCCGATGGAAGAATACCGGATTCAGACCCGCGGCGGCAAAGGCATCAAAACGTTGAATATAACGTCCAAGAACGGGCCAGTCGTCTGTCTCAAGGTCGTCAAAAACGAAGAAGATCTCATGATCATCACCGCATCGGGGACGATTATCCGCACCAGCATGTCCGGCATCAATACGATGGGACGGAATACGCAGGGAGTCAGACTCATTCATACCCGCGAGGATGATGAAGTGGCGACTGTCTCCAGGGTGGAGAAAAACGAAGAAGCGGCGATCGATATGGATTCCGAGTCCGAAGACGGAGAATAAGCGCGAGCTTTTACCCGATTGAATAATCCGATACGCAAGGCAGGGGAAGTTTGATGGCGGTCGTTCCCGTTTCCCAGTTGAAGCTTGGCGATAGAATCATCGAGGATGTACTAACGAAACCAGGCAGCCTCTTGTTCAGAAAAGGTCAAAGCGTTACACCGCGGGAGCTGGATATACTGCGTGCTTTTCTAATTCCTTCGGTTATGATCGAAGGCAAAGAGCCGGAGGCGGAGTCGCCCGAAAAAGCCGAAGAGGCCAAAAGTGAAGACTCGTCCCAAGTCCAGTTTCATGCCGAATATGACAAGATGGTTCAACTGCTCAAAAAAGTGTTCAAAGATTCTTCGTCCGTCCAGATAATTCCGATTCTCGAGATCCGGACCGGCTTGGAGCAGCTAATCTCCAAAATTCAGCAGTACAACATTTTGACGTTTACACCCAAGATGCTGAATATGGAGGACTATATTTACCACAATAGCATTATGGTTGCGCTGACTTCGTATATGCTGGCCAAGTGGCACGGCTTTCAGAGCAAGGACTGGATGCCGATCGCCCTTGGCGGGCTGCTTCACGATATCGGCAATGCGAAGGTGGACCCGGCCATTTTGGCCAAGCCTTCAAAGCTGACCCCGCCGGAAGTGGAGGAAGTACGCCGCCATACCGTATACGGCTACGCGATTCTCAAAAATATACCTTCGCTCAACGAAGGCTCCAAGTTGTGCGCACTGCAGCATCATGAGCGGGAGGACGGCTCCGGTTACCCAATGGCGGTCAAAGGGGACAAGATCCACCCTTATGCCAAAGTGATAGCGGTCGCCGATATTTTTCACGCGATGACCAGCCACAGAGCCTACAAAAAAGCGGAGTCGCCCTATCAGGTGCTGGAGCAGGTACAGAAGGAGTCGTTCGGCAAGCTGGAACCGACCGTTGTATCCACCTTTATCAATAAAGTGACTCAGTTCCATAACGGGACTGTAGTACGACTGAGCGACGACAGTGTCGGCGAAATCATCTTTACCGACCGGGCTAATCCGACGCGTCCGATGGTCAACGTGAACGGGGCGATTATTAACTTGGCGGTCGAACGGAAGCTGTATATTCGGGAAGTAATTTAAATATAGTCGAAGCGGGTGCCGGGATGCGCCCGCTTTTTGTTTGGAGCGATTGTGCGAGGTATAATGGGGATAGCTGGACGTTTCAAAGAAAATAAAAATAGGAGTTGACTTAAGGGGACGAGCATGATAATCTATTCCTTGTCGCCAAAAACGACAGCAAGCATTCAAAAAAAAGATTCAAAAAAAAGCTTGCAAAGATATAGGCGACTGTGATACATTAAAGAGGTCGCCGCAAAACGGATGACAACGAAACAAAAGAACATTTTGTTCCTTGAAAACTGAACAACGAGCGTGCAAGTGACGATCTCGCAAGAGATCAAAACAAGTCGAGTTATCGACACAAGTCAGTACGTTTGAGCAATCAGCTCT
>NZ_JBYUPU010000057.1:0-37496 GCF_058135425.1 Paenibacillus sp. MAH-35
GCCTTCGCTACCTCCGCACCCATCCTCACGGACTGAGCACTATGCGTCAGCTACTACTTCCGCCGCCACGCGGTGTAGAGGAGACTTTCACTCCTTAGTCGAAGCGCTGCCAAGCGCACAAAAAGCAGCGAGCCTGGCCCCATGGCCGTGCCCGTTGCTTTGTCGTCGCCTTCCATTCATCTGAAAAACACTTTATCTTCATTATACTTGGCCTTGAGCTCGTTGATGATATAAGTCTCGTAGATCTCCCGGTCTACAGGACTTTCCTGTACGCATACCTCAATTTTAGCGACTTCGTTGCGATGGTCCTGGATGACGGATACCGTATCCTCGAAATGTTTTTTGATCCGCGGTCTCAGCTTGCGCGCCTTGCCGACAAACAGCAGCTCGTCCTTCTCGTTGTAAAACATAAAAATGCCGCCTTTATCCCTCGGAATCAGGTGAAAATCGGTAAAGCCGTAAATGTGACTAAGCTGGGGGTCCTTCTGCTTCAAAATGGTCACGTCCGGCGCCGGAATCGTTATTTGGATCACAATCGTTCACTTCTCCTTTCGTCTAAGTCTATATACTATCATAACGGTTCATGGAACACACATTGAATTTGTTGCTCCCCAGCGGCGCCATCCGGCTCCCGAAAAGAAAAGCTCTCCGCACCCGCGAGAGATATGGCTGAGCTTAGCCAATCTGCGGTATAATCATGGATATGTAGGGTACCTGTACCAATCCAGTACCTGTAAGTAAGTCCAGTCCGAAAGGAGATACATCCCACAAGTATGCGCAGAGCCAGCGATTTTCTATACGTCCGGTTGTATAAAACGTTAAAAGAACAAATTTTGACCGGGTTGATCAAACCGGGAGAGTACCTATTGCCGGAAAACGAGCTGTGCAAATATTACGGGCTGAGCCGGAATTCGGTTCGAAAAGCGCTGGAGGAGCTCCATAAAGAAGGGTTGGTCCTGAAACGAGTCGGGCTTGGCACGATGGTGCCCGCCGATCTGGCCATTCAGCACGGCGACAGGAAAATCATCCGTATCGCCGCTCCCTTTCCGGCCTATTTCGTAGATAACGGGCTGTATGTCTTATGCGACGCCTTCCGGCAGAAGTATCCCCATGTGGATATTCACGTCTTAAGCTTGCCCGCCGACACCTTCGCCGAGTCGCTGCTGCAATCCGACCGGATGGGCTTCTGCCCGGATATCGTGCTGATCGGGGAAAGCCAGCTCGGCATTGTCGAGAACCAGAGCCTATTCGAAGATCTGGGCTCCGTAGCCGGCGCTGCGCTGGAGGAGATGTATCCCAAGCTCCGCCAATCGTTATGCCCGGACAAAACCGTGCCGGCCGTTCCGATCACGTTCTCGCCAACGTGTCTCGCTTATAATCCGGATTTGTTTGCGGATGCGGGCATCCCCCTCCCGGGTCCCCATTGGAACGTCGACGATTTCACAAGCGCCGCCGAACGCGTCACCTCGATCACCGACGGCCGGATCGACCGCTTCGGATTTAGTTTGTTCCCGTCGCTCAGCCGCTGGCTCGTCTTCGCCCTGCAGAACGGGATGCGGCCCAAGTCCGTGGACAACCGGCCCATCATCGCCCAAACGCTCGACAGCCTGCAGGACTGGCTGCACCGCAAACGGATTGCCACGGTGTATACGGACAGCAAAAACCTGATTAACCCGTTCATCTACGGCAAATCGGGGATGACCTTAACGACCTTGTTCGAGATGTCCACCTGGACGGAGCGCGGAATCGGATTCAAGCCGGAAATCGCCCCGCTGCCGTTCGGCAATACGAAATCAACGCTCTTGCAAGCCAACCTGCTGCTGGTGCCCCGTGCATGCGCCGATCCCGGCTTATCGCTGGAATTTGTAAGTATGGCGCTGCAAGCCGATGTGCAGCGGACGATGTGCGAGAGCACCCCCTTCCTGTCCGTCTTGCAACCGGTTAATACGAGCGTCAAATCGGCAGCCTATTTGCATGCGATCAACGTCGGGGACCGCCTGATGGACAACAACTACTTCCTTCATGAGCTGCTAGATCAACAGATGGACCCGGCCGAGCTCATGGCGGAAATGAGCTTGTTCTGGCTCGGTCTGGAGGATGGCGGGACGATTGCCGAGCACTTCTGACTGGCGAACGGTGCGGGGACTCGAGAGGCGCTGCTGGCTTCCCGCTTCCCCAGCCTACGCCCGTCCGCGGCCCCCGCATCAGCAAAGCCCCCTGTCGCAGCAATCGCGGCCGGGGGCTTCTCTAAGCTTACGCGATAGAACGTTCACTGCCCGGCATCGTGCCCGAACAAGAGCGCGGCGGCATTGCCCCGGCACAAGGCGGTGCGTTGATCCGCCCCGATATCCGCCGCGGCCAGCTGCAAGGCGGTCGCCTCCGGTACCTGAATCGGAGCGCAGGAGCCGTAACCAAGCCGGCTCGCGAAGCCGCTGCGGCACAAGGAGGCGACGGCGCCTACGGGGCCGTTCGTAAACCACAGGTCGAGCATCACCCGGTCCGTACGGTGCCCCTCGTTCAGATGCTCGCTGACGCTGTCCCATTCCCGGGCCCGCAATCCGCTGAGAATAACCGGAAGATCCCCGGTCAGGCGGAGAAACTCCGCAATCTCGTGAAACTTCACCGGGACCAGCGGAACTCTCGGATGAACGAGCCGTTCGTCCTCCAGTCTCGCGCACAGATGGACCGGTAAGCCCTGCTCCTTCACCCGTTCCAGCAGCTCCAATGCCTGCGGCGACGTCAGGCTGTACCCGTGATAGCCGGGCACAAGCCGGATTCCGCGCGCGCCTTCCTTGACGGCCCATTCGAGCTCCTGCTCCCATCCCGGCTCGACAGGGTTCAGGATGGCGAACGGCCAGATCCGCTCGTCCTTGGCCGCCTCCCGGAACAGCTCCTCATTGCCCGACCTCGTATCGAAGCCGAATATGGAGGCGATATGGCTGACGAACATCCCGCTTAACCCGAGCCGGTCCGCCATCGCGCTCAAATCTTCGGCGTCCGCCCGAATCTGCAGCCGCGTCGGCCATTGACCCATAAACACGGTCAAATCGATAGCCTTCTCCTTTTGAAAAGGCGCGAGCAGGCGCATCGCCGGATAAACCGCCTCCTCACCGTGCGCCGCCTGATTTTTATCGAATGTTGATTCTGCACCAACTGCCATGATCCTACCTCCGCTTGAAGTGAAGTTGTTGTATCGATTGTTAGATTCGCCATCTGCCACCTGTTATCCGCCATCCGCGCCGGCTACCCGGCTGCCGTCTCGATATATTCGTCACAGGCGCGTTCCAGCCGGACCAGCGCTTCCGCGATATCTTCGTCCCGATGACTGAAATTGACGTAGGAGACGTTATAGAGCGATATGCCATGCTTGTAGGCGAGCCGGAAAAAAAGCGGCAGCACTTCACTTCCCGGCTTACCTCCGGTCGTGCCGAAGGCCGGGCACGGCCAAAAGCCGCGTACGGTCGCAGGAATGCCTTTGCGCTCGAACAGCCGGTTTAATGCGCCCCACACCGCCTCCCCCTGCTTCCACAAAAATCCGGGTACATCGCTGCGGCGATACGTGTCCATGCACGCTTTGGCAGCCGCGAGCGACAAGGTCTCGCCTCCGAATGTGGAGGAGATCACGACCTTCCCCGGAGCACAGCAGGCCATCACGTCTTTGCGCCCGGCATAGACGGACAGCGGCATTCCATTGGCGATCCCTTTGCTGAATACGGCCAGATCGGGCGTTACGCCGAAATATTGCTGCGCTCCGCCGATCGCAATCCGGAAGCCCGTAACGATCTCGTCGAAAATAAGCAGCGTGCCGTGCTTGTCAGCAAGCGCACGGACAGCCGGATAATACGTATGGCCGGCTTCCATCGAGCTGTAGTCCGCGGCGATGACGATCGCGGCGATCTGGCCGCTGAACTCATCGAGCAATCGCTCTAATCCCGCTATATCGTTCCAGCCGCAGGCATGATGGAGACTGCTTACCGCCAAAGGTACGCCCGGCAGCACTTGAGCGGTCCGTCCGGGCAATGCCGCACCTCCAATCGCATTGCTGTTCAGCCATCCGTTGTAGCCGATCTGCACGATATGATCACGGCCGGTGTACGCACGCGCGATTTTGATGCATGCCGCGATCGCTTCCCCGCCCGTCTTCAGAAACCGCGCCTGCTCCGCGCAAGGGATCAGCTCGCAAGCCATCTCGGCCACCTCGCATTCGAGCGTGTGGGGATGACCGTATATAATCCCGTTGTCGAGCTGCCGGCGTATCGCCTCATCGACGGCCGGATAGCCGTATCCGAGCGTCACCGGCCCGAGTCCGTTGCGGAAATCGATATAGTCGCGGCCGTCGGCATCCCATACCCGGCAGCCTTTCCCCCGCACGATAACGCCGGGCTCCTCCGGGGCGTATACCGGAGATTTTGAACCTGTGCTTGATCCCCAAGGGATCGATTGTTTCAGCCGTTCCGTCCAGCCTTGAGAAAGAGTAGTTTGTATATCCTGCATCGTATGTTTCTCTCCATCCATTTCGCGGATAACCGCCCTTCGTCTCTTCTGTTGCTCCCGTACCGTTTCAAACCGGCAGCCCGGCACTGTCCACCCAAGCCGCGCCGTTCCACCATATCGGTTTCCCGTTCGGACTCAGCGTCGTGTCCAGGTACACATAACCCGTGTCGTTCGCCGACAGCACCGGCCTGCCGGCTGTACTCCCTTTGCGGTGCCCGATCGTCCCGGTCCCGTCGTCCTGGATTCCGCCGCCTCCGGCCTGCAGCAAGTCGTGATACCGGTTGCCGCTGCCGGATTCGACGAACAGGCTTTTGCCGGCCGCATTCAAGCTTACACAGTCCACGATATAATTGCGGCTTCCGTTCACCTGATACGCATGCGAGGTACAGTTGACGGAAACCGAATCTCTTAGGATATTGTCGTTCCCGACAAACTTAATCGTGCCGGCTCCCCGGCTTCTGATGTTGCTGGCCGTATTGTTGTCCCCTCGTACGGAGAATGCGCCGGAATTCAGGGAAATGTTCACGAAGTTACAGTTCGAGCAGGTGGCGCCCTGCAGCAGATCGAACCGGATGTCGCTTATAAAGTTCGTGAACGAGCAGTTCGACACGACTCCATTCGTAGTAATGACCGCCCGGCCCGTCGAGGTTTCGCTCAAATCGAAATGGTCGAACACGCAGCGGGTAACGCCGTTGGCCGCAAGGACGAGCGGGTGGGAAAATACCCCTCTGGCCTTGAGATGATGGATCTGGAAGGTCGCGTTCGCGATCGGCGGATTAACGAGCATGTCCTTGCTGGTCACGACAAACCCCAAATGTCCGTTCCCGCTGTATTCGCTCTCCAGCAGCAGGTTTGTATACAAGCTATGGTCAGTTGCATTCACGACACAGCAGGACTCGGTTCCATTGACGGCATGAATGTTTGCGGCTATTACGTTGGCCGCCGTTTCGAATTTAATCGCGGCGCTTGTCATAGTCGAAGAGACATGGATATGCGAATACAGACCGTCGATGAAAATATTTCTCTGCGGATTTTTCGGGTAAATCACGAACCCGATCCCGATCGTAGCCCCTTGCGCTACGGAACCGTGCTGTTGGATCGAAATATTGCGGAATACGGCATTCGACACGCTTCCCGCGTTAATCCCGTATTGGGCGAACGTTTTGCATGTCATATCCGAGCATAAGAAGCCGTCGATCGCATCGGTCAGCGGATTTGACGCTATGGAAATTCCCCCGTTAGCCGTCACGGAAGGATCGCCGATCAGGACACCGTTCATGATCCCGACATTTTTTTGCGTCAGCGATCCTTTGAAGCTGAACACATACCCGTTCCCCTGCTTCTTCTCGACCGTCGATCCGCCCAAGTCGATCCATACATTCGAACCGCTGATCGTCACCCCGTTGCAGATGTACCTGGCCGCCGGCAGCGGAAAATAAACGACTCCTCCTCCCGCCGTCTGCGCCGCGTTGATCGCGGATTGAATCGCAGCCGTATCATCCGTTAGGCCGTCTCCCGTGGCTCCGTAGTCGGTTACGCAGTAGCTGGCACAGGCAGCAGCAGCCGATCCCAGCCGATCCGACAGAAGCTCGGCCGATGCTTTCGTTCCGCAGCCCGCCGCAAGAGCGGCTCCCGTCATTCCGATGGCCGCGAGCATCGCTCTTCGGCTGACCGTTCTATGGAGATGACCGTTTCGATTCTCTGTCATGGCGCGCTCTCCTCCTCTCGTCGCATGACGATCCTTCCGTAAGCTTCCGGCTTCCGGTTATCGAACAACGCCTTTTGATACTCCACGACATCGTTGTAGCAGAAGGAATGGGCTCTCCGTTTGTCGTCCAGATCGACGTCTGCGGTTGCAATCGCCTCTTCCCGGCCGGTGTCGGCCAGAATGATGCCATCGTCGCCCACAATATTGGAACGGCCGACAAATCGGCCCGGAGCCCAATGATTCCGCTCCGACTTGTCGCTGTAGGAGGAAGAGACGAACAGGCAGCCGTTGTCGATCGCCCGCGATTTCAGCTGCACCTCCCACATCACCTCTCCCCACCCGCTCTGAAAATGCGGCCAGAAAAGAATGTCCGCGCCCATCAGAGCCGTACACCTCGCGCTTTCCACAAAGCTGTTGTCATGGCAAATGATCGCGCCCACCGTCCCAATGTCGAGCGTAAACACCCGGAACTCGGTTCCCGACTGCACGCCGTACGCCATCTCCGGATAAGTCGGGTGGACCTTGTGGTAGACCCCGGCGACGAAACCTCCCCGATCGAGAAAGACACAGCTGTTGTACACAGCGCCGCGGTCGTTCAGATAAACCGAGGCGACCACATGCATGCCGTACCGGGCGCATACGGCGGACAGCTCGCCAAACATCGCATTGTCCAGCGTCTCGGCGTGCCGCTCCAGCTTGCCTGCGTCCAGCGGAATGCCTGCATGGGTAAACGTCTCGGGAAGCAGCACGATATCGGAGCCGCGCTCGCCCGCCTGGTGCAGCAGCCCCAGCATCCGCTCGATGTTTTCCCGTCTGCCCGCCTCGATCGGCTGATCCCGGTACACGGTCAATTTGGGCTGTATGGTGCTAATTCGCACGTTTCTGCTCATCCCTTTGCACCGCCTCTTATTTGCTCAACTGTGCCGCTATATCTTTATCGTGGGCTTCCGCAGCGTCGCGCAGCGCAGTATTGATGTCCTTAGCGCCGGTTACGATATCCGCGAAAAGCTGCTGCTGGTACTTCAAATCGAGCGATTGGAATTTCGTCACCTCGGTCGGAGAGGCCAGCTTGGGCCAGATGATGTCTTTGTTTTTGCCGGCCAGCTCGGGAACGTCCGCGCCAAACTGCTTTAAGAGATTGGAGTTGTTTTTCATGATGGGAAGGTAGCCTTGCTTAGCGTAGTAGGTTTGAAATTCCTCGGATGCGAGTGAAGCGATGACTTGAAAGGCGATGTCCTTGTTCTCGCTCATATTCGTGACGTACATGTAGTTCGGGTACGTCTGGGGACCGGTGCCGGGGGCGTCCTTGCGCTCGGGAAGCCGGATCATGTCCCAGTTCAGCTCTTTCGGAAATTTGTACAGCTGCCAGGTGTTGTCCAACCCGACGTACATGGCGGACGTCCCTTTCACGAACGAGTCGACCATTTGCGCGATGCTGGGAGTGGTCGTCCAGTTGTTGCCCGGTATTTGAAAGAAACTGGTGAGGAATTCTGTCTCTTTCTTATACGCATCATTCGTATATTGCGCCTTGAACGTCTTCAGGTCCTGCCCCGGCACCGATTTCTGATTCAGCAGCATCATATGCCAATAGGTGGCGGTTAATCCCCGGTAAGAGACGCCGGCTTCGGTGCGCGACAGCTTCTTGACCGCTTCTTGCAGATCGTCCCAGGTCGTGCTGCTTGTCGGAAGAGGCACGCCGAATCGGCTGAACAGATCTTTGTTGTAGAAGAGGACCAGCGTGTTGGCCGTAAAAGGAATGCCGTAAACGCCGCCGTCTGCGAAGCGTCTCTGGATCTGAACGGCCGACGGCTCGATTGCGTTCAGGTCGAAGCCGTACTTCTTGATATACGGCGACAGCTCGAGCTGTAAGCCGTTCTCCAGCACCGAGCCCGGGGTTGATCCGCTGGGAGCGGTAATAATATCGAATTTCTCCCCGGCAGCCAAATAGGTGGCAGTCGTCCTCGCCGCACCGGCTACGACCATGGTCGGCAAATACTTCAACTTGACGTGCGGAAACTTTTTCTCGATAAACGTCCCGAAATGCGTCTTCATGAATTCTTCGGTAAATCCGCTCATCGTTCCGTGGAGCGTCAGCTCTACCGGCTCGCGGGGAGGCTCTGCAGGCTTACTTGTCCCGTTATCGTCCTGTTGTCCGTTCGGTGCTCCTGTACCGCCGCCGGCGGAGCATCCTGCTGCAAACACGATCAGAGATGTCATGGCAACCAGCGTCCGTTTCCCCATCTTCATTCGGTGTTCCTTCCCTTCGATTAGGTACTGATCATACTTGCCGAATAAAGCTCGCCATGGATCGATTCTCCGAGCAGCCTAGCCATATTGTGACCCATGACCAAATCAAACTCTTCCCGCGAGAGTCCCGCTCCCAGCACTTTGCCGATGTTGCTGGCCAGGCAGGCGCCGTACAAATCCGACCCGAATATAACCCGTTCCGCGCCTAGCCGTCGAACCGCGATACTGACTTCTGCGCCGCCGATCGGAGATCCGGAGGTATCCGTGTAGACGTTCGGATAAGGCGCAATCCGATTGACGGAGCTCTCCACCTGCCCCGCCATATGAGCCATAAGAATCCGCGCCTCCGGATATAGACGGGCCAAGTTCGCGACGTGCTCGGCCGTAGATTCGTAAGGCAATTGACCGACCGTCTTGCGCCAGGCGTGGATGAGGATAGGCACCTTGTAGGCGATCGCCTGCTCGATGAACGGATACACCAGCGGATCGTCGCACAGTGTAGCCACCCACAGCTTGAGGCCGATCATCCGCTGATCCTCGATGCGGCGGCGGAAATCCTCCAGTGCTTGCCGGCCGTTCCGGGGGTTGACATAACAGTAGCCTGCCACCCGTTCCGGATAGCGCTGCATAACCGCATACAGCTCATCGTTGGATGTACTCACCTTGTCGAAGGACGGGTAGTATCCCATACCGACGACCGTGGAGCAGACGAATAGCTTCACACCGAGCCGGTCTCCTTCCTCCAGCGTGCCTCGAGCCAGGTCAGGTCCTTGCAGATGCACGTGCGCGTCAATCATGTTCAATGCGTGACTCCTCCTTTTTCCTCCTAGTTTCTTTTCGGACCGATAATGGTATAAGAACCGTACATGTTCCATCTTGGCTTATAATCAGCCGTACATGATGTATTGTATTCGAATAATTATGGTATATGTACCTTTCCTGTACCATTATTTATGTTCAGTATAGCTGTTGCGGTAAGCGGTTTCAACCTTTATTTTTTGAAAATATCGGAAGCTGCTTCGCCGAAAGCCTAATACGCGGGTCTCTATAAACATAATAAGAGGTTTTGGCACCTTCTATTTTCGGCATTAGAGGGACGATCGAGACGAATAAAGGCGGTTTGGAAAACTTATTTCAGCCAACTGATGGAGGGTGTACCCTATTCGCGGATACTAACGGTTCCAAACGAGGCTTTTGATTCATTGTGGACAACCAAGTGGAAAGGGAAAAGATTACCTTCTGGCGAGTTTTGTCTGGAATCCCCTACCTTACAATCGTTATTCAATCAAGGGATTCCGGACAACCTGTCTGAGCAGAAGAAGGTAACTTTTCACTTGGAACGGCCTGCTAACACTTCTACACAATGAATCGACAGTCTCCCAAACCACTCTTATTTCCCCATCCAAGCGGCTTTTGGACAAAATAAAGGGTACAAACCGCTCTTACTCGGCAAAAAGCCCCGAATCCACTCAAGTGGAGCCGGGGCTTGCTTCGATTTTGTGCGCGATCACGCCTTATATCTTTTTAACAAATTCCGATTTCAGCTTCATCGCGCCAAAACCGTCGATTTTGCAATCGATGTCGTGGTCTTCATCAATCAGCCGGATATTTTTGACTCGCGTGCCGATTTTGATTACCGACGAGCTTCCTTTTACTTTCAGATCCTTGATGACGGTTACCGAATCGCCGTCGTTCAGGATGTTCCCGTTCGCATCTTTGACCACTTTCACTTCCTCGCTGTTTTCGCTCTCCGCTTCCAGCGTCCACTCATGGCTGCATTCCGGGCAGATCAGCAGACTTCCGTCTTCGTACGTGTATTGGGAATTGCATTTCGGGCAGTTTGGTAAAGCAGACATCCTTTCATATCCCCCATTCTTCTAGTTATGCTGGCAATCGGTGAGCCTTCCGCGTATATTCCTCGATGACTCCCTACCAATATACTTGATATTCGGCAGCGATTCTACTGTAAGCATCTTTTCCGGAAAATTTGGCCGCTCCTCCCAAAGATGACAAACAGTTGTCAGCAACAGCTCTTTATACTTACAACCGTGAACGACAAATTCAACCGTAAGGAGCTGTTCAGTCATGATACATCCTGATCGAAACGAAAGCGCGGCATCGGACACGGAAATCCGGCCTTTTCACATCGCTATACCGCAACTCGATATCGAGGATTTACAAAACCGTCTGGCCCGGACCCGCTGGTCCGGCGAGCTGCCCGGCATCGGCTGGAGTCGGGGGGTTCCGGTCGACTATCTGAAGGAGTTGGCCGAATATTGGCGCACGGCGTATAACTGGCGCCAACATGAAGCCGCGCTTAACGAGCTGCCGCAGTTTACAACCCGGATTGACGGGCAGACGATCCATTTCCTGCATATCCGCTCGCCGGAGCCCGGCGCAACTCCGCTGATGCTCCTTCACGGCTGGCCCGGTTCGTTCGTAGAGTTCCTGGACGTCATCGGGCCGCTGACGAATCCGAGGGCGCATGGCGGAGAGCCGGCCGATGCGTTCCACTTGGTCATTCCGTCCCTCCCCGGCTTCGGCTTTTCGATGCCGCTAAGCGGCCCCGGCTGGACGGTCCGACGGATCGCGGCCGCTTTCACGGAGCTGATGTCCCGGCTCGGCTACGACCGGTACGGAGTTCAAGGCGGCGACACGGGAGCTTTTGTCGCTCCAGTCATGGGTCAGTTGGATCCCGGCCGGATCATCGGCGCCCATGTCAACTCCCTGCTGACCTTCCCGATCGGCGCCGAAGGTGAGATGGAGAGCTTATCCGAAGCCGACCGGAACCGGTTCGCCCTGATGGAAGGATTCAACGACGGGTACTTGCAGATTCAGTCGCTCCGTCCTCAGACACTGGCTTACGGCCTGCACGATTCTCCGGTCGGACAGCTCGCCTGGATCGTCGAAAAATTCAAGGAATTGACCGAACCGGACGAAGGCTTGCCCGAGGATTCCATCGACCGGGATCTCATACTGACCAATATCAGCTTGTATTGGTTCAACGGGACGGCCGGCTCCTCCGCGCAAATCTACTACGAAGCCAAACATGACTTCGCCGCTTGGGAGCCGAATGAACGCGGAACTGTGCCGACCGGTGTGCTGTTCTCCCTCGCCAAGGACGTAACGATCCGTTCCTTCGCCGAGCGGGACCACCACATCGTTCATTGGTCGGAATTCGAACGGGGCGGCCACTTTTTCGCCATGGAACAGCCCGCTCTTCTCGTTCAAGATGTCCGCGAGTTTTTCCGAAAAGTCCGGACGACCGGTCGGTAAAGCAGCGTCATCGGAACTAGGGTCGGAAGCCCGCATGTTCTTCCCGGACCTTTAGGCTCCGGGAAATCTCCTTTCGGATCGGACTCCCTTTTAATCATCCAGGTCATTCATAACGCAACATTAAGTAAATAATAAAATAAATAAAAAGAGCAGTCCCGCCGACTGCGACGAGTAAACTAGTGATCGAACCTATCCAAAAACCAGGCTTCCTTAAAAAATGTAATTTCGATATGATGTTTTCAAGATACAACCTATTATTTTCTTTCATTTACATCACCACCTTATTCCTCCGGAGTTGAGTCCAAAAAGGCAGCAGCAGAATATTTCAAAGCTAATGAAAGACTGATATTTTGCCACCATTCCCTATTATTAAAGACACCGACGGCGAGTGGAAGTTGCTTGTTCCTGGTGCAGAAACCAAAGAATGGTTTTTGAAAAGGTTGTTGGATTAAAAATTGCCAATTTGGACCGGGGAGGAACCTATATGAAGCTGGAGCGCCTGATGGCTATCACGATCTTGCTGCTGAACCGGAAACGGGTGCAGGCTCAGGAGTTGGCCGAACGTCTCGAAGTTTCTTTGCGCACCATCTACCGGGACTTGGATACTTTGAGCGGCTCCGGCATTCCGATCGTGTCCTACCCGGGCAACGAAGGCGGATATGAGATTATGGAGGACTTCCGTCTCGACCGCCAGATGCTGTCGTTCGACGAGCTGCATACTTTGTTTACCGCATTACGAGGGCTGCATACGACCCAAGCGATGAAGCAGCACCATATGGATCGTCTGCTCGAGAAGGTGGGCGCCTTGGTCTCGCGGGCGGAGCAGGAACGGATGAGCGGCACCGATCAAGTGGTCATCGATCTGACGCCTTGGCAAAGCGGGGCGGCCTCCCGTGCGTTGTACGAAACTTTGCACAGCGCCGTAGGGCGGCAGAAACGGATCGGTTTTACTTACACCGACAGCAAAGGCGCGGAAACGGAGCGCCGCATTGAGCCGCATATGCTGGTGCTCAAAGGATACGCGTGGTATGTGCACGGATATTGTTTGAACCGGGACGATTACCGGTTATTTAGACTTTCGCGGATAAGGGATTTGACGATTATGCCGGAAACGTTCAATCGCCGGTCCATGACGCTGGCGGAGGTGAACGAGCGATGGGAGGAAGCGTGGGAGCAGGAGTCGGTGGATCTGGTCCTTCGTTTTACCGGTAAAGCGGTCGTGTCGGCGATGGACCATTTCGATGCGGCGGATACGCAGCGGCAGCCGGACGGTTCGCTTGTCGTGCGGACCCGGTACGCTTATAGGGAGCACGAAACGTTAGTCCGTTTCTTGCTCGGCTTTAACACGGATTTGTACATCGTCGAGCCGGATCATCTGGCAGCGTCCGTCCGGCAACGCGCTTGGGAAGTGTTCCGTCTGTACGAGGAACGGAATTATCCTACTCCTGCGCCTCGTCCTTGTGATTAAGTATATTGTCCTCCAATACGGCGAACTTATCCCCGTACTCTTTAATAATATGCTTCTCTCCCCATGCGCATAAAGAATCCAATATCGATTTTAAGCTCCATCCGTATTCGCTAAGCTCATACTCCACTTTGGGCGGCACCTGATTGTAGACGATCCGGTTCACAATGCCGTCCTCCTCCAGCTCCCTCAGCTGCTGGGTCAGCATTTTTTGCGTAATGGCGGGCATCAGCCGCTTCAAGTCGCTTGTCCGCTTCTTCCCGTACGTCAGATGGCATAAAATGACGCATTTCCACTTCCCGCCGATCACTTCGAGTGTCGCTTCGACTGAAATATTGTATTTTTTCTTGACCGCCGCTTCTTTTGCCATCGTTCCTGCCCCTTTATTAGATGGTAATAGGAACTTTGAAGTACCTATATCACAAAAAAGTACGTACTGTTCATCTTCCTTCCTGTCACCCATAATAACAGGTACCGGCCGGATATCACAATCTTGTAAGGGTGGGAAGGATGACAGACAACAGAAGGAGTACACTCGCGCTACTGGCTTTGGCCATCAGCGCTTTTGCGATCGGAACAACCGAGTTTATCAGCGTAGGCCTGCTACCGCTTATTGCCGATGACCTTCATATATCGGTTACGACTTCCGGGTTAACCGTTACTTTATATGCGCTTGGAGTCACCTTCGGCGCTCCAGTCTTGACGTCCCTGACCTCGCAGGTATCGCGCAAGACGCTGCTGCTCTGGATCATGGTCGTCTTTATTGCAGGCAACATGCTCGCGGCGGCCGCGGGCGGGATCGGGGTTCTGCTGGCCGCACGGGTCGTCTCGGCGCTGGCTCACGGCGTATTCATGTCGATCGGCTCTACGATTGCCGCCGATCTTGTACCGGAGCACCGCAGGGCGAGCGCCATCTCGATCATGTTCTCCGGACTTACCGTTGCGACGGTTACCGGAGTTCCGATAGGTACGTTTATCGGCCAGCAGCTCGGCTGGCGCGCGGCTTTTGTCGCGATTGTCGTTGTCGGAGCGCTCGCGTTCCTCGCCAACCTGATGCTGGTGCCTGCGAATTTGCGCAAAGGAGCGAACGTCCGGCTTAAGGATCAAGTGAAGCTCGTGACAAACCGCCGGCTGCTGCTCGCTTTTGCGATTACGGCGTTAGGCTACGGAGGCACTTTCGTCGTCTTTACCTATTTATCCCCGCTGCTTCATGAAATAACCGGATTTGAGCCCGAAACGACGGCTTTCATCCTGCTTGTTTATGGAATCGCGATTGCAGCCGGCAATATGATCGGAGGCAAGGCGGCGAATCGCAAGCCCGTAAAGGCATTGACCATGATGTTCGCCGCTCAGGCGTTTGTCCTGCTGGTGCTGGCCTTTACCGCGCCGTTTAAAACCGCAGGACTGATTACCGTCTTTTTCATGGGCTTGTTCGCCTTTATGAATGTGCCTGGCTTGCAGGTTTATGTAGTGGTGCTGGCTGAACGGCTCGCTCCTCAGGCCAAAGATATAGCTTCCGCTGTAAATATTGCCGCCTTCAACGCCGGGATCGCCATGGGCGCCTACTTGGGCGGCGTCGTTACCGACTCGATCGGGCTGATTCATACGACGTGGATCGGGGCGCTGATGGTGCTTGGGGCAGCAGTGCTGACCGCACTGGCCCGGATCTTGGAACGCCAGGACGAGGCGGGCGAACCGGTCCGGGAGACTGCTCCCAACATGCACTCTCAACTATGCTGAACGCCGCTTTATACCACATTTCGGGAGGAAACGAAGATGATGAATTCGATACAGAATACTGTAACGCTGCACAACGGAAAGCACATGCCCGTACTCGGACTCGGCGTGTTCAAAGTGGAAGAAGGACCTGATCTGGTTCAAGCCGTGAAATCGGCCGTCGCCCATGGTTACCGCAGCATCGATACGGCAGCGATTTATGGGAACGAACGAGGCGTCGGCGAAGGAATTCGCGAAGCCTTGCAGGACAACCGGATTACACGGGAAGAACTGTTCGTGACTTCCAAGGTATGGAACGCCGACTTAGGGTATGAATCGACGTTAGCCGCTTATGAAGCGAGTCTGAGCCGTTTGGGGCTGGACCATCTCGATTTGTATCTCATCCATTGGCCCGTGAAGGGTAAGATTACGGAATCGTGGAGAGCTTTGGAGTACCTGTACCGGGAAGGGCGGGTCAAAGCGATAGGGGTGAGCAACTTTCAGATTCATCATCTGGAGGATTTGATGAAGGCGGCCGAAATCAAACCTATGGTCAACCAGGTCGAGTTCCATCCGCGGCTAACCCAGAAACCGCTGCTTCGCTTCACGAAGGAGCACGGCATCCAGCTCGAAGCCTGGTCTCCGTTCATGCAGGGCGAGCTGCTGGATAACCCGCTGCTGCTCGAGCTGGCGGCCCGGTACGGGAAATCCCCGGCGCAAATTATTCTTCGCTGGGACTTGCAGCACGGTGTCGTCACGATACCGAAGTCGATCCGAGAACACCGGATTATCGAAAATGCGGCGATCTTCGATTTTGAATTAAGCGGGAAGGACATGGACCGGATCGACGGGTTGAATGAAAACCGGCGAGTCGGACCCGACCCGGACCATTTCGACTTTTAACGGCAGTGAACGGGGTCGTCCATAGTCTTTTTGCGATTTTTGAAGCCCCATTCCGAACCGATTTCTTTGCGAAAAAGGACCTCATCCCACTTTACCGTGGAATTTGAGGTCCTTTCGTTGGGAAAACGGAACGTTCCGTATCATGCGGATCTTTTGGGGACAGCCCCCATGCCCTTGTCTCCCGGACGCCGCAAGGGTTTACCGGTTCTGCTTGATCCATGCGTCACCCAACCAGGTCCGGATTAGCAGCCAGTCGTTCCAGCGCTCCAGCGCTTGGACTTCCTGCGGGTCCAGCTGAGCCAATACAGCCGACTCTTCCGCTTTCGGGGACGGATACAACGGAGTTTGATCCGTCAGCTTGATGCGTTCTTTGTACGTCTCGCTATGTCCTTGGAGATAAGAGCCCGCATCCAGCTGAATCCATTTCGGACCGAGCCATGTGGGTACCCGATACCAGTTCCCCAGCCGTGCGTCTGCTGTCACTTTGGCTGGGCCCAGCTTCGCGCCGACCGGGTATCCTTCCTTCGGCCGACTGTACAGCTGTACTTCCTTGAGCAGTTGGAGCTTCTCCTCGACGTTCTCCACCGGGTATCGTTCGCGCCACAGCTTGTACCCTTCCGACGCCAGATACAGCCCTACGTTCTTATTGTCTTCCCATATGTCCGCGAACGTCCACAGAGGCAACTCCGTCTCCGCATGATACGCACCGATCTCCGCCGTAAAGCCGGGACGCCCGAATCGCATAATAAACCAGTCGGTGAATCCTCCGCCCGAAGGATTTTTCTCGGGCTTCATCAAGCCGTACCCGGTCATCGCGCTGATCGTATCGGCCATGTTCCTGTCTCGTGCCAGATGTTCGGACAACGTATTGAAATGCCAGTACAACACTTCGCCGGACGAATGATACGACAGAGCGATTTCCGGGTCGGTCTCGCTGGCGAATCGAATCATGGCCGCCGCCTCCGCCGTCTCGGCCGGGGCCGTCCCTTTATAGTTTTTGTAGCCGGGGTAAGCCGGAGAATTCCGAATGCCGTCCCACATCGCCGGATACTGCCTGTTCACATCGATTCCTTGAGCGTTAGCCTTCCAGCGTGCGAAGTTATCGCTATAACCGTTCATGACCGCCAGACTGGCATGCCAATAGTCGGGAAAAGCGTTCAGCCCTTCCTGCTGCAGCGCCACACCGTCCGGATTCACCATCGGCACAAACCAGATCGAGCAGCGGTCGAGTATATCCCGTACGTCATAGCCGTCGTAGCTCACATGTTTCTCATACGCATAAGCGTAACGGTCGATCAGATACAAGATGAGATTGGTCCCCATCCATTCCCTGGCATGCTGGGCCCCGTCGATCAGGACCTGTGCCTCTCCTTTGCCTAACCGGACCGCCCGGATCTCACGTCCGAACAAAGTATGGCCGATCGTTCTCACTTCGATCAGATCCGGATAAGCTTCGGCCAGCCTATCGATATGTTGGATCGTCAAGGCATACGTGATCTTCTCATAAGGATTCACTATATTCTTGCTAGTCTTGTCCGAATCCGGGACGGCTGCGTGCACCGTTCCCAGCATCATAGCTGCGCCTAGAAGGACTGCCAGCATCGCCGTCAACCTTCCGCTTCTTCTCGTTCTCACCCGGCTGCTCTCTCCTATTTCATCGAATGTAGTTTCTAGTATGATGAGAAAAATTACCTAATGGGTTTATTCATTTTAATAGATTATCGACAAAATTACTATATACCTGTCATAAACTTAGGTATATTGTCATATTTTGATAGATCATGTAGAATGGTTCGGTAGCACCATATACCGATACATAGAGGAGAGATTACAGGATGGCAGGAACGTGGAAACGAATAACCGTAATGTTATCACTAGTTTTGAGCGTATCGCTTATCGCGTCGCTGACGGCGTTTGCAGCAGCCGATAAACGGTTCGATGCGAAAAACGGCAATTATGTCACGATATCCAACTATGTAGAGACACAGAAAATAAAAGACGTAGGTTATGGCGAGACGATGTATGTCGTATCCGCACCTGTGACGATCACCTTTCACGGCGAACTGTCGGACGAAGCGTCCATCGCCAAATGGGTCGATGACGAAAGCCTGGAATACGTAGAGATCAAAGACAACAAAGCCGTGCTGACGGAAGCTGTCGACTACGGAGTGTTCCCTGTGTTTAAAGGGGAATCTCGGGGAGACAATGCCGCTATTATTTTGAAAGTGGTAGCGGGCACGGAGGAAGCGAGCAAACCTGAGCCGGCGCCGGCACCGGAATCCGCTTCGCAGCCGGCCACCGCGAACCCGACAGCCTCCAAAGTGCTGGTGAACGGCAAGGAAGTATCCTTCGAAGCTTACAATATCAACGACAACAACTACTTCAAGCTGCGGGACTTGGCTATGGCCGTTAACGGTACCGAGAAAAACTTCGAAGTGAGCTGGGATGCCGTCCAGAACGCGATCGCGCTCACCACCCAGAAAGCTTACACGCCGGACGGAAGTGAACTGACTGCTTCCGGCGAGAAAGCAAGCAAGCAAGTAACGCAAACGACCGCCAAGGTGACGCTCGACGGCAAAGGCGTCCAAATTACCGCGTACCACATCGACGGCAACAATTACTTCAAGCTGAGAGACGTCGCCAAATTGATGAATATCGGCATCACTTGGGACGCCACAGCCGGGTCGATCGGCATCGATACGAAAGCGGCTTACGCGGATGAATAATCGCGGCGATTAGGCGGCTTACCGCCCGCCAATCGCCCGGCGCGGCGGCTTCATCCGGACATCCAACAAGCTCCGTCCAGCTGATCTGCTGAGCGGAGCTTGTGCTATTTGCCGGCACCTATCGGGTCATACCTGAAAGGCCGATACCGAACGATTCAGTTCTTCAGCCAGACCGGCCAACGACTGAGCTGACCCGGCCGTCTCCTGGGATGCTGCGGCCGACTGCTCGCAGGAGGCGGCGATCATCTCCACCGATTCCAGGATCGTGGCCGACTGGGCCGTCTGTTCCTCGGTAGCTGCCGCAATCTCCATGATCCGGGAAGACGTCTGCTTGACCATGCCGACGATGCCGTCGAACGCTTCCCCGGTTTTGTCCGTGTCCTCCACCGCTTTACTCGTCGCTCTCACGCTGTCCTTCATATTGCTCTGCATCCCTTTAATAATCGCCGATATTTCCTTGGTAGCGTTGCCGCTGCGTTCCGCCAGCTTGCGCACCTCATCGGCTACGACGGCGAACCCTCGTCCCTGATCCCCCGCCCTGGCTGCTTCAATCGCTGCATTCAGAGCAAGCAGATTCGTCTGCTCGGCGATCTCATCGATGACGGCGACGATCTCCCCTACCTTCTCGGAATCTTTCTCCAGCACCTCGATTTGCTCGTTCAACCGGGTAATGCCCCTAATGGTGTTGCCGATAATCGTTCCGCCCTCTTGGGCCATGGTGGACATTTTCTCGGAAAAATCTGCGGCGTCCACCGCGTTTTTGGATATCGATTCCATGCTGAGATTCAGTTCACGGAACAGCTCGTTAATTTGCTGGGCGAACTGCGCCTGGCTCTGCGTGCCGCTCGCCACCTCTTCCGTAGTCGCGGATATTTGCACGGCGGCCGCGCCGACATGCTGGGCGGACGAGATAATATTGCGGACAAATTCCTGATAGCTGGCCAGCATCTTGTTGAACGAACGCGACAGCTCCCCGATCTCATCCTTGCTCGTATCGGGCAGTCTGGAGGTGAGATCTCCTTCGTTGTTAGCCAGCTCCTGCAATTTACTGACGATCGTCTGCAGCGGCTTAAGCTTCACAAACAGAAGTCCGATCGAAGTCATCATCGCGGCGACGGCCAAAACGATGGCCGCTATCGTTATGTACAGAAACGTATGGAATCCGTCCTCGGCAGCATGGAGCTCCTGCTCGGCACGGGTGTTCATCAAAGTCTGGAACCTGGAGATCGGTTCGGCGATGATCTGCTTATTCCGCTCGTACGCGTCGTCGAACATGAGCTGCCGGGCCTGGTCGAAGTTCCCCGCTTCCACAGCCCGGAATGCGGCTTCCTCGGTCAGAACCAGCGCGTCCGACTTCATCTTCGCCTGCGTAAGAAGATCCAGCTCCTGCGGAGGCGCATTCATTGCTTTCAAGCGTTCGACGACGCGGTCTCTCGACTTCGTCTCGTTCACTTCGCGCCAGTAGTTGTTGTAGAACGTTTTATTGCCGAACTGCACATACTTTCGCGCCTCGTCCGTCAAATAATTGGAGGCCCGCTCCAGGTCGAAGCCGAGCTGTTTGAATTCCGCCTGGCGGGAGACGGCCTTCTGAACGTCAAGGTAATGGCTGCGGAGCATAAGAACCGAGAAGATCAAGACGATTGCCAGCCCGGCAAAAACAACACCGAGCACCTTCAGAAGAACAGAAATTCTCATAGAATGTACCTCCCGTTAGTTGTATTGAACTTGATGATCAAACAAGCTCCCTTAAGCGAGACCGCATCCCCTCCCGGTACAAAAAGAACCCTTCTTCATAGAAGGGTTCTCCGGCATACAACATTCTACTGGGAACCCGGCTGTTTTTGCAGCATTGCGTTGCACCGATGGATTTGTACGTTCCTGCCAGGTTGGCAAGCTTCCATTCTCAGTAGAATATACGTCAATATAAGTTGAAATATGTCGTTTCATGTCTAATTATAGATCGATATACCTAGAGTGTAAATAAGTACATCAAAGATTTATAAAGACCCCGCCGATTGACGCAGCGTGCAGGCTTCAATCCTTAATCCGGCAGCTCCTCCATTTCGCTCTATTGACTTCATTGCCCTATCTGTGTATTCTGTGTATGTATGAGATACACAGTTGAGAGCGGGTGAACCGTTACGAAAATTATTATTTCCAACGTATCCGATCCTCCCATTTATCAGCAGATCAAAGGGCAAATTAAGGATGCCATCCTTCGCGGGGAATTAAGCGAAGGCGAACAGCTGCCGTCCATCCGGGCGCTGGCGAACGATCTGCATGTGAGCGTATTGACGACCCGAAGGGTGTACGACGAGCTGGAGGCCGAAGGCTTCGTGACGACGCGGGCCGGCAAAGGCTCTTACGTCTCGCAGGGAAACCTGGAGCTGCTGCGCGAATCCAAGCGGCATATGGTGGAAGTGAAGCTGACGGAAGCGTGGCAGCTGGCGCGTTCTTTGGGAATCGGCAGAGGCGAAATGTACCGGATGATGGATTTATTATTCGAGGAGGAAGAGGGCGAGGCGTGAGATGATCATGGAAGTAGAAGGGCTGAACAAAAACTTAGGCGGATTCGAACTGCGGGATGTCAGCTTCTCGCTGCCGGAGGGCTGTATTACCGGGTTTATCGGTGTGAACGGGGCCGGTAAAACGACGACCATCAAATCAATTCTGGGCCTGATCCTGAAAGATTCCGGCGAAGTCCGGATGTTCGGCAAAACGATGGAGAAGCACGCGCGGGAGCTGAAAGACCGGATCGGGATCGTATTCGATGAAGGGTACTTCTATGAGGATCTAACGATGGCGGAGATGAAAAGCGTCCTCGCTCCCGCTTATTCCACCTGGGATAACGCCGCCTTTACCCGGAACATGGAACGCTTCGGGCTGCACCCTGCCCATAAAATATCGACGCTGTCCAAAGGGAATCGCATGAAGTTCGCGATCGCCCTCGCGCTGTCACACCACGCCGATCTGCTCATCATGGACGAGCCGACGAGCGGTCTTGATCCTCTGGTCCGCAGCGAGATTATGGAGATTATGCTGGAATACATGAAGGAAGACGGCAAAAGCGTGTTTTTCTCCACCCACATCACGTCCGACCTCGACAAAATCGCGGATATGCTGATCCTGATCGATAAGGGCCGCCTTATTTTCAACGAGGACAAAGACCTGCTGCTGGATACGCACGGCTTCGTGAAAGGGGACCGGGCCGACCTGAACGAGCATACCCGGAAGCTGTTTCTGACGCTGCGCGAAACCCGTTACGGATTTGAAGGGCTCACCGCTCATAAGCAAGCGGTTAAGGAGCAAATGAACAAGGCGCTTATCGAGAAGCCTACAATTGAAGATATTATGCTCGGCTATGTCAGGAGGTAACAGGCCATGCTGCTCCATCTCGTGAAGAAAGACTCTCTGCTGGTCAAAAAGTATTTGATTCTGATGTTTATCGCCGCGATCGCGCTTCCCGTGTTTATCCAAATAAAAACCGCCTCTCTTGGCGGCGGCGGGTTTCTGGCTTTTTTTATAAGCACGCTGTTCATTCAGTTCATCATCTTTAATTCCGTATCGCTGCTCGAGTACAAATTCAAAGGCTCGGCTATGTTATGCGCCACTCCCTACGGCAGAAATGCGCTCGTTCAATCGAAGTATCTGTTTCTGCTGCTGCTGTTTGCCGGCTGCTGTGTTCTGTACACGTTGACGGCTTTGCTGATCCCGGGTCAGCTGGACATGCTGAGCCTGTCCGACTTCGGCAAAACCTTTTTAATCCTATCGGTCGTTTTCTCGATTATGATCCCGGTGCAGTACCGTTTCGGATTTGAGAAATCCAAATATATATTCTTTTTCAGTATCTTTATTACACCGTTCCTAGCCCCTGTCGTTATGCAATATGCGCAAGCCCGCAACTTCAGCTTCCCTGCGGCGTTCCCGGGCCCGCAGATCGTTCAGGACTTGGCGCCAATTGGGCTGGCACTCGCTGCCGGCGTTGCGTCGATGCTGGTTTCCATGCGCATTTTCGGCAAACAAAACTTGTAGCTCTACCCATACAGAATATCGCGGGGCCTGTCATTGAAGCTTAGCTGAAATCGACTTTAGAAAGCCAACGCCGGACAATTTCAGAACCAGTTTCTCCTTGACACAAAGGTTCTTCTCCATATAGAGGGAGATTCCATCGACTTTAAGCTCGTTGTAGGGCTCTAACTGGCCCGGCTTCCCCGGCACGGCGACCACCTCTTGAACGCCCGGCGCGCAGCAGGCGCGTACATTCAGCGTTTTGACAGTCAGTTGGCCGCCTTTGCCCTGAATCCATTGCTTGGCTGGTTGATCGAATTCCACATTCATCGAAAATCGCCCCTTTTTCGCACGAGTCGTTACTTATCAGTATAGGGCGGGGGGACTCCCTACTCAACGCGCGGCGCCTTTGTAAATGTTTCCATAGTGGCAGGCTGCCGGCGGGATCATTGCCACTTCATGGCGCTTTCGCCGTTCCGGCTAAGAATTCCGAACCCTTCGGAGTACGCTTTGTCCAGAAACATCGGCAGCCGTTCCTTAAATCCTTCCGCAAGCGGGAGCGAAGGCAGCTCGTCTCGTTGCACCCAGCTCAGCTTGCCTTCCTCCGTCTCTTCCACCAGCTCCCCTGAGTAGGAACTCGTTCTATAGCTGAACACCATATACTTATCCTGTGTCTCTTCATGAAACCAGTACACAATCCCGCACAGTTCGAGATCCGATACGGTCAAGCCGGTCTCTTCTCTTACTTCTCGGATCGTCGAATCGATGATGCTTTCCCCTTCTTCGATATGTCCTCCCGGAAAGGCCAGCCCTTTCCACGACTTGATCCGGTCCTGCACCAAGACCCGGTCCGTCGCCGGATCATAGATCATGCACATATTGGTCAATTTAACATTTGGCATCCTTCAGCACTCCAACCCAGACGTATGATGGTAATTTCTTCAACCGGCGACAATCCCGATTACAAATCCATCATACCCTGTACAGCCACGCATGAATAGCCGTGCCGTTGCCGTAATTCGGGTTCTTCCGCCGGATAAATTGAGTTTAGCCATAGTGGGAACGTATTCTGTAAAACTTAAATGGTATAATACCAGCATCCTTCTATAGTTTTTTCTAATGCTTGTGTTACCCATCCCCCTATTAATAAAAACTTTAAGGTGATTCCAATGCTCGCATTTACCCGATTGACCAAATGCAAACCCCCGATCCCGTAATCGCTTTGAAAGCGAATTGAGATTTTCAATGTTATAGGGGGATTTGCCAGTGGAAAGAAAAATCTCAACACCGTCTTTATGGCTGCTTATTGTTCTTGTCGGTTTTCCGCAAATCAGCGAAACGATATATACGCCTTCCTTGCCGGACATAGCCCGTACGTTGCAGGCAAGCGGCAATACGATTCAATTAACGCTCAGCATTTACTTTCTCGGCTTCGCCCTCGGCGTATTTTGCTGGGGGAGGCTATCCGATTCGATCGGGCGGCGTCCCGCCTTGCTTTGGGGAATTTTCGTGTACGGAGCGGGAAGCTTGGGGTGCTATTTGTCGAATTCGGCGGAATGGCTGCTCGTAAGCCGATTCGTTCAGGCCTTCGGCGCCAGCACCGGTTCGGTAGTGACCCAGACCATACTCCGCGAAAGTATCGACGGAGCCCGGCGTCATGCCGTATTTGCCCAAATATCGGCCGCTCTCGCCTTTACTCCGGCCGTCGGGCCGTTAATCGGAGGATGGGTCGATCAGTCGCTCGGGTTCAGGGCGGTATTTTTCACCCTGGTGGCGATGAGCGTCGCTGTGTTCGCGTACACCTGGGCGTCTCTTCCCGAGACCAGAGTGTCCCCGCCCTCGAACATCCGGGTTGCGGCTGTAGCGAGGCGGCTCGCTTCCGATAAGAAGGTATGGGCGTTCGGTTTTCTTATAGGCGCCGCCAACGGGATTTTGTTCAGTTATTATGCGGAGGCTCCCTTTATTTTTATTGAGTTTTTTCAGATGAAGCCCGGCATGTTCGGATTCCTCGGCATTTTTGTCGCGCTGTCGTCCATCCTCGGGGCGATGTTATCCAAGAAGCTGCTAACCCGGCTGACTGCGGAGAACATTATCGTGCTCGGCACCGCGGTAACGACTGTAGGAGCCGGATGTCTCACAGGGCTCGCTCTGTACGGGATCGGCCCGACCGTTCTGTTCCTCGCGCTGACGGTAGCCTGCCTCTTCATTCTTCTGCTGGGGATCGGCATGGCGATTCCGGGCTGCCTGAGTTTGGCGCTTGTCCGTTATGGCGATGTGCTTGGGACAGCCGGCGCCATCTTCGGACTGGGTTACTATATAGTCGTCAGCCTGATTACAAGCGGCATGAGCTACCTGCACGACGGCTCGTTGGTGACGATGCCCGTCTATTTCCTCGCAGTGGCGGTCCTTATGGTTCTCGTTAGCCGATCGGTCGCCGGCCGCACAGCCCGGTAATCTTTTCCGGAACCGTGCCCTGTGCGGACTGTACGATCATTCGCATAAGCATCAAAAAGAAGCTGCCCCTATGTCTGAAAAGACTCTAGGGACAGCTTCTTTGTTGACGATACGGTTGTGTAAGCTTATCCCATCCTGCTTTTCGAGCGTAATGCCAGGCTCCGTTCACACTCGGGTCACATTCAGAAGTTCGCCCCATGCTCTCCCGTCCATTTGATAGAGCTGGTTCAACAATTCGATCTGAAACGTCCCCGGGCGTCCGGGACCGGCGACCCGCTCCGCCGTCTCCGCGGCGGCTCCGTAAAAAGATACTGCGGAAACGGAGGCGAGCACCGGGTCCTGAACGGCTGCAAGAAAGGCGCCGATCACGGAAGTCAGCAGGCAGCCGGTTCCTGTAACCCGCGTCAAGAGCGGCGTACCGCCGCTGATCCGGTAAGTGACCGACCCGTCGCTTACGTAATCCTCCGGCCCTGTCACGACGACGACACAACCGAGCGCATGTGCCGCCTGCCGGGCCAAGCCGCTTACGTCCTCCGCCGCTCCCCCTGCCGCGTCTACGCCTTTAATCGTCCGCGCTTCGCCGATGACATTGGCCACCTCCGGGGCATTCCCCCTTAAAACCGCAATCCGAAGCTCCTTCATGATGCGCCGTGCGGTCTCGGTCCGGTACGGAGTCGCCCCGGCCCCTACCGGATCGAAGATGACCGGCACCTGGTGCTCGTTAGCCGACTTGCCGGCCAGAAGCATGGATTCCACGACGCTTGCATCCAGCGTCCCCATATTCAGTACGAGAGCCCCCGAGATCCGGGCCATATCGGCTGCTTCTTCCTTCGCGTAAGCCATCACCGGCGAGGCGCCTAAAGCCAGCAGACCGTTCGCGGTAAAATTGGTGACCACCACGTTTGTAATATGATGCACTAACGGATGCGCCTCTCGTACTTGATTCAGCGACGCAACGATCGTAGATTTGTCCATGTTCTTCACCTACTCCACCTCTCCCTGCGCCGCAGCATCGTGAAGGACGTGGAAATAATGGTCCATGATCACGACATTGGTCGTGAACAGTCGGCCGAACAGCTCCCGGGTTAGCCGGTCCTGCTCCACATCGATGCTCGTCCGGTAACGCAGCTCCCCGTCGGTTGTATCCAGCTCGAAGCTGCCGATCTCCAAGTCGTAGTTTTCCTCGACGAGGAATACGGCCATCCCGGTCCGGTGCTCTTCGGGTACGAGCTCCGGATAGACGGAGTAGACGATGCATATCCGCTTCTCTTCATCAGTGCGGACCAGGACGATCCAGGAGCCGTTCATTCCGGTAAACGTGATACGAAGGAGCCCGTCCGCTACCCGTTCATACGGGATTTCCTTGCCGCTCAAGTAACCTTCGACAATCTCGTTCATCTCCGGTCGGGGGTTACCAGATGCCGCTTGAGCGGCGGCGGGCTCCGCCCATAACGTACGGTACCCTTTTTTAAGCGAACCGGTCCCGAACTCTTCGGGAAGTTTCACTTGCTGCTTCACTTCTAGGATGAGCCAGCTTTCGCTTTGCCGGAGCGCGCGCCCCGCCTCGGAGTCCTGCAGCAAAGTTTGCAGCACTTGTTCCGCTTCCGTGCCGTGATGCAAAGCAGCTTTCATCAGACTATGCCGCAATACGGCCCGCAGCTCGATCGGCTGATCGGCTTCGAAGGCCATACCGGCTCCGTCGCTTCTGGCCGCAGCGTGCAGCCCCATCCATTCTCCAGCCATCAATTGGCGGTATACGTCCTGCTGCACCTCGAAGGAGAGCGTACAGGTAAGACGCTCCTCCGCTTCGGTCAGCTCCAGCCGCTTGACGGAAGCCGTAAGGCCGTCCCCCGTCAGAGTGCGGAACACGAGTTCATGATCGAAATCCAACCGGGACTGCGCCTTGCTGCCATTTCCTGAACCGGCCATCTGCAAGCCTCCTCTACACGATGATGAAAAAACGATGGATGATGTGCTTTATGGGTTCGTTGTAGTAGTTGGTATTGACGTCGTTCCTGGTGTTGCCGCTGGCGTCGTTCACGGCGTTGCCGCAGCTTGATTGCCAAGAGCGGCCAGCGGCGTTTCTTTGCCTCCCCCGCTGAAGCCAAGGAACTCGTATTTGGCTGTTTTTCCTTTGGAGAGCTCCAATTTGCCCAGCCGTTTCGATTTCTCTACCGCTACTTTAACAATTTCCGCATCGACTTCCAGAGATTTGTCCTGGCTGGCCTCTATTCCGATTTCCCAATCGTTCGCTACGCCGGCTTCATTGTACTCCCGCTCGAAGGTTACCGCCAGCTTCAAAGAATTCGACAAGGCGATTTTACCCACTTGCTCGATCGCCGAGGCTCCGGCCTCTTGTCCGGGAAGCCAGGATCGCATCGTGTCATTTATCGTTTCATCGCCCATAATCTTCTCGGCGAAGCTGGCACCGATGCTGTCGAAGTAATTGCCCGTGAAGAGGGCGTCGCTGCCCGTATCCAACACGGAGCCGCCTGCCCGGGCCTTTCGATCCGGCTCGTCCGCAATCGCCTTTTGGAATAACGCGGATATATTTTTGCCACCGCCTACCGCCGCAGTGACGATTTTGGCCACGTATTGGGTGAAATCTCCGCCTTCCTCCCCGAATTGCGACGGAATGCTGGCCGAGAGTCCCAGACTCAACTCGCGAAGTTTCCCTCCGATCCGGGTCATCGATCCTTCCGCGCCAAAAGCCACTTTGTCTTTGCCAAACCCGACCTCGATCTCCGCCGCCGCTTCGTAAATATTCCGGATTTCGCCTTTCCCTATACTATTGTTCGCGACCCTTTCCGCTGCCGACAGGACGTTCCCTTGATCGTCCTTGCCCTTCTTTTCGATAATATCTTTGTTGTAAGCGCTGAGCCGTTTATAGGCAAGCTCTCCGGAAAACTCCGCCACGCCGACGTTCGCTTCCATCGCCAGCTTGGTCAGCAAGCCCACATTCACTTTGGCGTCCTCATCCATGCTCTGCTCTTCGATCATCATGGCCCACTTCTCGGCTTCAACGAGCTTCGACTCGCCCGACTTCCCGCCCTGTCCCCAGAAAAAGGCCGCTGCCGAAGGAGCGATGTTGAGTATCTCCCGGTATAGACCGTAGGAGAGCAGATTCATGACCTGATTCGTATCTTTCCCTTCTCCTTCCAAGTATAGCCCGAACCGGAAGTTAGCGTCGAAGCCAAACGTGGTGAAGCCGAGCCCGAACGTAATCTGCGTGCTCACCGTCAGATCGTCCGCTTCCCGCTCCGCCTCTCCTCCGAAGCCGAACAGGAAATAAGCTTGCCCGCCGCCCGAAGCAGATACGAACGGGATCTTCAGCTCAATATCCATCGAACTGGAATCGCCGGGATTCGGCGTGGAAATATCAATGAGCTTGCCTACTTTGCTAAAGCCGCTCTGCAAATCGCCCGCTTCAACCGTATCGACTACCTTTTTGGCGAGCGTTCCCGCTTTCGTGTCATCTTTGATAGCCTCTGTGATTTCTGCGGCTTTTGTAGCGTCCGGAGCTTGCGCAGTTTGCGTATCCGTCGCTTTCGTCCCCTTGGTCAGCTTCCTCGCTTCCAGTTCCGCCGCTTCTTTCTTGTCTTTCGCCATCTTTTCCGCGTGCGCAGTGGCTGCCCGGATCCCTGCTGCCCGGATATCGTCCGGCAGGGCATTCGCTTTCCGGGCTACCGCGTAAGCCCCGCTTTTCCCTACTACCGTCAATGCATCGATCGTAGACGCCTTAGGGATCAGACGCTCCAGAATCGTATCCGCCTCATCAGCCATGACATCGTTTACGAGCTTTTTGGCTTCCTTATGCGCCAGCGCCTTGGCCGCTTCCTTGCGTGCTGCGAGCTGTTCTGCATCCCGATTCGGATTGACTCTAGACATCATGCTCTGGTATTCGGCCATCATCGGGGAGCTAACGGTAGTCGGGGATTGGCTTTGGCGGTCTGCGAATACGTCATCGACCTTCGCGTTAAGCTTGTCCCGGGCCGCTTGTTTATGAGCCTCGCGCAGCTGGTTCAGTTCTTTGGACCTTCTGAAGCCGCTCCGGCCTACGCCCAGCTTCGATAAAACAACCTTTTTCAATGGTTCAAAAAGCGCCAGATTATATACGTTCTCCATGTCTTTAATATCACTGGTAACACCGCCGGCTTCTTCTTGTCTAACGACAACCTGATCAACCAGCGTACCGTCCAGATTGATCCGCTTCTCCAGCTCGTCGACTCCGACTGTCCCTACATCAATGGAATCAAAACCGGAAGACGCTCCGGGCGCGGCAGGAGTGAATTTGGCGGCAATGACTAATTTGGAGCTTTTGATTGCTTCCGCAATCGCCGTCTTCGCAAAGGTGTTCAGCTTCTTTTGCGCTTCGTCGGCGGCTTTCGTCTTTTGCTTCTCGAAGGCGGCGTCTTTCAGGCTCGGAGTAACCGAGTCGTAGGCTTTATTCGCTTCGGCCACCATCGCAGGCTTCTTCGTATCGTCATACTGGGCTTGGGCGACTTCTTCGGCATACTCTTTCAATTTGCCGGTTGCAAGGCTTTCAGCACTCTCCTCGGCGTGCTTCAAAGCATCGCTTTTCTGCTCGGCGGAACCTTGGGTCATACTGGCCGATATCTCCGATATGACCTTGGCCTTGACGTTCTCGCGGATCGGCTTCGCCTTCGAATCGGCAGTCAGGTAGGTGTCGAGATCCTTCGTAACTTTCGTTCTTATATCATGAAATGACGTATCGACAAGTGACGGAACTTTGGCGTCGCGCTCGGCGTCCATTTCCGCTTTGCGCTGCTGCTCCGGGGTTACTACGGGAGCCGGACCGGCTCCTCCCGCCCTTTGCACGGTCGGCTGCCCGGCGCTCATCCTCTGAAGCATCCCCTGGACAGCCCGGTTCCCCATCGTTCGCTGAAGCTGCATGATTTTGGCGCTTGACATCGGGCGGCCATCCCATATACCCGCAGATTCCGTCTCGGCCATACCCGGCTGGGATTGAGATGAGGTCTGGCTATTGGTTGTCCGGTGTACGGATGCATGTTCACTCACAACGAGGCCCCCCTGTAGCTGCTTTGAAACGGCAACTCTATCTATCATTTTCCAATTAACTCTATTGTAACATCTTCCCGGATCACCCACACATACATAAAACCTTCTGACAATATCCGGCATACAGGGATACACCAAGAAAAAAGGGCGTCGTGCGGCGATTCATCGGTTTCCCCTGGATGAAGATCCGATCAGGCCCGGCCCGTGCAAGAGGATACGCGCCCATCGTGGCGAATTTCATGGGTATGATGCGAATCCTACCTAAAACTACTTCTATCCGTCTGGCCGTTTTGATGATCGCTTTTTTGGGCGCTCTTCTCGGCCTGCGTCTGGCATGGTCCGAATTATTCTATACATCCGAGCCGCCCCCACCGGTAGGCGGCGTCCTCGACATGCGCGGAGTCGATTTGGTGCATTCCACTTCGTTTCATCTCGACGGCGAGTGGCAGTTATATCCTAACCGGCTGCTAACCAGCAAAGAGATCGGGGCCGAGGAGAGCCTCGCCCGGGCGATTCAAGTACCAGGGGACTGGGGAAAAGCGCTGGATGAAAGCTCCGCTTTCTCTTACGGATACGGGACGTACCGGCTGCGCATTTTAACCGACCCGTTGCAGCAGCCCGTCACGTTCTGGCTGCAAGGCATTCAAGCGTCCTCGGAGGTCGAGATCAACGGAGTGCTCACCTCCTGGATCGGCAAGCTTGCCGATAACGCTGAGGCCTACTCTCCCCGCAATGTGTCTTACACCGCTTCCTATTTTGCGGAGGGGGCGACGGAGATTGAGCTGCTGATCCGGGCGGCGAACTTTGACGATCCTTATAACGGCGGGCTGCTGCGCTCCATACGTTTCGGCTCCCATGCCTCGGTTGATTTCGTGCGCTGGTATTCGATCGGATTCCAGATGGTAACGTTCCTCGTACTGCTGCTTCATGGCTTGTACGCGAGTATACTCTACCTGTTCAATCCGAAAGAGCGGGCTCTGCTTATTACCGGCTTATTAACCTTATCGGTCGGCATCGCGGTTCTGATCGGTCATGACAACGTGCTTTTGTTATGGCTGCCGATCAACTATACGTGGGCGATCAAGATCAGACTGATTTTTCTCTTATGGCAAAACTACTTTATCCTTCATATATTCAGAAGGTTCGCTTCGGCTCCTCCGGGAAACCCTTGGCTGCGGGCCTACACGGTGGCGCTCGGTATCCTTACTGTTATTCTGATGATCGCTCCCGCTTCATGGGCAAACGGAATTATCGATCTCCGAATCTTTCTCGGGTTTTACTTGATGGCTTTCGTCTGGTTCCTCTATACGACCGGGACGATGATATTCCAGAAACAGGCCGACAAGGATATCGTATTCCTGCTGCTGACCGCAGCTGGCATTATGTCCAATCTGATCTGGAGCATCGTCGAATCGTCCATTGATATTACGACTGTGTATTATCCGCTCGACATCTTTGCGGCGATTATCGGCTTCTCCACCTACTGGTTCAAAAAATATTTCCGAAAGTCCCGGGAAAACGCCGAGCTGAACGAGCAGCTGCAAAAAGCCGACAAGCTGAAGGACCAATTTCTCGCCAGTACGTCGCACGAGCTCCGGACGCCGCTGCACGGCATTATGAATATCGCTCAGACGGTCGCCACCAAAGAGAAAGAGAAGCTGAACGAGAGCAGTCTTAAAGATATGGAGCTGCTGATCCGGATAAGCCGCCGCATGTCTCATATGCTTGGCGATCTTCTCGACGTTGCGCGCCTGAAGGAGCACCGTATCGTGCTGCAGCAAGAGCCCCTGCAGATTCAATCGATCGTTCCCGGCGTGGTCAGCATGCTTACCTTTATGAGCGAAGGCAAGCCGATCCAGCTGCGCCTGGACCTTGCGGAGTCGCTCCCGCCGGTCATGGCCGATGAGAAGAGGCTCGTGCAGATTTTATATAACCTGCTGCACAACGCTCTCAAATACACCGAAGAAGGCACGATCTCCATTTCCGCCGGGATCGGACAGGATCAAGTCCTTATCCGCGTCTCCGATACCGGGGTCGGCATGGACGAAGAGACACAGGCGCGAGTATTTCTGCCTTATGAACAAGGGGCTTACGGGATCAGCGACGGAAGAGGCATCGGGCTCGGCCTCAGCATCTGCAAGCAGCTGGTCGAATTGCACGGCGGCGAATTAACCGTCCGCTCCGAGCCGGGCAAAGGCTCCGTCTTCAGCTTCGGCTTGCCGCTGGCGAGCGCGTCGAAGCTTCCGCAGCCGCAGCGCAAGATCGATTCGATCGCGGATAGGGCCGAAGACCGGTTTGCCGGATTTCTGCTGCCGGATGCCGCAGCCGGCGAATGGGCCGCCCCCGTCCTGTTCCCTCCGTTATTGCACGAAGGGCAGGTGCATATCCTCGCAGTGGATGACGATCCGGTCAACCTGAACGTGCTCCAGGGGATCTTGTCGACGGAGCCGTATACGGTCACAACAGCCGGTTCGGCCCGCGAGGTGTTGGAGCTGCTGGGCACCCGGCAGTGGGATCTGTTGATTGCCGACGTGATGATGCCGCACATGTCCGGTTACGAATTGACGCAGCGGGTAAGGGAGCGTTATTCTTTGTCGGAGCTTCCGGTATTGCTGCTGACAGCCCGCAGTCAGCCTGCCGACATCTACACCGGATTCGCGTCGGGAGCGAACGATTATGTGACCAAACCGGTAGACGCCCTGGAGCTCAAGTACCGGATACGGGCGCTGACCATGCTGAAGCAGTCCATCCATGAGCGGTTGCGCATCGAGGCTGCCTATCTGCAGGCACAGATTCATCCTCATTTCTTGTTTAATACGCTGAATTCCATCATGGCGCTCAGCTATGTCGACACGGACAAGATGCGAAGGTTGGGCGAAGCCTTTGCCTCCTTTTTGCGGATCAGCTTCGATTTTCTGAATACCGGCGAACTGGTCGAGCTTTCTCATGAGCTGAGGCTGGCCGAATCGTATTTGTATATCGAGAAGGAACGGTTCGAGGAACGGCTGTCGGTTCTATGGGAGGTCGATCCAGACATCAACCTGCTTCTTCCGCCGCTAACCCTCCAGCCGCTCATCGAAAACGCCGTCAAGCACGGGCTCCTCAGTCAGAACAAAGGCGGTACGCTCCGTATTCGGATTGTGCGCCTCAACGGCTTTACGCTTTTTGAAGTGATCGACGACGGGAAGGGAATGGAGCAGGAGAGGGTTGATCAGCTGCTTCATCCCACGTTGAAAGGAAAGGGCGGGATCGGCGTCTCGAATACGAACCGCCGCCTGATCCAGCTGTACGGCCGGGGCTTGTCCATTCGCAGCAAGCCGGGGGAAGGAACTACCGTGTCGTTTGTGATTCCGGACGGCAGTTAGGGGTTCGACAGGATATAAGGGTCTCCGGTACCCTCTATTTTCGGCCTTTTCGAAAAATCGAAGCGAATAAAGGCAGTTTGCCCCCTTATCACCAACTGATAGGGTCGGCACCCTTTTGGCTCATTTTAAGAGTCTCGAATCGCTTTTATTTCCTCGTCCAAGCGGGATTCGGACAAAAAAAAGGCTGCAAACGAGCCTGTCGATTCATTGTATAGAAGTGTTAGCAGGCCGTTCCAAGTGAAAAGTTACCTTCTTCTGCTCAGACAGGTTGTCCGGAATCCCTTGATTTAATAAGGATTGTAAGGTGGGGGATTCTGGACAAAACTCGCCAGAAGGTAATCTTTTCCCTTTCCACTTGGTTGTCCACATTGAATCGACAGCCTCGCAAACCACCCTTATCCGGTTCCTTCTGTTCAGGGAACAAAGGGCTGTCCCACATGTGTTCGCCTGACATTGAGAGCGCCCCATGTCCAAACGAAAGGACCTCAAAACCCGCTGCAAAGCGGAGACTGAGGTCCTTTTCTTATAGGAATCTGTTCGAAGCGGGGCTCTGTTCGAGGCAGCTAATTCACCCACAGCGAAACGAACATCTCATACGTAATCTGCTAACCCGGCTTCGCAATCCGTCTGCCAAACGATTGAAATATCGGTCTGGAGAATGAGGAATAATAACTGCGTATTAAATATACTGTTTATAGGATACACAATTCAAAGAAACAGGTGATGCCTAATGAATACTTGTTCCATTGAAGTCAGCGGATTGCGTAAAAGTTTCGGTAAACAAACCGTGCTGGACGGCATCGATCTGACCGTGGAGAAAGGAACGATTTTCGCCCTGCTCGGGCCGAACGGCGCCGGCAAAACGACGCTCATCCACATCTTGTCCACGTTGTCCGAGCCGGACGAGGGGGCCGCGCGGATCGAGGGATACGATGTCGTCTCCGCCCGGAATGCGGTCCGCCAGTCGATCAGCCTGACCGGGCAATTTGCGGCAGTTGACGAAGTGCTGACCGGCCGGGAAAATATCATGATGATGTGCCGGCTGTCCGGCTTATCGAAGGGGGAAGCCCGCTTGCGGTCAGCAGAGCTGTTGAAGCGGTTCGAGCTTGAACCCGCTGCGGATCAACGTGTGAAAACATATTCCGGCGGCATGCGCCGCAGACTGGACCTCGCCGTAAGTCTGATCGTCAGCCGCCCGGTGCTGTTCCTCGACGAACCGACCACCGGGTTGGATACGGTCAGCCGCCGCTCCCTCTGGGAAGTCATTTTGCAGCTGAAGCAGCAGGGGATGACGATTTTTTTGACGACGCAATATTTGGAGGAAGCCGATCAGCTGGCTGACGAGATCGCGGTGCTGAACGGCGGGCGGATCGTCGCATCCGGTACGGCCGAGACATTGAAGGCACGCGTCGGAGGCGAAGTCATCGAGCTGCGGAACATGCGGGACGAAGTGATTCGAACCGTTCCGACGAGCGGCACCCTTCACGATGTCCGCCAAACGTTGAACGAACTCGCCTCCTCATGCCCGCCGGATACGCGAATCGTCATCCGCAAGCCGAGTATGGACGATGTCTTTCTCGCCTTAACGAAGCAAGAACAAAAGGAGGCTTCACTCGCATGAACAACTTGCAACCCGCTGCCAAAACCGCTTCTTTCGCCGCAACCAACGCCGTGTTCATTGGCCGCAGCATCCGCCATAGCCTGCGCAACGTCGAGGCGCTGATCATGGCTATTATGCTGCCCATTATGCTAATGCTCCTGTTCACCTACGTATTCGGAGGCGCCATTGATCCGAGCGGCGGTTACGTCAATTATGTCGTGCCGGGCATTATCCTGCTGTGCGCCGGATTCGGCTCATCCAGCACTGCCGTCGACGTCGCAACGGATATGACGAACGGGATTATCGACCGATTTCGGACGATGCCGATCTACAGCCTTAGCGTCGTGACCGGCCATGTCGCCGCCAGTCTTTTTCGTAATCTGCTGGCGACGGGTATCGTCTTCTTCGTCGCCCTGCTGGTCGGCTTCCGCCCTGCCGCTACCTTCACCGAATGGCTGGGGGCGCTCGGCATGATCGTCCTGTTCATTCTGACCTTCACCTGGCTGTTCGCCGCGATCGGTCTCGTCACCGGCAGTCCGTCCGCCGCCAGCGGCTACGGCTTTATCCTGCTGTTCCTCCCCTACCTGTCGAGCGCCTTCGTTCCGATCCACACGATGCCGGGATGGCTGCAAGGAGTCGCCAAGCATCAACCGATTACGCCGGTTATCGAGACGATTCGCGGGTTGTTGACCGGTACGCCGGTGGCTGACTACGGCTGGTGGGCGATCGGCTGGTGCACGGCGATTCTGGCGATCGCGATCGTGTGGTCCAACGTCGCTTTCCGTCTAAAAGGCGGCCGGCGGTAATCATATGAAAAACAAAAATAGCGTTCCGGCATCGCCGTGACGCTATTTTTGTTGGCCAGAGCCCGACGTTTTCAGCTGGAGGTAGTGCTCCAGACCGTCCAGTATCCGCTGCAGTCCGAAATCCAGGTCGTCGCCGATCGGATTGTCCGCTTCGTCCGTATAGGCGCCGGACATCAAGAGCGGATGCAAATACGGGAACCGGCCCGGCTTGACCAGCTGCCGGAGCGCATCTCCGTAGTGTACGCCGCTGAACGTCTCCGGACTCGCCCCCTCGCGGATTGCCCGATCCATGTCCCTGGCGATCATCCCGCAAGCCCGCGCATAACTGCTCAGGAGCAGCAGGAACGACATTTTCTCGAAATCGTTTAGCGGGAAATCCCGCATAATTCTAAGAATCCAATCGATCACATAGAGATTGCTTGGGGTGAGGGGAACGCCCGTAATCGGGATGTCTCCCAGCCACGGGTGATCCCGGAAGACGGCGATGCAAGCCCAGACATACTCGCCCATTTCTTGACGCCACGGCTTGCCCGGCTCCTCCGGCGGGATCGGGATCGTGCACACCGCATCCTGCATCAGCACGAGCAGCGCTTCCTTGCTCGCAATGTAACGATACAGCGACATGGTGGTGAAGCCTAACGACTGGGCGACCCGGCTCATCGACACCGCAGCCAGACCGTCCCGATCGGCAATCGCGATTGCCGCATCAACGATTTTTTTCACACTAAGCTCGCCCTTCGGTCCCCGGCTCGGCTGCTTGACGATCCCCCAGCTCAGCGCTACCCCCGGCGGCAGCTTGCTGATTGTCGCTTCATCAATCCCATCGCTGCGAGTCATGTTGTCCGATCCCCCATCCTATCTGTTTTATCCGAAATTGTATATATCGTATACAGTATACCACAGCCCGCACTTCCACCATAATAACGGCCACGCGGTGGGTCCGGTCCGATTCTAACTGGCCGCTAGCTAAGCTCCGACTCCGGCCCTTTATGCGTGCAAGTTACGCACTTACTTTCACCGACAGTATGACTCGCCGGGGGGAGGGTCTCCCTAGTTCCAGGCACAACTGTATTCACATGCCGATCCCTTTACACCGGAGAGTTCTTCCGTGCTGCAGCTCCAAGTTCTTCACACGTTCCTTGGCCTTCGCCCAGACTCCCGGGGCTCGGCGCTCTCTTGTCCTCGAAAGGTTCGCTATTACGATGCGGTGGGATTCACGGTCGGTCCATTACGGCCTGTGAATTCGCTTCCTTGCGCTTTGCGCAGTTTTTCACAGGGCTTCAGCCGCCGGATCTCTCCTGCGTCTGCCTGCTAGCTACGGGGCGGCTTGGCCCCTACCCCGACTGAACTTTCATCAGCTAGTTGTGCCTAGCTTGGCTAGGCGCGCGGAGTCTTTGGCACCCTTTATTTTTGGCCTTTTCGACAAACTGAAACGGATAGAGGCGGTTCATATCTCTTATTTCCGCCAACTGATGGAGAGTGTACCCTTTTCGGGGAATTTAACAGCTTCAAACCGCTCTTATTCCGTGCTCAGGCGGGTTTTCGGGCAAAATAAAGGCTGCAAACGGGACTTTCCTAGTTAGTGTAGTATAAAAGCCGAAATCCATTGCTACAGAAGGGATTTCGGCTTCCATTTTGTATTACCTACGAAAGCATGCGGTATTGACCCAGCTCCAGCTTCTCAAACA
>NZ_JBYUPU010000058.1:0-37362 GCF_058135425.1 Paenibacillus sp. MAH-35
TTGCCTTCGCTACCTCCGCACCCATCCTCACGGACTGAGCACTATGCGTCAGCTACTACTTCCGCCGCCACGCGGTGTAGAGGAGACTTTCACTCCTTAGTCGAAGCGCTGCCAAGCGCACAAAAAGAAAAGCAAGACGGCTAGCGTCCTGCTTTTACTTGGCTACATTTTGCAGCAAATCCCGGGTTTTGACGATAATTTTGCGGATGCTGTCCTCGGACAGATGGAACCGCTGAATCAGCTCGACTACGCTGCTGCCGTTTTTGTACAGCTGGTAAATCTCGCGGTTGCGCTTCTCGATCAGTGTCCGTGTTCCGTTATTTTCGCCCCAGCCTGCACGGGTTTGCCCGATTTTCGGTATATAAACAAGCTCGCCTTGAATGTATTTTTGTAATTCCTTCAATAAGCTAGGCGGAAGAAAATCCTTTCCGTTTTTGTAACTCATTGATGAAAACCTCCTCTTGAATGTGTGGTTCCAGAACCGACCCAACGTTAACGAGCGCTTTCATCTTCTCACCTCCTATTTAGAATGGGATCGTACGTTGCCGTCCGATCAGCCGCGAGCGGCGGATTCGTCCCGAAAAAGGGAACAAAAAAACACGATAACCCGCATCGTGCCTGTGTCGTCGTATGTATAACATGCGCATCAGGTGAAGGTTAAGATAGGTCGTATTCGGTTAAAAGCGGTACACCTCTTGTTTTTCGTTGACAAACTTTTGCATTGCCGAACGCCTCCTTTCACCTAGGATGATTTTGGTCGATACTTCGAGGGTCGTCATCACTCCGAACCCGCTTGGCGGCGGTTAAGTGAATGTATCCCCTTTTGGTAACACTACAATTATATGGGATACGGCTTATTTCATCAACCCCGGCAACAGGAAAGATTATTTATAGCTATACTCTCCTTGCAGGAAGTAATCTTTACGGAATACATGTTTTTTCGAAACGTCGCTTGCAGCTGCGTCATCATGCGAAATCATGAACAAAACTCTAACGGATACAGCGGCCGTTTTGTGGTGAATTTCGATCAATTGGATTTCTTAACGGACATAGATGCAGCTATTTGGTGAGAAGTGTCACTTTAGGAGGTGCTTCGGAGTATATAAGCGCTGTGTTGATCTTCTTTCAAGGATAAACGCCTACCGATGTCTTTTGACGCTGGCGCTTACCGAGATGTAGAGCCACTCCCACGATATACTTCTGATAAATGTAGAAAAACCGCCGGAACCTTTCGTCCCGGCGGCCGTCGTTGCCGAAGCCTGTGTACTTATAGCCGATATTTAAGCCAGAACGCCCATAAACTCCCGGACAAACCGGGCGTACACCTGCACGGTCAGCTCCAGCTCGCGGATCTCCACATATTCCACGTCGCCATGCGCGGTAAGCTGGTCCGGTCCGTGACACAGGGCGGGGACGCCGAGCGCGTTCGCCAGTATCCCGGCATCGGTGACGAGCTTTTTGCCGACCGAAGGGAACTCGACGTTTCGTACGGCCATGACGGCGCGGCGCAGCGCGGCGACGGCCTCGCTGTCCTTGTCGAGCCGGTAACCGTCGCGGACTTTTTTCAGATCCAGCTTGATCCGCACCCCGTAACGCGCCGCCAGCTCATTCAGACCTCCGCGCATGATGCTTTCCACGTCTTCGTACTTCTGGACCGGATTGTACCTTCTCACGCCGACGATTTCGGCTTTGTTCGGCATCTGGTTGTAAAACTGTCCGCTATGAATCGAGCCGACGAAATACGAAGCGTACCCGATATCTTCGATATAGTCGTTCTCCAGCTCCACGTTCCAACGGTCCAGCAGCGCCACCACCTCGGCCGCGACCGAGATCGGATGCGGCGTCCCCGGCGCCGTATGAAGCTGGTGGCTCGGCTCCCCGTCGCGCTCGATCGTAATCTCGAACGTCGCGGACCCAAGCTGAGCTACGGTACATTCCGTGGTAGCCCCTTCCATAACGACAACCGCGTCGGCTCTCAGCGGCACCCGCTCCGTCAGGGCGATCAGGTCTTCCCCGCGCCCTCCGGGACTTTCGTGCAGGCTGTTGGATACGAGCATCAGCCGTCCCGGCAGTACCGTTCCCGACTCTTGAAGCACCCGGATCGTCTCCAGAAAGCAGGCGAGCGAGCCTTTCATATCGTTGGTGCCTCTGCCGTAAATGCGGCCGTCGCGTACCTCGGGCTCGGCGTGATCCAGAGGGATCACGTCCATATGGCCGTTAAACAAGATCGTTTTGCCGCCGTTATCTTCCCCGTACACGGCGACCAGCGTAGGGTTGTTCGGGTAAAACTCGTACCGTTCGACCGAGCAGCCGACTTCCGTTAACATCTGCTCCAGCCGGTCCGCTACGTCCTTCGAATTTCCCGTCTTGCTCGGAATGCGTACGAGCTCCAGCGTATCCCGGATCACCCGGTCGATGTTGACTTGATCCAATTGTGCGGACATGGTGCAGCGCTCCTCTTCTCGTCGAATATAAGCCGTCTTACCCTCTGCCTACTACCGGAGGAACGAAGACGGCCTCCTCCTTGCTGTTCGGACGCAAAATATCGAGGTCGCAGCCTTCCGGCGCCTGCAGCGCATGTTCGGCGAACAGACGCGGGTATCCCCGCTTGTGCTGCGGCTCCGGCTTCGCCCAGGCCGCCATCCGGCTTGCGATCTCTTCATCGGACAGTTCGAGCTGGAGGGTCGAGTGTTCAAGATCGGTCGTGATCCAGTCGCCGTCTTGCACAATAGCGAGAGGTCCGCCGATAGCAGCTTCCGGAGCGACGTGCAAAATAACGGCGCCATAGCTCGTTCCGCTCATTCGGGCATCGCTGATCCGCACCATGTCGCGGACGCCCTGCTTCAGCAGCTTTTGCGGAATCGGCACTTGCCCCCACTCCGGCATTCCCATCGCAATCGGTCCGCAGTTGCGCAGAATAAGCACACTGTCCGGCGTTACATCGAGATCATCGCGGTCGATGCGCTCGAGCATGTCGGCATAATCGTTAAAGACGACCGCCTGCCCCCGGTGTTTGAACAGCTCGGGAGAAACGGCGGATTTTTTGATCACCGCGCCTTGCGGAGCGAGGTTGCCTTTAAGCACGGCAAGTCCCGACTGTTCCTTGAACGGCGCTTCTAGCGTAGCGATTACTTCTTCTTCCCCTTGGAACTTTGGCAGCTCGCGGCCATACGTTTGGCCGATCGTGTCTCCCGTACAGCTCAGACAGTCGTTATCCAGCACGGGCAGCAAATTACGGATCACACGCTGCAGCCCGCCTGCCTGGAAGAAATCGTCCATACTATGCGTTCCGCTCGGCTGCAAGTTAACCATTAGCGGAATCCCTTGCGTCAGTTCCTCATAACGCTCGATCGGAATCCGAATGCCAAAACGTCCGGCTATCGCCGTGAGGTGGATCGCTGCATTCGTCGAGCCGCCGATGGCGGCAAGCAATTTAATTGCATTATGAAAAGCCGATTCGGTCATCAGCTTCGAAGGTGTCAGATGATCTTTAACCATCTGCACGATACGCTTGCCCGTCGATTCCGCAGCCATTTTCCGGGAAGCGTGCGTCGCCGGAATGCTTGACGTTCCGGGCAGCATCATACCGAGCATCTCGGACATGCTTTTCATCGTCGAAGCGGTGCCCATGACCGGACATCCGCCAAGGCTGCACGAAATCGACTGCTCGAGTTCTTTCCAATCGTCATGCGACAGCAGCCCGGCCTTGTAATCGTCCGAGTATTTCCACAGATCCGTTCCATAATTAACCGTTTTCCCGCGAAAGCTGCCGGAAGAACGATGACCGGCCGCGAGCTGCAAAGTCGGCAAATCACAGCTGGCTGCGCCCATCAGCTGTCCGGGAACCGTCTTGTCGCATTCGCACAGCAGCACGACGCCGTCGATCGGCTGGGAACGGATGCTTTCTTCTATATCCATCGAGAGCAGGTTGCGGTACATCAGATCGGAAGGCTTCATGAAATCCGCCGGCGTAGAAATCGTATGCATCTCGATCGGATATCCGCCCGCGAGCAGCACGCCCCGTTTGACATGCTCCACCAATTCCTTGTGCGGATAATTGCAGCTGTTGAAGTCGTTCCATGCATTAAAGATCCCGATGATCGGCTTGCCGACGAACGACTCCGGGTTGTGACCCATCGCCCGCATGGCGGAGCGGTGTTGGAACGTCAATTCGGCGTTATCGTTTTCGAACCATTCGCTGCTGCGTAATTTCAAGACGCTCTCCCCTTACCTCGGTTCAATATATTAAACAACAATCATTATATTGATTTTACGAAAACGAAAAGCAAGGGTCAACTTCTTTTTTGGTCATGATATGCGAAACGAAAATAACACACCAGTTGTTTGTAAGAGCATGAGTTCAATATATGGAATCCGATTCAAAGACACATAGCAAGCTCAGCCGATTATTGAGCGGTATACCCTCCGTCGATTAACAGCGCTTGCCCCGTTATCGCCCCCGCTCTATCTCCGGCCAAAAACACGGCATAGTCAGCGATTTCGTCGGTTGACAGCAGTCTGCGCTGCGGGACCAGCGGATAGATGACTTCCTCCAGCACCCGGTCCTGTCCGATACCGCGACTGCGCGCCAAATCCTCCAATTGATTGCGGACGAGGGGAGTGTCCACGTATCCGGGGCAGAGAGCATTCACCGTAATGCCGTCCGCCGCGGTTTCCAGCGCTGCTACTTTCGTGAGCCCGATCAGGCCGTGCTTCGCGCTATTGTAGGCGGCTTTGCCGGCAAAGCCGACGACACCGTTGATCGATGCCATATTCAAAATGCGTCCATATCGCTGACTCTTCATGACAGGCAGCACTTGCTTCATCGCCATAAAAGGAGCGGTCAGCATCAGCTTGACCATCCGCTCGAACACGTCGGTCGGAAATTGCTCCAGTAAAGCGACATGCTGCATACCGGCATTGTTCACCAGAATATCCAGCCTTCCAAATTGCTTGACGGCTTCATCGATCGCCTGCATCAGATCCGATTCGATCGTCACGTCGCATCGGATGCCGGCGCACGACAACCCTGACAGCCTCAACTGTTCCGCCGCCGCCTCCACCTTGTCTGCGTCGATATCCGTTAGCACCACATCGGCTCCAGCCTCCGCCATAGCTTTCCCTATCTGCAGCCCGATTCCGCTCGCTGCGCCTGTAATCAATGCAACCCGGTTGTTCAGCATCGTTTGCGCCTCCTTTGCGGCTGATGCCGCACTTTAGTTTCATAAAAGAGGTGCTGCAAGTATCGTGCCAATTGTGAGGCGTGGCAGTGGCGTTGCGATTGCAAGGGAGGAGCGAGAACAGCGGGAGCTGGGAGCGAGCGGGGGGCAAGAGCGCAGGTCGGCAAGCTTACGCGGAGGCAGATTGCAGGAGGAAGTGAGGAGCGAGTGGGGGGCCGGAGCTCGGAGGCGGCAAGCTCACGTGGGGGCGGGTTGCAGGGGATCGGAGCGAGCGGGAGACGGGAGAGCGGAGGCGGCAAGCTACCCAGGCGGCTTGGACCGTCAGAGGTGAGCCGGCTGTAAAGATGGTTAGCGGGAAAACGGTGGATTGTCCAGGTGCGTTAGCGGATGAGGGGCGATCCTATTTCACGAAGTGGTCTGTCTCCAAAGTCTTTTGGAGATTTTTTGCGCCCCATTTAGAACCGGTTTTCCTTGAGAAAAAAGACCTCCGCTTCCACTTCACAGTGAAATTTGAGGTCCTTAAGTTTGAAAATCGGGACGTTCCCTTACTCTACGAACATTCTTGGGACAGATCCGCTCCCCTTGCCGTATAAGGAAAAACGGCGGATTCGGGGCTATGGTTCGGATGGAGGTGCAACTTATGGTCGTTAGTTGTGCCAACCTTTACGTCGATAGCAGGATCGGCTATAAGCCTCATTCGCACGGAAACGCCGCACACCTTTTTCCGCAAATCCGGAAATTTGTATCTCTTTGCGGAATTTACAGGCGAACAGCGCGGTCAATGTCCAGATAGCCCCGGTCTTGTTTACGCTTCTTCCCGCATCCGAAGGGCGATACCCGCGCGAATCAGGTTTTCCTCCAGCCTCTGCATCAGCAGCAGCTGTTGGGATTCGTCCGTACTGATCCATTCGAAGCGGACCGTCTCGCCCGGCCGCAATTGGGCCAACACCGGCATATCCGCCTCCGCTACCTGGGCGATTCTCGGATATCCGCCTGTCGTCTGGCGGTCCGCCATGAGGACGATCGGATAACCGTCCGGCGGCACTTGCACCGTTCCGGCCGCCACCGGTTCGGAAAGCATGCTCCTTCCGTCGGAAAGGCCCATGCGAAGCTGCGGCCCTTCCAGCCGGCAGCCCATCCGGTCGGAGCGGGGCGACAGTACGAACGCCGTATCGCCAAACCGCGCAGCGCTGTCCGGCGTAAATCGTTCGTACTCGGGCCCCGGCGTTATCCGCACGACCGGATGGTCGTTATATGCCGGAAGCGCGTAGGGGCTGACGCCCCATGGGGCGGGCGCCCAAGCCGCGTTCCCGGCCTGCCGGCGCAGCGCCGCAAGCAATCCGGCGGCAGCCGCACCCGGCGCGCCGAGCGGAAGGACGTCCCCGGCTTGCAGGGGACGTCCTTCCAGGCCGCCGAGGCGTGCGGGGACGTGCGTGCTGCGGCTGCCGAGCATCGCAGGCACGGCGAAGCCGCCTGCGACCGCGAGGTAGGCGCGGCAGCCATCCGCAACGCGCGCGAAGGCGAGCACGGAGCCGCGGCGGACGAAGACGGGGCGCCACGCGGGCAGCGGGCGGCCGTCGACGGTCGGCAGCGCGCCGCCGCCGGTGACGGCGACAAGCGAGTCGGCGTCCAGCCGGAGCGCGAAGCCGGCGAGCGTCAGCTCGAGCGCGGCCGCATCCGGAGCGTTGCCGACGAGCGCGTTCGCCGCTCGGTGCGCGAAGCCGTCCATCGGGCCCGAGACGGAGACGCCGATGCGCTGATGGCCGAAACGGCCGCCGTCTTGCACGGTGGCGAGCAATCCGGATTTTATAACAACCGCCGAACCGCCGGCAGGGGGTCGCTCTTGTCCTTGCTCTTGTCCTTGCCTATTCTCGGACGCCGCCAGCTCCTCGAACCGCTCCGGCGTTATCGCTTCGAAGCGGACCCGGTCCCCCGGCCGCAGCAAAGACGGCCGCAGCTTATCGTGAGGGCGAAACAGCGCCAGCGGCGTCCGCCCGATCAGGTTCCAGCCTCCCGGCGTGGCCTGCGGATACAGGCCGGTCTGCGTCCCGGCAATCCCGACGCTTCCTGCCTCGACTAGCGGACGGGGCGTATCCCTGCGTGGCGTCGCCAGCTCTTCGGGGAGTCCCGCCAAATATGGAAATCCCGGCGTAAACCCGATCATGGCGACGACATAGTCGGCACCCGCATGAACTGCCGCAACCTCCTCTGCACCTAACTGGCGGAAAGACGCGAGCGCCTCCAGATCAAGCCCGTAATCGCCGCCGTAACATACCGGGATAACTACCGTTTCCGTCTCGGCCGTATCGGCAATTCCGCCTCTTTCCAACAAACTATGCACGGCATCGCATACCGCTTCAAACGGCGAATTAATGTTCCCTTGTTCCCCCTGCTCGCTCCAATTCCGGTATACGATCCATGGATCGTAATAAATCGCCAGAGCCGCATAAGCCGGTACCGCTTCAAGAAAGCCCGGAAACGGCTCCGTTTCCAGCCGGCCCGCCAAACCGCGCACATTTAGAATTGTCTCGGTCTCGATCCGCTCCCCAAACCGTACAAGCGCACAAGCATCGCCCAAAGGAATAATAATCGGCCCCGTACTCCCGCTTTGCAAACGCCGCACCTCCATGTTCCGTCTCTTCATCAGCCTGCCCCCCTGCCGGACTTCCTTGTCGGTTATTTCATCCCTGTACCTTCATATGTCCGGCCCAGGGTTAGGTCCGTTTCATTTCGTCTTCCCACGCACGTTTATCACAAAGGGAATTCTACCACAATTAGCCGCATAACGCCGATCAACTATTGCGGAATACTGTCGAAAATCATCCTATTTTCACCCGAATGGCGGAAATTCGTGACTTTTATCACACTCCATCCCGCCCGGCTCTAGTATAATAAAACTATAATGCGCCAAATCCGCGCAATTTTGAGGGAGGAACTGTCATGAGGTTCGGTCTTGTCCGGAAATTAGTGCTCGGCATATCCGCAGTTTCCATTATTACATACGGCACAAGCGCCTTTTTCATCTTTGTGCTAAAGCCTCTGATCGCGCCGAATATGGCTGACTGGCTTTACGTCAGCGGCATTCTGGTTTTGGGCATTTTGTGGACGAGCTTCCTCGGCTGGCTGGCCGCGCAAGTGTTAATAAAACCTCTTCTTCGTCTGTCAGCTGTCGTGGATGAAGCGGCGACGGGGAATTTGAACGTATCGATCCCGGAATATAGGTCCAACGACGAGATTATGCGCCTGCATCGCTCCTTCGGCACGATGCTCGGGAACTTGAGGCAGATCATTTCCGATTTGACGGATAACGTCGCGATCGCGGACCGGAGCGCGAACTCGCTCAGCTCTGCGATCGGTCAGGCGACTCAGCAGATTGAGACGATCGCCCTTACGATCGATAAAGTAGCGGAGGGAGCTTCCAGTCAGGCCGGTTCCGCACAGTCGATGTTTCATTCGGTGGAGCGGGTAACCGAAACGGCCGGAGAGGTGAACCGTCAGGCGGAGCATGCGATCGAGCTGTCGGACACGATGGTCCGCACGATTACCGACAGCGGGGATACGTTCCGTTCGCTCGTCGCAGGCTTGGAGGACGTATCCGAGACTAGCGAAAGAACGCTCAGCATCGTCCGCAAGCTGGATCAGCATGCCAAGGAGATCGGGCAAATTTCCACCCTCGTCGGCGAAATCGCCGGACAGACGCAGCTGCTTGCGCTGAATGCTTCCATTGAAGCGGCTCATGCCGGGGAACACGGACTCGGCTTCTCCGTCGTCGCGGAGCAGATCCGCAAGCTGGCCGCTACCAGCTCGGAGGCCGGCGAGCAGATCCATACGCTGGTTGGGCAAATGCAAGCTCAAACCGACGTCGTCGTCCGCGAAACGGACAACCAGGTGCGGCTGATCCGTACGGAGACGTCCAAGGGCGAGTCGGCCGGCCGGGCTTTGTCGGAAATAACGTCCTCCGCTCAAGAAACGGCGCAAGCTTTGCAAAGCATCGTCAGCTATATGAGCGGTCAAGCGGAGCAGATCCAGCGAACGTTCGAGGAGGCAAAGGGGATTGCGGACATTGCGGAGACCATATCCGCTGGCGCCACCCGGGTAGCCGAGGCGACCCAGGAACAAACTGCGGTGATGGAGGAAATTGCCGCTTCCTCCGACGTTCTTCGCAGCGAATCGGAAGACTTAAAGCGGAAAACGGTCATTTTCCGGTTGTAGGAGTATTTTCCGCTCAACGCGCGACTACCACTGTAAAGTGCAAGCACACACGGCGTCTCCAACCTCCGGACGGGCAGTATGAATAAGTGATGATTGAGCTCTTATTGCAGCGGGTATCGGCGAAAAAATCAAATTAAGAGCGGTTTGCACCTTCTATTTCCACGTAACATGGCCTAAGTCGTCATCAAGGCGGAATTAGGGGGCCCAAACCGCTCTTATTTCTACTCCCCCCCGAGATTTTGCCAAATTAAGAGGTAGCAAAGAGGCTGTCGATTCATTGTGTAGAAGTGTTCGCAGGCCGTTCCAAGTGAAAAGTTACCTTCTTCTACTCAAACAGGTTGTCCGGAATCCCTTGATTGAATAAGGATTGTAAGGTAGGGGATTCCAGACAAAACTCGCCAGAAGGTCATCTTTTCCCTTCCACTTGGTTGTCCATAATGAATCGACAGCCTCAGCAAAGACTCTTATTGGTTGACCCACCTTCGAGTAACGCCAAGCAGTACGAGTTAGGGGCATCGTACGGCGCAGAATAGTTAACTCATCGGGGCGTTCGCTTCGTCGCGTGCTCCCACTGCCGCACAGCACCTCCGTACTGCCGCACTTCCGCACTTCCGCACTTCCGCACTTCAACACTTCCGAGCTCCCGCACGCCTGCACTTCCGCCCAGTCGCATTTCCGCCCCAGCGTCTGCCTGCGGCATGGTGACTACAAGCGGCAGCCGGCCGGCCGAGCGGCGCATCCCACCATCGCCTGCACGGCGACCAGGCTGGTGTCACCCCCGGAAGCCCGTCACCACTTCCCAGTTTCCGTCCACCGTGGCTTTCACCGTCTTGCGCTCGAGGATGTAGCTCGCGATCAGCTCGGACATGTCTATCGGAATATCTTTGACGACCGGCTTGCCGGCATACATCGTATAGTCGCCGCCGCCCCCGGCGCGGTAATTGTTCATCACCACGTCGTACTCGCCGTCCGGGTCGACCGGCTGTCCGCGATGGGTCAGTCTGACGACGCGGCTTCCTTCCGGTCGCGATACGTCCAGCGTATATTCGATCCCTTCCCACATGTCATAGTTGTAATGCTGCGGCTTGGGCACGGCAAACTTCGGATTGATCTGGATTGCCCCGTCGTCCCCGACCGTAAAATAGGTTGCATTCCGCTCCAAGGCCGCCGCTATATCCCGTCCGGTAATGCGGATCACCTTCAGCGTATTCGGGTAAATGTAGTTCGATACGATATGACGCATCGTCACATGAGCCGGGAACCCCGGCGAATCGTCGGTGAACAGCGCGGTATTCGATATAGCCGCTCCGGACGTCTCCATCTGCACCTTATTAATAAACTCGATCAGCGCATTGTCCTTCGTCCGGATCAACAGCGGGTCGCGAACCGTCATATCTCCCTCGATCGTGCCGATCGGCGTATCGAGCCAGACTTGGGCAGCCGCTTCGTAAGGTCCGGCCAATGCTACGATATCCGGGTCTGGCACAATCCCGCTTACGCTCAGCAGCTCCGAGCTTTTGTCCGCTACCCGCCAACGGCCGCCGGACTTCCCCAGTTTCAGCTTGACGATTCCGGCTTGCTGGCCCAGATAGCCCGGCTGCACGATCGTCACCCCGTTAATCGATAGGCCAGCCAATTCCCGGTGCTGGTGTCCGGTTAGCAGTACATCGATGCCCGGCACCTCCATGCACAGCCGGTAGCCTTGATTTTCCCCCGTCTGCCTCTCCGACGCTACTCCCGTAACCGGATCCGATTCGAATCCGCCGTGATACGAGATAACGACGACATCCGCCTTCCGTTCATCGCGCAAGTAGGGGACCCACCGTTTCGCCGTTTCGACCGCGTCGATAAAATCGAGTCCCTGAATATGGCTCGGATTTTCCCAGTTCGGAATATACGGCGTCGTCAGCCCGAGAACCGCGACTGTCGCCCCGCCGAACTCCCGGATCACATAAGGCCTGCCGAATGCCGGCTCCTCCGTCCCTTCTCTGACGATATTGGCCGACAGCCAAGCAAACGCGGACTCCCCTATCGCTTTGTTCAGCACGTCCAGACCGTAGTTGAATTCGTGGTTGCCGATCACCGCAGCGTCGAACTTCAGCTCGCTCAGCGCCAGCACCATCGGATCGGCGGGACGATTATCGATTCGCGCATGGTAATAGGCGAGCGGCGTTCCCTGAATCAGATCCCCGTTATCGACTGCGAGGACGAATCCGCCTTCCCGCTTCGCTATTTCCCGCTGCTGCCGGAGCAGAGTAGCGATCTTCGCAAGCCCCGATTCCGCAGGGCTGTTATTGGCATACCTTACGGGCAGCAAGCTTCCGTGCAAATCGCTGGTCTCCACAATCGTAATCCGGACTTGTCCGTCTGCTTGAAACAATGCGGCTCCTCCTTGCGGCGTTTTCTCCCCCCCACTATAGCAGTGCAAAAGCGCCATTACAAACCGGGCCCTCCCTCCCGAATGGCCCGATCCCCCCGCTCACTTCAAAACCCGTCTCCGGGCAGGAGGCGGATTGTTTTTTGTTGACATATTCCTCAACGGCCGTACAATTAAAAGCAACGAAAGGTGGCAGCGACTATGAGCGAATTCGGCATTTTACTCCGCCAATTGCGCAAGAACAAAAAAGTGACCCAGCGGCAGCTCGCCGATTGGGTAGGGATCGACTTTACGTATATAAGCAAAATCGAAAGCGGCACGATGGACCCTCCGGCCGAGGATAAAATTATCCGCATCGCCGAAGTGCTCGGCGCAGAACCGGAAGAGCTTATTTTGACCGCCAAAAAAGTGCCTACCAGCTTTCAAAAACTCATCGTAGAAAATAAAGAGGTGCCCGTCTTCCTTAGAAAAGCTTCCGACCTCTCTCCCGCTCAATGGAAAAAAATTCAGGATATTATAAGCGAGCCGGGGGAGGACGAGCCTTCGTGACGACGGCGAAATATATTACGCAGGAACGGATGGAGCTGCTGACCGAGCGCATCCTGACCGACTACGGCTTCGATCCGCACCAGAAGCGGGTCCAAAATGTGCCGATTGAAGAAATCGTCGAATTTCATTTCGACCTGCACATTTGCTGGGAACCGATCGATCATTTCGACCCGGACGGAATCGTAATGGCCGCCATCCTGCCGACGGAGAGACGAATCGTGCTGAACGAAACGCACCGCGAGCTGTTCGACAGCAAGATCGGCACCTATCACTTTACCTTGGCCCACGAGCTGGGTCATTGGGTGCTTCACTCCTCAGGCACACCCTACCGGCTCCGCCTCCGCGACACCGGACCGACCGGCCGGTCCGGCAGCTTGAACGCAGACGGTGCGTTACACGAAACGGCGACAGCAAGGCTTGAGCCGGTCCGCCCCTACTATTGCCGGAGCACCTCCAGAAAACCGCCCGAGGAAGTCCAGGCCGACCTGTTCGCCGAATGTTTGCTCATGCCGCGCCCGATGATGGAACGTACCGTCGGTCAATTGCGCAAAATGGGGAAGATCCACCTCTCCCATTTATACGGGCTCGCCGAATGTTTTCGCGTATCGATCTCGGCGCTGTCGGTCCGCTTGACCCGGCTGCAGCTGCTGAATATCGATGCCGACGGAAACGTACGTCGTCCAGGCGCAGATCGCAACACGCATGAGCAGTTGACGCTCGATCTGTAGTTTGGCGCGCCTCTCATGTTGAGTTGAACTTCCACGCAAGATGGTGATAAGTTTAGTTCCTTCCGGATTGGGGAACTCTGGTTATGAATGCCATGAAACGTTTACAGCCTTAAGGAAACGGCTTGTTTGTGGCATATCAACGACCTCGGGAGCCCTGCACATGAGCTGTAAAATCGTTGTCGGCATGCCGGTTTATAATGAAGCTTCAGCACTGCCCAAGCTGTTTGTCAAATTGGAACGGCTGTATATAAAGCTCGGCGATTCGCTGCATCTCGTCTTCGTCGATGACGGGAGCACAGACCAGACGAGGACGCTTCTGTCCGACTTCACCGGCAAGTTTCCGAGAGCTTGCCTGCTCGTTCACGAAGCCAACCGCGGTCTGGGCGAAGCGATGAACACGATGTTCGGGCATATGGTGCGACACTATGAAGACCGCGACATTCTCGTGACGCTGGATGCGGATAATACGCACGACCCGAATCTCATCATGGCGATGGTCCGAAAGCTGAAAAACGAGCAGCTTGATCTCGTCATCGCCTCCAGATTCGTCCCGGGAGGACGGGAGCTCGGATTGCCGCTGCTTCGCAAGCTGTACAGCCGGGGAGCCCGGCTCTTTTTCAGGCTGCTCTTCCCGATCGACGGAGTGAACGATTATTCGAGCGGTTTCCGCGCTTACACAGCCGGGATCATTCGAAAGGCGATCCGGGAGTATCACGGTCGTCTGATTACGTTAAGCGGTTTTGCCTGCACCGCCGAAATTATCGCCAAGCTCGGCCGCGTCGGGGTGAAAGCCGGGGAAGTGCCGCTTACGCTGGAATATTTCTTGAAGGAAGGCCGCAGCAAAATGAACGTGAAGCAAACCGTCGCCGGTTATTTCCGGCTTGTGCGCGCCGTCAGGTTGCCATCAGCCGAAACCGGACCGGAGTTCACGGGGGTGCCGGAGCAAAGTGGAGAACAACGAACATAAACTGCCTTCCAATGGAACCGGACACGACGGTCAGGCCGGATACACCAGACAGGCCAGACACACCAGGCAGACCGGATACACCAGACAGGCCGGTCATACCGGTCATACCGAACATACCGGACAGGCCGCATCCATCCGTTACCCAGACTCCAGGTCTGATCCGGACCGGCGGCCCCCCGCTCCTTCGGAAACGTCAAAAGCAGCGGAACATCCACTTCATCCTACCGCCGAACAAATGAACGTTCGTTCGTTATGGAAGCGACTCTTCACACATCGGACTTTGCCGGTGCTGGCCCTGCTGTTCCTGTTCGCGATCCGGCTGCCGCACATCGGCGACTCCCCGTTCGGCTACGATTCCTGGCGCCAATCCGATACGGAGGCGATGGCCCGCAATTTCGTCGAGCATCAGTTTAACGTGCTGTATCCCCAACTGAACTACCAGGGGCCAATGCCCAACTATGCGCAGCTGGAGCTGCAGATTACGACGTTTCTGATCGCCCTGCTGTACAAGCTGTTCGGCTACAGTTATATAGCGGCCCGGATCGTGCCGATCGCGTTTTTCATCGGTTCGGCCTGGTTCGTATACCGGATCGCGGCGAGGCGTTATTCGGCTGCAGCAGCTCTGTTCGCTTTGCTGCTGTACGGCCTGCTGCCTCTGAATCTGTTGTATTCGCGGGCGATTATGCCCGAATCGGCGGCGTTGTTTTTTTATACCGGGGCGTTTTACTGGTTCTCGGAATGGATCGCCAAAGAAAAGCGGAGCCTGCTGCTCGCCGCCGCCCTGTTCACATCGCTTGCGATATGCGAGAAAATTCCGACCGTGTTCGTCGGTGTCCCGATGCTGGCTATGGTGATCGCCAAGTACCGAGGCGGTGTGTTCAAGCGGCTGGAGTTATGGGGCTTTGCCCTGCTCTCGCTGCTGCCGCCATACGTCTATTACGCATGGCTCGGGACGTTAGCCGAATCGACGTTCGTCTCGGGCATCGCCTCCAAACATATCGTTCCGCGATTTGCGACGGCGGCGTGGTCGTCGGAAGCTCGGCAGTTTTTTGCCACCGAGATACCGAAAGCGTTTACGTGGACAGGTCTGGTTGTCGCTGCGGCCGGCCTGGTCCTGCTCCTTGTCCGTAGAAGAGACTTCCCCCTGCTCGTCTGGACACTGGCGATCGCCGCCGAGCTCGCAACGATTGTAGCGGTCATCCGCTTCCCTTATTATATGATTTTTGCCGGACCGCTGATCGCCTTGCTATCAGCGGGGGTACTGGAGCTATGGACCAAGCTTGGCCGTGAGCCGAACCGGAGGCGACGGGGCGGCAACGGTACAGGTGGTTCCAACCGTTCCCTGCTCGCAGCAGGCTTGTGGGCGGCGGCAGTCTTAGCCGTCTTAAGCGCGGAAAGCTACCGGCAAGTCGCGCCGGTCATCGGCATCCAGAACGATGAGCTTATTCGCCAAGCCGAAGTCGTAGAGCGCCTGACTTCACCGGACGATCTCATCGTCACCGGTACCGATGATCCTTCTCTGCTGAACGCTTCCCACAGAGCCGGCTGGCGGGTGACCAATTCGATCCCGGGCGACCCGGTCGCGGAGCTCAATTACTTCGTACGGGAGGGAGCCGTTTATTTCGTGCCGTTAAAAGGCTACATCGACGGAGACCCGGACGGCTTGCTCAGACAGACGCTCGAAGAGCGGTATCCGAAGCTGGAAGCCGGATCGGAATATTACATATACAAGCTGCGGTAACGCCGGTGTCGCTGCCCTCCGAAATCCCATACTCGCATTCGTTCGGCCTATCCGGACGCTCCCCGTTCCTCGGCTGTCCGGCTGCCGCCTCCCGGCGGGCGGCGTATAGCGCCGCCAGATTTACCGGTCTCCGGAGACCGGCGGCCCGCTTCCCTCTACTTGCACCGAAACCGCTAGCGCAGCACAGGCGTTCCTTGTGAAGACGGCGCAGCGGGTGCGGCGGCCCGTCTCTCTTCAATCTGATCCGCCACGTAGGCGGCAAAAGGCAGCGAACAGGTGAAGGCCGGCGATACGGCATTCAAAATATGCATCGACCGGCTGTCGCCTTCCAGCACGAAATCCTGAACCAGCTCCAGTGTTTGTTTGTCGAGCAGTTGGGCGCGGATGCCCGGCCGCAGAAAATCGCCGAACCCTTTAGGGTCGAGCTGCTTGATCATTTTTAGCGAGAGCCCGATAAAGTTCGCTTTGTTATATTTTTTCATTTCCTCCACCGCCAGCCTCCGGAAATGAAACGAGTTGGTCCAGAACAGCTTAGCTTCATAAAATAAAATTTGAAAAAACTCGGACAGCTTGAACCGGTGAAGCCCTTTGTAGTTTTCCCGCCAGAAGGCGGGGATCGCCGTAGGCCCGATCTTGATGCTTCCGTCCACCGTCTTCGTATAATGGACGCCGAGAAACGGATTGTTCAGATTCGGCACCGGGTAAATGTTTGTACGGACATCCGACTTGTTTTTGGCGTATTTCAAGTAGATACCCTTAAACGGAATAATCGTATATTTCCTGCCGAAGCCGAAGTCGTGCGCTACTTGATCCGCATACAGACCGGCCGAATTAATGAAATAGCCGCAGCCGAACGGTCCGCGGTTCGTCAGGATCGTATCGCCCTTATGCCCCGCGTAAGCCGTATCGAAGAAAAAATCGACGCCTTGCGAAGCGACTTCCTTTTTTATGCACATGCACACTTCCACCGGGTCGACCGACGCCGTATTCGGCGAATAGAGAGCTTTCTTAAAGGTCTTCACGTTCGGATCAATCCGCGCCGTCTCCTCCTCATCGACCCAGATCAGCTCGACGCCGTTACGCTCGGCGCGCCGTTTCAGCTCCTCCAGTCCGGCCAGCTCCGACTCGTCCGTCGCTACAACCAGTTTCCCGCACCGGTTCAGCTTCAGACCATGCTCCCGGCAATACGCCTGCATCGCTTCATTGCCGTCCCGGGTAAATTTCGCCTTCAGGCTGTCGGCCGTATAATAAAACCCGGCGTGCAAAACGCCGCTGTTCCGCCCGCTGGAATGCTTCGCTACATCCGGCTCCTTCTCGATCACGGCGATCCGGGCTTCGGGATAACGCCGCTTCAATTCCCGCGCAATCGTCAGTCCAATAATGCCGCCGCCTGCAATCAAGTAATCGTACCGCTTCACTAGGACGTCCTCCTCTGCCTTTCGAGTGACTCCCTTCATTGTACACGGAAACCAACAGGCAGAAGTGGCCTCTTATCCCTGTCAGCGAATTTTTTTGTAGCTGCTTGTCTTCACGTGTGCGCGCCCATCTCCCCCTGACGCATCCGCCCGGTTTATGATAGTATGGAGGTTGATCGAAGATGACGGGACAAGCTACTACCGTACCGGAGGACATGCATTGAAAACATTAATTATCGCCGAAAAGCCGGACATGGGCCGCAATATCGCCGCCGCCATCGAACCGAAAGCGGCCAACAAACGCACGCATCTCGAAGGGGAGCGTTACGTCATTACTTGGGCGATCGGCCATCTGATCGGACTCGCGGAACCTGACCATTACGATGAAAAATATAAGAAATGGAACTTCAACGATCTGCCGATCGTACCCGATTCGTTCAAACTGCTGCCGAACCCGAGAACCAAGGATCAGCTCAAGGTCATCCAGACGCTGGCCAAAGACTGCGGGGATATCGTCAACGCATGCGACGCCGGGCGCGAAGGCCAGCTGATCTTCGCTTACATCCAGCAGCATCTGAAGCTGCGCCAGCCCGTACGGCGGCTGTGGATCTCCGACCTGACCCCGGAGACGATCCGCCGCGGCTTTGCGGAGCTGAAGGACGGCAGCGAGTACGAGCCGCTGACCCGGGCGGCCCGCGCCAGGAGCGAAGCCGATTGGCTGATTGGGATGAACGGCTCGCGCGCCTTCACGACGAAGCACAACGAGCTGCTGTCGGTCGGACGCGTACAGACGCCCGTGCTCGCGCTGCTGTATGACCGTCAAAAGCAGATCGAGGCGTTTACGTCAGCGAAGTTTTACGAGGTCGAGGCGTTTTTCGACCAGCAGGAGACGTCCTATCGCGGCTTGTGGCAGGGAGAGCGGCTTACGGACCGGGAGAAAGCGGAAGCGCTCGCCGCCAAGGTGAAGGGCAAGCCCGGCGCTGTCGCCAGCTACGAGGTCAAGGATACGAAAGAATATCCGTTCCGGCTGTACGACTTGACCTTGCTGCAGCGGGAGGCCAACGCCAAATTCAGCTTCCCCGCCAAAAAGACGCTCGACATCGCCCAAGCTCTGTATGAGAAACATAAAGTCATCACGTACCCGCGGACCAACTCCAACTATGTGAACGAGCAGAACATTCCCGAGATGCACCGGGCGCTCGACGCGCTGCGGGGCACACCGTACGAGAAGCTGGCCGGCGGGGCCGAGAAGCGGCTAGTGCACAAAAACAACAAGACGGTCTGCAATCCCGCCAAGGTCGAGGATCACCACGCCATCCTGCCGACGGCCAAACGGGCCGGTTCGCTGAGCCCCGATGAGCAGAAGCTGTACGATCTTATTATCCGGCGCTTCCTGTCGCATTTTTACCCGCCTGCGGAGTACAAGGTGCATTCGATCTTAACCGAGGTCGAAAAGGAAACGTTCAAAACGACGATCAAGCAGCTGCTCAGTCTCGGCTGGAAAGTCATTTACGAAGACGACAAAACAAGCGCCAAGGATACCGGCAAAAAGCCGGGCGGCAAAGGCGGGAAAAACGCCGAAGGAAAAGACGGGGAAGGCGGCGATTCGAACGAGCCGGAGGAAGAGCTGGTCGAGACGCCGTTCGTCCTGAACGCGGACGATCCGGTGCATTGCCGCGATTCGGCGGCCAAGGAAAAGGAAACGCAGCCGCCGAAGGCGTATACGGAAGGAACGCTGCTGAAGGCGATGGAAAGCGCCGGCAAGCAGCTTGAGGATGAGGAGCTGCGCGACGCGATGAAGGATGGCGGCCTCGGCACGCCGGCGACGCGGGCCGCGATCATCGAGCGGCTGAAAAACGTCGGCTACGTAACAATGCAGGGCAAACGGATCGCCATCACGCAGAAAGGGCGGTCCGCGGTCGAGCTGATCCGCGGCGCGGGCATCGAGCTGCTCACCTCGCCCGAGATGACCGGGCAATGGGAGCGGCGGCTTCACGAAATATCCCGCGGCCAGGCGTCGGACGCCATGTTTATGGAGAACGTGAAGAAGTTCACCCGTTCGATCGTCGAGAAGGTACGCGTCCAGCCGCGCGCGGCCAAAGCCGCCTTCGAAGCGCCCGAGCCGCCTGCCGGAAGCAAGGGCGGCAGCAAAGGCAAGGGCAAGTCCGCCCGGGGCGCGAAAGCGGCGGGCGGTGAAAACGGCGCTGCGGCTGCGGCTGCGGCGGGAGCGAAGACGCGTGGTGCCGCGCGCAGCGGCAACGTCAGCGGCGCAGGCGGAAGCGCGCAAGGCGCGTCCGGCGGCGCGGCAGCCCAGACCGGCGAGCGCGAATATATCGCTGACTGCCCGCGCGAAGGCTGCGGGGGCCGTATCTTTATGGGCAACAAAGGCTACGGCTGCAGCAACTATAAAACCGGCTGCAAGTTCGTCATCTGGAAACAAAGCCTCGGCAAAACGCTCACGCCTGCGATGATCAAAAGCTTGATCGAGAAAGGCCGCACGAGCAAGCTGAAGCTGGTCGACCGGGCCGGCACGCCTATCGAAGGGCGGATCGTGCTGAAGGACCGCAGCATCGGGCAGGTTGAGATCGAGATGTTGTAGGGCCAGGGACCGCGATCGGGTTCGGGGTCGGCTTCGGGGTCGGGGTCCGGTCCGGAGCCCGAGCCACCCACTCTTGGACGAGAATTCGCTTGAATAAGAGCGGTTTGCACCCTTTATTTTGCCTGAAACCGGCTCGGACAGAGAAATAAGAGCGGTTTGAAGCCCTTATTATCCGTGAAACGGGTACAGAACGAACCCAGCGGATGAAATAAGAGGCGCAAACCGCTCCTATTTGCTTCAATCGTGCCAATATGCCGAAAATAAAGGGTGCCAGGGACTCTTATTGTGTTTAGGGCCGCATGGTGTTATAGAGCTGTATTTTGTTTTAGGATCACAGTGTGTCTTAGAGCCACATTGTGCTTTAGAGCCGTATTGCGTTTTAAAGCCCGCATCTCTGCTGCTACGTGTACGCGTTCTTCTCCTCCGCTGATCGGTCAGCGCAGCCGGACTTCCTTGCCCGTGCGGGAAGATTCGTAGATCGCGAGCACGATCTCGACCGCGTCCCGGCCTTCCTTGCCGGTAATGAGCGGCGGACGGTTGTTGCGGACGGCGTCGATCATATCCTGAATTTGCTCGCCGGTCGTATCGTTTGTCACGTTCAGCTCGGCGTTTCCGATTACTGCCGCTTCTTCCGCCGCCATCTGGTCGCCGCGGATTTTCCAGTTCGTAATCTGATTGTTTCTCATCCCGATTCCGCCGTCTTCGCCGTAGATGTCCAGCGACGTGCCGAAGCCCGGATACGCCGAGGTCGTACCGGCAATCGTTCCGCAGGCACCGTTTGCGAATTTCAGCAGCGCTACTCCCGTATCTTCCGTCTCGATCCGGTGCGTGCTGACCTGCGTATGTCCGATGACCGACTCGACCGGCCCCAGCATCCACTGCATCAGGTCGATCGTATGAATCGCCTGGTTCATCAGCGAGCCTCCTCCGTCCCAAGCCCACGTTCCTCTCCAGCCGCCGTTTTGCTCGTAGTATTCCTGCGTCCTGTAAAAATGAATGTGGGCGTTCGCCATGAACAGCTTGCCCAGACGTCCGCTGTCGACGGCCTGCTTCATATGGCGGATCGCGGGCATGAGCCGGATCTGGAATATGCAGCCGAACTGCAAATTGCGCTTCGCGAACGCTTCAACCGCCATGTCGATTCGTTCGAGCGTAATATCGAGCGGCTTCTCGGTAATCGCATGCTTGCCCGCTTCGGCGATCTGCAGCAGCATCTCGGTATGCAGCCCGCTCGGGGTGCAGACGTGAATCAGGTCGATATCCTCGCGCTCCAGCAGCGAACTGAGATCGGTATACGCATCGATCCCGTGCTGCGAGGCGAACCGGTCCGCCGCTTCTTTGTTTTTGTCGCATACCGCGAGCAGCTCCGCGCCTTTGGCGCGCAGCAGCCCGTTTACGTGCGTCTGGCCCCTCCCCAGTCCGACTACCGCGGCGCCCACATTAGACTTATCGCGTTTTTTGTTCATGATCTTGTTCTCCTCTCCGGAATGGCTGGCTGTGAAGCCTGGATTGCAAACTAAACTTACCCGAATCTGTTCCTGACTACGGCTCGCTCGTCCGCCTCAATGACGGCTTTGCTGGCCTCTATGATATCGCGGTGCGTAAACGTGCCGGGACGGCCGGCCACGCGATCGAGAAAATCGGATACGGAAGTCGCGGCCACCGCATCCGGCGTCATGACCGTACCCAGCTGATCCGACGCATCTCCCCGGGTAATCCGCAGCTGCGCCCTGTTTTTCCCGTCCGCGGCATCGTAGCCTACGCTCCACTCCGCATATCCTTCGGTACCGGCCACGACGATCCGGCTAAACCGCCCGTCCGTATTGCAATCCGGCGTATGCCAATCCGCATACAGCTGTGCGGTCGTCCCGTCGTCCAGCACCGCCTGCACGGAGGCAACGTCATAAAAGTCCGGATACTCCGGCAATATATTTTTGGCCAGAACGCTTTGCGTCAAGACGATCTCTCGCCCGGTCAGCCAGCGCAGCAAGTCCGTATCGTGAATAAGCAGGTCGATCAGCACACCGCCGTTCTGCTTCTTGGAGAAATGCCACGCATCCCGGGCGGACGGCATCAGCTTATGAGGACTGGATATATGGATATGAACCACTTTGCCCAAAGTACCGGCAACGATCTCCCGCTTCAGCACCGTCATCGCTCCGCTGAACCGCTTCGGCAGCATCAGTCCGATCTGGATCGCTCCCCGCTCCGCGACCGCCTCGAGCCTCTGCAAGCCATCCCGGTCCGTAACGGCAGGCTTGTCGAGCATGATATGGATGCCTCTTCGTTCGCATGCTTCGATCAGCTCGATTTTCTCATTATTCACCGCTGAGGAACCTACGATCTGCACAGAGGACGCCAGCAGTTCCTCCCTGTTACCCGCGAGCGGGATCCCGTACAGCTCGGCGTACCGGTTCGCCAGCTTCCAATCTTCCGGATCGTATATACCGACGCACGTATGACCGGCATCCAGCATCTCTTTAATAAAAGTCGAGATATGCCCGTGGCGACATCCGATAATCGCAAACCGAAATGACATGTCGCTCTTCGTCCCCCTTTAGCCGATAGAGTGCTAAACCTCTTTACAACAACAGGTTAACAATTTTCCGGCAAGCCGTATATGGGAGCGGGATGACTTTTTCATGGACTCAGATAAACACTTTTTCAAATTTCATGACTTTTCGAAACTTTTTCGTCCGCTTCCGAGTCCCCGATGGTATGATGAGGGATAACGGAGGTGAGAACGCTGGGCAAGCAACCGAACAGCTTTTTATTTGAATTGCATCAAGGCGGCTGGGTACGCATCAGTCCGGTCTCGCCCCATACGTTTCGGATTCAATACAGCGGCTCCGGCCAGTTTCCCGAGTCGGGACTGATTCGTTACGGGATGATTCGGCAGCCCGGGGAACGCTGTCCTTATACGACCAGTATGGACGGGGAGACGGTGCACGTCCGCACCGAAGAAGCGGAGCTGCGTGTCGCGCTCGCTGACGGTTTGTTTAGCTGGGGCGGCGGGGAGCGAGTCCGCACGGAGACGGCGTCTCCGCCCTGGTCGCATCCGGGCGGCGGCTTTGGCTTGCGGCTCGTCTTAGACGGTGACGAGTGTATATACGGACTGGGGGACGTCGCCCCCGACCAGATCGAGCGGCGCGGGCAGAAGGTGGACATGTGGGTGTCCGGCACGAACTATCATGCGCCGATTCCTTTCATGATGAGCAGCCGGGGCTGGGCGCTGCTGATGAACACGACGTGGAGGCATACTATCGACATCGCGCACGAAGCGCGTGGCGAGATCCGGATCGAAGGCCCCGAGGGCGGCCTGGACGTGTATCTGATCAGCGGCGATACGTATGCGGAGCTGCTGAATCGGTACACCGGGATTGCCGGTAAACCGCGTCTTTTGCCGATATGGGCGTACGGGCTTCATTATTATTGCTCGGTGGAGACCGGGGGACGCCAAGTACTTGAGGATGCGCTGAAGTTCCGCCAGGAGGGGATTCCGTGCGACCTGATCGGGCTCGTAGGCGGATGGATGGCTTCGGGTGAAGAGAGTTCCGCTCCCATAAGCTGGGATCCCCGCCGTTTCGTCGTCTCCCAGCAAGGCCAGCAAGGAACGCTGACGTTTATCGATACGCTCCACCGTCACGGCTTCAAGCTGAGTCTGTCGATGGATTGCGATTACGACTTGTCCGGATACGAGGAACAACTGGCCCGGTCCCCTGCAACCGAAGAAGTCTCCTCGGAAAAATCATGGTTCGATTCCATGCGCCGATTCGTCTCCGACGGTGTCGACGCGTTTAAGTTCGTCAGCGGCAAGCAGACGCTCGGTCAGCCGGAGAGGCAGTGGCAGAACGGGATGTCGGACAACGAGCTGCACAATCTGTACCCGCTAATGCTCGGCAAGCAAATGTATGACGGGTACCGGGAGCAAACCGGCAAACGGCCGATGATTCACGCGGTCGTCGGGTACACGGGAATGCAGCAATATACAGCCACCGAAAGCGGGAAATACGGCTTGCGTTCCACCGCCATCGTATCCGCTCTCAATTCCGGGCTGTCCGGCCATGTGCATACGGCGATCCATATTCATGTCGACGCTCCCGAGGGAATTCACGCCGGTTTATTATTGCCTTGGGCGCAAAACAATTCCGACCGGCATTTCCGGCATCCTTGCTTTCTGGAGGAACGGCAGCGGAACTTATTCCGGACGTACACCCGGCTGCGTTATCGGCTCTTGCCTTATCTGTACTCAGCCGCATACACGGCCATGCTTACCGGCATGCCGATCGCTCGGGCGATGCCGCTTCTGTTTCCCGAAGATCCGGCCTGCCGCGATTTGAGCCGGCAGTATATGCTCGGCGATTATTTGCTAGTGGGCGTCTTTACGGATCGCGTCTATCTTCCGGAAGGGTCATGGACGGATTTCTGGACGGGCGATCGTTACGAAGGGCCGGCCGAGATCGAGTACCGCCCTCCGGAGCAGGCAGGGGGCCCTTTATTCGTGCGGGCGGGGGCGATCGTGCCGATGTGGCCGGATATGGATTATGTCGGCCGGTCGTCTCCGGAACGAATCACGCTTCATATTTACCCCAGCGGGCAAAGCGAGACCGTTCTGTATGAGGATGACGGGGAGTCTTTCCAATACGAGGACGGGTATGCCGCGACGACCCGGATCGAATGCGATTCGGACGACGAACGTACCGTCCTGCTCATCTGGCCGCGGAAAGGGATATACGAGGGTATGCCGGCTAAGCGCAGCTATGAGCTTGTCGTCCATACCGGCAGGAAGCCGTCTCTTCTTAAGCTGAACGGCGAACAGTGCCCGGAGCAGCACCCTCGTTACGCAGCCAAAAAGACGCTGTCCGGCTGGAAATACGACCGGGTCACAGGAACCGTACGGATCTATGCCGAGGAAGATGCTGCCCGCGGGGAGCCTGTGAGCGTCGGGTTATCGTTCGCGGCACCGGAGCGCAAGCGGACAAGCAGCGGCCCGGCAGGTGAAACGAGTGACGCTGCGCTTCCGGTTGAAGAAGGAGCAGCGGCCGCAACCCGCGGCGATGCCGAGCAGTGGCTCCATATTGCGCTGGACACGTGCCGTCCCGACGAAGTGAACGATGCTTTGAACGCATGGTGGAGCAGCCGGATCGAGCTTTCTGCCGGTCCCGGCAATTGGCGGGTCCATCTGCTGGACGGGTGCCTGCTGATCGTCCGTCATGCCGAACGCCGGGGATGGAGTCTTGGCGAAAGCTTCGGCATCGCGGACAACCCGCTTGCCGCACTGGACGCGAAATATCCGGAGCAAGGCCTGGAGCTGCTGAAGCGGCTGGCGGACGAAGTGCTTGCAGCAGCGAAACGGACGGCCGATACAGCCCGGCATCCGATCATTCGCGAAGTGCTCGCCCACGTGCAGCAAAGCTTGCATAAGAAGCTGTCGCTTCAGGAAATCGCCGGTCATACCGGCATCCATCCCGTCTACTTAAGCCGCCTGTTCAAAAAGGAAACCGGTCTGCCGTTCACCGAGTATGTGCAAAACCGGCGAATGGAACGCGCGAAGGCGCTGCTCGAATCCGGCATGAAAGTGTACGAGGCCGCCGCGCTAAGCGGATTTGCCGATGTCAGCCATTTCTCGCGCGTATACAGCCGCTACTGGGGGCGGCCTCCGGTCAGTTTCCGGAGAAAATGACCGGCACACAGGCGCACGAGTCTCAGCGGCACGGTGCCGTGCGAGTATGAACAGTTCTCGGTTCTCGGTTCTGGGTTCTCGGTTCTCGGTTCTTAGTCTCAGATCTCAGTCTCAGTTCTCGCTTCTCAGTCTCGGTCTAGTTTTCTCCGTTCACGGTCTCTCCCAGAGCCGTCAGGCGCTGCGGTCGGCCAGAACGAAGACTTTGACGTTTTTCTTCACTCCGAAATCGACCGCTTCCTTCAAATCGTTCATGAAAACGTCGATGCGAGCGCCTTTAATGGCCGAGCCCGTATCTTCGGCTTTGCGCACGCCGATCCCTTCGATCAGCACCGTCGAGCCGAGCGGAATGATGGACGGGTCTACCGCGACCGTCCTCCCCTCCTCCGCTTTGCTGCCGCTGCGCGTAATGCCGTAAGCCGGATGCGAAGGGGTCTTGCCTGTGGATTCCTTGCCGGCCGTGTAAGCGGTCAAGGTCGAGCTCAGTACGCGCTGCACGACCGGCCGGTCCGCGCTGCCTTCGCTCCACTCCGCATCAAGCTGCGGAATCTCCAGCATTTGTCCGACCTTCAGCCGGTTCGGATTATCCAGCGTATTGAGCGCTTGCAGGTCCTCGACCGTAACGCCGAAAGCTTTCGATATTTTATATAACGTATCCCCCGCGTTCACTTGATACTGGAGCAGTTGGATCGCCGAAGCGTCCAGCTCCGCCGCCTCGCTTCCAAAGGTAGCCGCAGCCGCAACTGTATCCGTCCCGGCTCTTTCACCCGATTCGTTCTCATTCGCCTGCTGAAGGGCGGCCTCCCGCAAGCTCCAAGCCTCCGCGGCGTATGACCAATGCTCGACTAACGCCCACTCCTCCGCCGGAGTCAGCTCCGCCTGGACCGCCTCGCCCACACCGATCGTCAGCGCGATTCCCGCCGCCGCGGTTATCCACCATTTCTTCCATCTAGCAGCCATAGTAACATCCTCCTCGTTTAGTAGTGATAGATTGGGATATTACAAGAGTTGACAGATTGAGAGAATTGTAAACATCTAGCCGCTTGCTGCCGCATCACCGACGGCCGGAATGACGCCGATTGACAAAACAGCGCAGAAGAAATTAAAATGACCTTAGTCAAATTATGACCAAGGTCGCTTATGGATTCAGGAGTGAACTCCAATGCTGAGAGAAACCCGCAAAAAAGCTTTAAAAGAACAAATCTTCGTGCAGGCGCTCCAGCTCTTTCAAGAAAAAGGCTTCGAGCAGGTGACCGTTCAAGAAATCGCCTCCGCCTGCGGCATCGCCAAAGGGACGTTTTTCAATTACTTTACGAAAAAAGAAGAAATTTTATTGTATTTGGGGGAATCCCAGCTCGAAGTGTTGAACAGGGGCATGGAGGAGTATCAAGATGTCCCGGAGCCGAAAGAGCAGCTCAAGCTCGTATTAACCGACTTGCTGCAGAGGTATACGTCAAATGGGGAACTGATGAAGCTCTCCATCGTCGAAGTGATCAAGTCGGCTTACCTGTTCGAGAACGAGTCGAAAAGCATCCGGCGGCTGCAGCAAAGCCTCGCCTCCCTGATCGACCGGGCCAGACGGAACGGGAAGCTGAACAGCCGCTGGGACACGGACGTCATCGTCTCCACCGTCCTCGGTGTCTACCTCCAGACCATGATGTCGTGGTCGCTGCCGCATAACCAACATTCAAGGATCGGCGACATGTTCGAACGGTATTTGGACGTCATATGGGAAGGGATCGCCCAGCGATAGGTTATTACACAACATGAAGTTGCCGAGCAGTGTAGCAGCGGCAGAAGGAGATCGGAATGGTAACCATCATCGTTGTACTGGCTGCATGTATCCTGTTTGCTATCGGCCTGCTGCATGTCTTCTGGGCATTGGGCGGGCAGTGGGGGACAAGGGCTGTGATCCCCGAGCAGGAAGGCGAACGGGCATTCGTCCCAGGCGTGTGGGAGACGCTTCTCATCGCGCTGCTCGTCAGCTCGGCCGGACTGTTTCTCCTGCTTCGGACCGGTCTGGTCGAGTTCAGCTTTCCCGCTCAGGACTTTATCGTCCGGGTCGGCGTATGGGTATGTGCCGTCGTATTTGCGCTTCGGGTAATTGGCGAATTCAACCTTTTCGGGATTTTCAAGAAAAAGCGGGCTACGACGTTCTCCAAAATGGACACGTATCTGTATGTGCCGCTTTGCGCGTTTCTGTCGCTGGCGTTTGTTCTTGCCATCGGCTATGGAGAGTAAGGGCCTGATCTGATCTGTTTTGATCTGATCCGCTCCTCCGGTCGCAGTTGCCGCTAGCTCTAGTATGCCAAAAAAGCCCGGTCTTATCGCAGCATCCCGCTAAGCTTCTCGACAAGCCGGTGCGTCTCGATCACCCGGTCAGCGCTGATCGTGCACCGGTCCGGCCGGTCCAGCGAAGCGAAGAAATGGTCGATGATGCCGGTAAAGCCCCGTCTGTACGAAATGCTGTCCCAGCTGCCGAAGCGCCGGCTGCGCTCGCCTTCGTTCCGGTCGCGAAATACGGCCGACTCCAGGTTGACGACCTCTACGGAACGTCCGCCGCCGTGAAGCTCCAGCTTCTCGAGATCGCCGCCCGCTCTGCGGCTCATGCTGACGAAGGAAGCGGCCGGGCCGGACTTGAGGCTCCCCGAAGCATGAAGCAGCGCTCCGTCCGCCGTTTTTTCGCCAAGCCAGCTTGTCACCTCATACGAATCTTTGCCGAGCCAGAGCAGCAGATCGAACATATGAATCATGTCGTCATACATCGTTTCTTTAGCGTTTTGCTGCTGCGGGTGCATCCGATGCTTCTGCGCGATACACAAGTCGAAGCCGCCCAACTCCTCCACCCACCGCTTCGCCTCCGCGTACATCGGCGCGAAACGGCGGTTAAAACCGACGGCGACCAGCTTGCCCCGCTTCAGCGCTTCCTCGGCGATCCGCTCGGACTCCTCCAGCCGGTACGAGATCGGCTTGTCGACATACACGTGAAGCCCGCGCTCCAGGCAAGCCATCACGATATCGGCATGCGTCTGCGTCGTGCTGTGCACGAATACCGCATCCAAATTTTCGCGAAGCAGCTCCGACAGCTCCGTAAACCGCTTCGCGATCCGGTACGTCTCGCCCACCCGCTCCACCGTCTCCCTCGAGCGGCTCAGCACGGCGGCGATCTCCGCCTCCGGATGCGACGCAAGCACCGGCAAATAAGCTTTATGTGCAATATCTCCCAATCCGATAATCCCGATTCGTTTTCTCATCCGCTTCTCCTCCAGCCGGTGCCGCCGAGTCGGCGGACCTGCAGTTTTTTGTCCAGCAGCACGCGCGAACCGATCGTCGCCGCCACCACGAGCATCAGAACGCCTACACCCAGCGATATCCCGTACAACGCTACCCCTACCGGAGCTCCCGCCGCCATCTTGTATACGGCTCCTCCGGACAGCGGACCTAAGAACCCGGCCAGTCCCGTCAGCGCGTAAAAGACGGCGATGAACATCGGCCGCTCCTTCTTCGGCGTATCGCCGACGACGAAATTAAACATCAGCTGGTTAAACCCGCCTACTCCGACGCCGATCAGCATATGTATAACTACCAGGACAGCCTTATCCGGCATAAAGGGCAGCGCCCCCCACCCCATGCAGGACAAAGCGATAACCGGCAGCGTCCAGAACAGAAGTCTTCGGGTCGCATACTTGGCATTTAAGTTCCCCCACATGAAATAACCGGCTACCATCGCGACATTTTGCGTTAAGGTGGCGATCGAGATCCAGTTGTAGCTGATCTTCATAATATCCATCATGACATAGTTGTAGAACGGGACGGAGATCCCTTGAACGAACAGCCACAGCGAAATAAACAGCATCGACTTCAAAAACTTCGTATGACGAAACGGCACGCTCAGCATCGCGGTCATATTCGTTTGCTCCGACTTCTCGAACGGAGGGCTCGGATACTTCAGGAACAGGACGATGTCCAGCACACCGCAAACCGCCGCCACGATATACAAAATATAAAATCCTTCCGGCTCGGGCATCCGGTCGAGAATTTGTCCGAACACCAGGATAGCAAGGCAGCCGCCCGCCCACAAAATCGTGTTGCGGATGCCGAAATAACGGCCGCGTACCCGGGCGGGGACCATGTCGGCAATCAGCGACGTCCAGAACACCGAGCCGATCGCTTGCCCGGCAAATCCGAACAGGCTGACGGCGATATAAGCGATTACGCCGAATTCCTTCGGAAGCAGCAGCGGCAGGGCGCCTGCGGCCACCCACATGACGCGGTGAAAGCCGCACAGAAGCGAGAAGAGCAGCTTCCGGTTCGTATAACGCTGAATGAGCAGCGCCCCGACTATTTGCAGCATGTTGGCCATGCTGGGGATCGCCAGCACGATCCCGATCTGGAACGAGGAGGCACCCAAGTACAGCAAATAACCCGTAAGGAACGGTCCTCCGAGCAGTTGAAACAAGATGATCGCCGGTATGCCTTCAAGCGTGGCGGCTGTCATGCCGCTACGGTAATGGGACGGTTTCCGGATGCGCATGCGTTTTGCGAACAGCCTCATGATGAGTGCCTCTCTCCGTAAATAATTTGTGCAAGGTGCCAACAACTTCATCTTCAAAGGCGCAAGCCCATATGCTATAATAAGTGCGTATTTTCGCGAAAACGCTCGACTTCGAGTTGGAGGAAGCTCACATGAAATCTAAGGGATATTTGTTAGCGGGTCTGATTATATTTGCCGCATTTTTCGGCTCCAGCATCTTTTTTGAATCGCCGCTTCTGCTATACATCGCCAGCGCCATCCCGATTTTTATCGTCCCGTTTCTGCCGGACATCCGTACGAGCCAGCGGCTCAAGCCCGAACAGAAAGGTGTCGAAATCGTCAAGCTGATCAGCGGCGACGGCGGTCCGGAATGGCTAGTCGTGTCGTTTCGTCCCGGTACGGTGAACTGGAACCGCAGAACGCTTATCGTTCCGTTCGAACAAGCTCCGACCGTAGAGTCCGTACCTACTGACGACTATACTGCGGCATTGACCGTGCTCCAATATGACTTGCGGGTCCGCAAAGGAAGACAGGGCCGATTCGGCATCCTTCTTTCGAACTTATCGGAGAGAACCGCCGGAATGCCATTTACCGTAAACGAAGTAAACCGGCTCCTTATTCCGCTGAACGATATCGCCGAATCGATGCCGATGCCAATGCCTTCGTCCGCTGCCGTAACTTCGCATAGCGTCGAGCTGCAAGCGTAACGACTTAGCGACCGCAACTTTCTCTTTCGAACGGAGTCTGCCAGTTAAGTCTTGATCTTCGAGCAAACCAAGGCCCGCCTGTGAAAAGGCGGGCTTTCTTATGTCCATCTATCGGCTTCCCGGCAGCGTTCCCCGGCTGGAGCCTTCTCTCTTAATAACTCGCGGCTGCCTTCTGTATAACCGACTGCATCGGCAGATGATAAGGACACTGCTGCTGGCACAACGGTTTTTCCTTGCACGGCTCATAGTCGGCGCACGATACGATCTTCTCTTTGTGCTTCTCATAAAATCCGCTTCCTTTCGGAAGCAGTCCGAACTCGCTGCGAATGTTGCTGGAAATCATCACGTCCGGAATCGGAATGCCGATCGGGCACGAACAGTAGTTGCACCGCCGGCAGTTATGCGTCCCGAGCCGCATTGCAAGACGCTCCAGCTCCTCGCGCTCCGCGTCCTCCACTTCCCGTTCCATCGCCGCGATATTCATTTTGACTTCCTGGGCGCTGACCATGCCCGAGATGATCACGTGGACGTCTTGACTGTACGGATAGCGAATCGCCTTCTCCACAGGCTGGATAAACCCGCCGGACAGCGGCTTCATCGCCACCTTGCCCATATCCCGCCGCGTCAGCTCCGGGATCAGCTCGTCCAGCGCGAACGGCTGCGCCAAATTCAGATGGAACAGCACCTGGTCGAACTGGTCTTTCCGAATCCACTTGGCCAGCAGCTCCGGACGATGTCCGGTTATCCCGATATGACGCACTTTCCCCGCCTTCTTCGCTTCCATAGCGGCCCGGTACGCCCCGTCCTCTTCCATCGCCGTCTTGAATTCATGCACATAGTTCACATAATGAATCTGCAGCAGATCGATAACGTCTGTCTTTAACCGTTCCAGACTTCGTTCGATCTCCGCTTTGGCCGTCGCGTAGTCCCGCTTATTCGTTTTGGTCGCCAAAAAATATTCACTGCGGCGGTGCGAGATGCATTCGCCGATGATCTCTTCGCTGTTCCGGTAAGCGGCAGCCGTATCGATATAATTAATACCGTGGTCCAAGGCGTAGTTCAGCGCCTCACGGGCCTGCTCCAGCGGAACCCCGGGCAAGTTCATCGCCCCGAATCCGAGCGACGACACCTGAAATCCGATTTTTCCGAATGTCCGATACCGCATAAGGCTTCTCCTCTCTACAAGCGTAGCTACTATTAGTCCTTCGTATAAAAGTAGAAAGTTCCTCCTCATTGTAGCATACGGACTCAGCAGAGCGGCAGCGTTATTTTAAAAATCGTTCCTTCGCCGATCGTACTATCCACTTGAATATGTCCGCCGTGATTTTTAATAATCCGGTAACATACCGCAAGTCCTAATCCGGTGCCTTCGACCTTCGTCGTAAAAAACGGATCGAACAGCTTGGACTGCGTATGGTAATCCATCCCCGTTCCGTTATCCTCGACGCTGATCGCCACTTTGGCTCCTTGCTCCGCAGCGGAGATCCGGATGACGCCGCGTCCGCTCTGAGGGCTCTCGCCGACCGCGTCGAGCGAGTTTTTAATAATATTCAGCAGCGCCTGCTTCATCTGCTTGACGTCCACACATACGGTCGTAGACGACGGCAGATCCTCTAACAGAATATCGCAGCCTTTTAATATCGCTTCGCTTTCGAACAGCAGCGTAACTTCCTTCAGGAGATCGACGACCCGCACCTGCTTCTTATCCGGCGTCGAAGGCTTGGACGAATTCAAAAACTCGTAAATAATATCGTTGGCCCGGTCGATCTCTCCGATGACAATCCGTGCGTACTCGTCCTTGCCGAGCTGAGCCAGGTGCGGGCGCAGCAGTTGAATAAACCCGCGGATCGAGGTAAGCGGATTGCGGATCTCGTGGGCGATCGCCGCCGCGATTTTGCCGAGCATGGCCAGCTTGTCGTTCTGGTAGGCGGACTGCTCGATCTTTTTGAACTCCGTTATATCTTTCACGCTGATCAGAATATCCCCGTCCAGCTCTTCTCCGTATGTAGCGGTAACCAGATAATGCCGTCCGTTCTCATCGATTACCTCGTGGTATCGCAGCCGGTACAGGAACATTTCCCGATGCAGCTTGACGACGAGCCGCCGGAACGAACGGGACAGCCGGGAGTGGGCGGCGAGCCCAGGCAGATCGAGCCCAAGCAGCGTTTTGCGGGGCATGCCGAGAAACTTGGCCATCATCACATTAACGAACGATACGAATCCTTCGCTGTCGAATATAACAATTCCGCTGTCCATATGCTGTAAAACGTTTTCATATTTGCTTGCCACAGACTGGAACGAGTTATGCGTCTTGAACAGCAGATTGCGCAGCTCTTCGAGCACTTGCTCGTTGCTGTGGACATGACGGAACTGGAACCGGTAATGAGCGAACAGCTCCATCAGGAAGACGAACGACAACCGGTAATAGCGCAATGCCTCTTCCGGCTCTGCGCTTGCCGCCAAAATATGCATGCTTTGCTCATGCAGAAGGACGAGCTCTTCGGGTCCGATCGACTGCAGAGCTTCTCCGAGTGCAACCGCCGGATGGTGGGAGCCGCTGCTTCCGTCCTGAAAGTACTGGTTCAAGGCTCGTACATATTGCTTTCTCAATTCAGACATAAGTACACCCCGCACCCAATTGGTATATACCGCAAGCCTCGCGAGCAGCGCTCCCCCGGCGAACTACCAGTATCATAGTGTGTTTTTCCATATGTCGTCAATCGCAAATAAGCACTAATAAATGGGAACGATGTCGAAAAAAAGAAAAACGTTCTGCAGTCCCTCTATCCGGGAAGTTACAGAACGTTTTTGCAACAAAAGTCGACAAAATGCTGCCCCAAGCTGTATTCGTTTCCGAGCTTTTGCGCTAGTCGCCCCGGTTGTTATCGTCGGATCGGGAGGAGTCGCCTCTTCGATTTCCGTCATCTCGTCCAGGATAGCCGCCTTGCTTATTCCGCTCTTCTTCTTTTCGTTTCTCCTCTTCTTTCTTTTTCTGCTCTTCCTGCTTGCGCTTCTCTTCTTCCTTCTTCTTCAGTTCTTCCTGCTTGCGGTTCTCTTCTTCCTTCTTCTTCTGCTCTTCCTGTTTGCGCTTTTCTTCTTCTTTTTTCTTCAGTTCTTCCTGCTTGCGTTTCTCTTCTTCTTTCTTCTTCTGCTCTTCCTGTTTGCGCTTTTCTTCTTCTTTTTTCTTCTGTTCTTCCTGCTTGCGCTTCTCTTCTTCCTTCTTCCTGTCGTCCTGTCCGCGGCTGCTGCCCGTATTGCCGTTTACACCGGCGGGGATCGTTCCCGGCTTCAGACCGGCTGTAGGCGTTTTGTTGCCGTTGTTCGAATTGTTGCCGTTATTGCCGCCCGGACGATTGTTCGAATTGTTCCGGCCGTCCCGGTCATCATCGTCATCGTCATCATCGTCGTCTCGATCACTGTCATTTTTGTTTGTCTTATCGTTTTTATTGTCGTTTTTGTTATCGTTTTTGGAGGAGGAGGTATTCGGCTTCGACGATTTTTTGTCGTCATCCTTGTCGGATTTGCTTTTTTCCGCAAGCTTTTCTTTCACCTTCTGATCGAGCTGGCCGCTTTTCTCGGCTTCCAGTAGTTTGGAAAGCGTTTCTTTTTTCGGCACTTCTTTTGTATCGATCAGTTTGTTCAAGCCACCCGCCTCTTGAGCGAGTTTACGTACGGAGTCCTCTTTAAGCCGATTCAGGTTGACGTCGTTTCCGTTGTCCTTCGCACTCAAGTAGACGGCATACTTGCCGGCCGACACACCTTTGGACAGCGCCTCCTCGCGGATGGTCGGGGGAGTGACGAAACTGGCGACCTGAATATTGGAGGCGGTTTGGGGATGCTGCTGCTCGATATGCTTCGTTACGGTTGCTTGAACGATCTGACTGAGGCTCGATTCGTCCACTTTCGCTTCTTCGTACACTTTTGTGCTGGAGATGATGACGTCCCCTTCTTCATCTTTAAAATACCCCTCTTGCTCGACCCGCTGCATCAATGTTTCCGTAGCCGTGACCAGCGGCTTTCCGGTCAGCAGCAAGTCTTCCAGCAGCTTGATGCCTTCGTCGTTAAGTCCTCTCGCTTCCTGCACCTCGTTGTCCTTGTCGATGCCGAATTCGACGCTCGGGTTAATATCCAGCGTCACATAGGCGACGATCGGCTTAACGCCTTCCAATTTGCCCCCTAGTCCAGTAAATAGAACGATACAAAACAGAACAGCTGCGGTAAGCGCGAACGTTATGGACCATACAGGCCGCTTCAGACGAATTGGAGGAGTGGAGAACAAAATTTCTTCCCCGACCTGGCAAACGCGTCCCGAACGGGGAATTTTCTTGAATTGACCGTCAGGCGTCATTACGACGACATCCGAGTCGGTCATTTCCATCACGATGCCTCTATGCATGTCCTTACTCCTCTCCTGGTTGATCTTCGGGGATATTCAAGTAATGTTTCAAATAAGGATAAGAGCCGTTCGTGATCAGGGCTACCGCAATGATGAATTTGCGGTTTCGTTCCAGGGTCTTGCGTGATACCTCCACCTTCTCCAGCAACTCCTTAATCGGCAGCATTTTCTTCGTCTGCACGATCGACATCATGACCTGATCCCGCGCCAATAACGCCCCGATGGCGAATAAAGCTTCTCTGGAATCGCTATGCTTGGGAGAAGCGTCCACAAGGTCGTTAAAGGAAATTCCGAATTCCTGCAGGCAGCGGTTGAAGTCAACGATTTCGCTTCGGCGTTCTTCGATTGTTTTTTCTTTCTCGTAATGCTCGATCGCCTGGTGAATCTCCACCGGATTGACGATGCTGTCTTCATCATCCTCCACTTCGAAGGAACTGTACGGGATTTGTCCCGTAAAGCGCGTTTCTTTACGAACATGATCGATCAGCCGGCGTCGCATCACCGTCTCCGCAAAGCTCAAAAAAGACCTTCCCGACTCCGGGGAAAACTGATTGATCGCCTCATTGAAGGCGCCAAGCGCTATGCTGAATTCGTCGTCCCGGGACGGATCTATATATCGCTTGCAGAAGCGGCTTGTCACTTTGGCTACATAAGGCTGATAATCGGTTATGAACTGATTCCGGAGCCGGATGTTTCCTTCCTGGATTAGCTTGACTTTATGCTCCGGAGTTTCGGCTATATCGGAAGAGTCGTGAGACTGGCGTTTTCCCAGAAATTTCTTGAATAAGACCAGCAGCAAACGTTCCACCTCACACTACATGTTTCGAGTTGCTCCCCCAAGATATGGGGGTCATCCCAACCCGATGGTTGTTATTATAACACACAAATTTATGCAGAAAGAAGCGATTGGGCAGAGAAACGGCGTTATCCCACAAATTGGTATCCAGCAATTAGCAATCCACCTCGTCTGCGGGCACAAAAAAACGCCCCTGTTAAAGGGACGTTTACCGCTTCAATCCCGCCTTTGTCCGGCGGAGAACGCTTTTTTCTGAAATTTATTGCGCCGCTCGTTCAAGGCTGTCAGCCGCCTCTTCAATTGCTGCTCCCATTCGTCGTCCTTCAGCAATTTGGCGACGGTGAGCAGATCAAGCGCCATATCGATTTGCCGGTTCACCACATCCAGAGGTTCTTCGGCCTCGCCGTTGATACAGTTATCGTACAAGCCGGCTTCCGTCTTGTCTTCGACGTAGTCCTGGAAATCGACTTCCGCCGCCCCGTCGCCGTGCGCATACTCCGCCAATATCTCGTACTCGCTCTCCACCATATAATGCACCTCGATCCGGTGACATACCGGACAAAACAGCAATGGGACGTTATGAATATGCGTCTCGATGTGACGCAGCGTGCCTTTCGTGCCGATCATCCCGGCTCCGCAGCAATAACTCATCGACCTGCCTCCTCTTTATTCCCGGCCGCGAACGAAACCTTATCTATTGCGACATGCTTATGCAAGCAACGGTAAGAAATACGATCTTAACTTATTCGCCTTAGAGGCCGGAAATTCCTTTTTCGCCCCTGGACCATTATTAGGAAAGCTGCCAATCATAACCCGGTTGCCGTTGCCGAGTGCAGTGCCGCTGGCGCACGATAAGGGTACGATAAGGCCTATAAACCGCTTTCTTGAGCCAGATCCTGGTCAAAGACGCTGAACCGTAATCCGCATGGACTCTTGCATAGGCTCTATTATGCAAACTCGATCGGTGAACAGCTCTCAGCGAAGTCGAGCGGTTTCTTGTCGCATAGCGGCAGTCGGCCGACCACAATAAGAGTCTCTGGGGAGCCTGTCGATTCATTGTGTAGAAGTGTTAGCAGGCCGTTCCAAGTGAAAAGTTACCTTCTTCTGCTCACAGGTTGTCCGGAATCCCTTGATTGAATAAGGATTGTAAGGTAGGGGATTCCAGACAAAACTCGCCAGAAGGTAATCTTTTCCCTTTCCACTTGGTTGTCCACAATGAATCGAAAGCCTCTCTGGGACCCGTTATTTCCGGCCATTTCGCTAAACCGAGGTGAATAAAGGCGGTTTGCACCCCTTATTTTCAACCAGTTGATCAGATCAGGCGGGTTTTGGACAAAATAAGGGCTGCGAACCGCACTAGCGTTGCATAAAAGCTAACATCATAAAACATCTTCTTTTATTTACTAATAATGTTAATAAATGATGCATTTTCATGGTAAACAAATAAAAAATCTCCTATTGTAAGAGTAAGGCATGTTATC